>JAZDMQ010000015.1:0-19986 GCA_043800755.1 bacterium | reverse complement strand
CAATTGCCATTTCCTCTCGACCATCCACAGGAGGCGACCGATCCATCGGCCACTGCCCAGACCGGGGTCCCCTGAGGGGCCGAATAATCCACGGCCAGATGCGGCCGATATCCTCCCAGGATGGGATGCAGACGGGACCGGGTGAACCGGGAGCTGATGCGATTGAACTCCAGGGGGGAGCGAAGCATGGCCTTCTTCACCGATCTCCCCTCCGGGGTGAAATAGCCCTCATTGCCCTTGCTGTCCTTGAAATGAATCCCGGTGAAGATTCGCCCCTGATTCTCATATTGGGCGATGAGGATCCGCCCATATTTGACGAATTGGTCCCCCAGATAGAACTTCTCCACCACCATCCGAAACCGATCCCCGCCCCGCAGATCAGTGTTGAAGTCGATGTCCCAGAGGAAGATCGTGGCAAAGTCCATCACCAGAGAAGCCTGCTCGCCCAGGTCCTCCAGGGCCTCAAAGAGCGAGGCCTCCACTGTGCCTTCGACGAGGACCCTCCGGCCCTCGAGGGAGGCGGTCCTCCTCTGCGCCTGGAGCCGCCCCTCCACCCTCCTGATCTCGTAGGAGTCCAGGAGGCCCACCTGGTAGGTGAAGCCCCGGATTTCACCCCTCCCATCCAGCACCAGCCGATACCGATCCTCAGGCTGGCTCCTCCGAAAGTCGAACAGGGGTTGGAGGGTCTGAATGATAGAGGTGATGAGAGCGGGGGAGAGTCCCTGCGATTGGAGGGAAGTAGAGAGGGACTCCCCCCTCTTCAGCTCACCGAGGATCACCTTCTCTGCCGGAGGGAAGGGAAAGAGATGGGCCCGGGAGAGGAAAAAGACGAGGGCCGTCAGGAGGGCGCCCGACAAAAGGAGGCTGAGGGCAATCCTCCGACCCGAACGGCCCTGTCTCTTGAGGGACCGCCTCCCGCTCATGACCTCTCAGCGGCGGCGGGACCGTTTCCCTTGTCCATCTTCTTGTCCATTCCCACCTTTCATGGATCGGGTTGGAATGCAGGTCAGATCTAATACAGGGAGATGAACTTCTTCTGTCTCCGGGCGACCCCCGTCTTATAGGCCGCCTTGGCTACCTCCGAGGCCACCACCTTGGCCACTTTCTTGTGGAAGACCGATGGGATGATATAATCAGGGCTCAACTCATTCTTGCCCACCACTGAGGCGATGGCCTTGGCCGAAGCGATCTTCATCTCCTCGTTGATCTCCCGGGCCCGACAATCGAGGACGCCCCGGAACAGCCCGGGGAAACAGAGGACATTGTTGATCTGATTCGGGTAATCCGAGCGGCCGGTGGCCATGACCTTCACATAGGGCTCTGCCTCCTCCGGCATGATCTCAGGGGTGGGATTGGCCATGGCAAAGACGATGGGATCCCGGCCCATCTTCTTTAGAGCCGCTACCGGGAAGAGCCCTGCCCCGGACAAGCCCAAAAAGAGGTCTGCCCCCTCGATGACATCCATGAGGCTCCCCTTGAGGCCCTGGGGATTGCTATGCTCCGCATACCATTCCTTGATGAAGTTCATGTTCTCTTTGCGGCCCTTGTAAATGGCCCCTGCGCGATCGATCCCGATGAGGTTCTTCACCCCCACGGACATCAGGATCTTGCTGCAGGCCACCCCGGAGGCCCCTACCCCGGAGACGACCACCTTCAGGTCGGAGAACTCTTTCTTGACGATCTTGAGGGCGTTGATGAGGGCGGCCAGCACCACCACCGCCGTGCCATGCTGATCGTCATGGAACACCGGGATGTCGATCTCCTTCTTTAGACGCTCCTCGATCTCAAAGCAGCGCGGGGCAGAGATGTCCTCCAGGTTGATCCCGCCGAAGGTGGGCGCCATGTACTTGACCGTATTTACGATTGCATCCACATCCTTGGTAGCCAGGCAGATGGGGAAGGCGTCTACCTCACCGAACTCCTTGAAAAGCATCGCCTTGCCTTCCATGACCGGCATGGCCGCCTCCGGCCCAATATCCCCCAATCCCAGGACTGCGGTCCCATCGCTCACCACCGCCACCATATTCTTCTTGATGGTGAGGGAGAAGGCCCTTTTCGGATCCTCGTGGATCGCCATGCACACCCTGGCCACGCCTGGGGTGTAGGCCATGGAGAGATCATCCCGGGTCTTCAAGGGCGTCTTGTTGACCACCTCGATCTTTCCTCCCAGATGCAGGAGGAAGGTGCGATCGGAGACGCTGACCACATGAATCCCCGCCACCTTCTTCACATGCTCCACAATCTCCCGACCATGCCTATCATCCCGGGCGTTGACGGTGATGTCGCGGATGATGGTCCCCTTGGTGAAGCCGGCGATATCGACGGCGCGGATATCCCCCCCTGCCTCCCCAATGGCCGTGGTGGTCTTGCCCAACATCCCCGGCTGGTTGAGGATCTCCAATCTCATCGTAAGGCTATAGCTGGCACTCGGTCTGACCTCCATGCGTTCTTCCTCCTCTTACGGATTGGTGCTCAATCTCTCTCAGGGTCGCTTCCTTCCCCTCTGCGGAAGACATCCATTCGCTTATAGAGATTTCTCATCTCGCCGGACATGGCCCTCGCCCGGAAAGCTCGCTCTCTCCCTCGAGTGCCGCAGGGTCTTCAGATTGACCGCGGCCAGGTCCCGACCCGCTGGCGATGGACCGGTGCGACCCGCTGGCCAAGGAGGGTCTCCATGAGGGTGGCATCTCTCCTGCCTGGCTGCCAGAGATGCCTTTCCAGGTCTACCCTTCCGTCGGGCAGAAAGGAGATCCCCTCTTGCTCCAACAAAGAACGCTGTACCTCCGGGCCTCCAAAGGCGAACCCGCCGCTCAATTCGCCCCTCTTATTGACCACCCGGTGGCAAGGCACCACCCCGGGATAGGGATTGCTGTGCAGGGCCCAGCCCACCGTCCTCGCTCCCCGCGGATCTCCCAACAGGGAGGCAATCTGACCATAAGTCGCCACCTGGCCCGAGGGGATGGCGGCGACCAGGGCATAGACCCGAGAAAAATGGCCGGCCATCAGTCCCCTTCCCTCAGGGAGAGTGTTGCGGCGAGCTCCCTCTTTCTGGCCAGTCGGCTCGCCTTCTCCCTCACCGCGGGAGGCAGGGACTCATACTGGGCAATCTCCACTAAATCCTGGCGCAGAAGGTGCGGCAGTAGCCCCAGAGAGATCCGCATGGCAGACATCTCCCGTAGTTTCTGGCCGAAGCTATGAAGCCGTAAGACTGGGTCGGAGAGGGAGGAGAGTTGCCGGGCCAAGTGCTCCGCGGTGCGGGATGCTCGACTTTGCTCAAAGGCGTATCGCAGCCGTTCCAGAAGGTGTAGCACCCCAGTTCTCTCATTCATCATCAGGGCCCCCCGAGGGGAAAAATTTTTCCAAAAATAGACCAAATCCTCTGCGAAAGCAAGGCTAAAATGCCCTGCGCGCCGAAAGTGCTTGACTTGAAAGGCTCTCTGCCTATATATAAAGGGCCGATATGGAGGGGAGGATGCTCTCAGGGAGGAGAATCGGATTTCTGGGCGCAGGAAACATGGCGGAGGCCCTCATTCGCGGCCTCCTGACCTCCCATCTTGTCGATGCTGGATCCATTCTGGTCTCCGATGTACGAGCCGAGCGCCTCCAGTACTTTCGCGAGAGGTATTCCCTCAAGTCCTTCGAGGACAATTGCTCCCTGGTGGCCGCATGTGACATTCTCCTCCTGGCCGTCAAGCCCCAGAATATGAGGGAGGTGCTCCGCGAAATCAAGGGGGCCCTGCGATCGGACCAGACCCTCATCAGCATCGCTGCGGGCACCCCGACCGCCCTGATCATCGAAGAGCTGCAGCGGGAGGCCCGGGTGGTGAGGGTCATGCCCAATACCCCCGCCCTGGTCCTGGTAGGGGCCAGCGCCCTCTGCCTGAGCCCCCATGCGACCCCGGAGGATCTGGAGGTGGCCAAATCAATCTTCTCCTCGGTGGGGAAGGTGGCCGTGGTGGAAGAGGCCTTAATGGATGCGGTCACCGCGGTCTCGGGCAGTGGACCGGCCTATGTCTTTTTGGCCATGGAGGCGCTGCGCGAGGCGGGCATGCACCTCGGACTTCCCGCGGAAGTCGCCCAGCTCCTGGTGGTACAGACCTTTCTGGGCGCAGCCCGCATGGTGGATTTGACCGGGGAGGATCCCCGGACCCTGCGAGAGCGAGTCTCCTCTCCTGGAGGCACCACGCTGGCTGGCCTGAAGGTCCTGGAGGAGAGGGACTTCCGCGGCATCCTCCAAGAGGCAGCAGAGGCGGCCGCCCACCGATCTCAGGAGCTGGCGCGCTGAAGGCCCCCCCAGCCTGTTGCAGTCAACTTCAAGGAGGCTCCCCTTGTTCGTTCTGGCCAACTTCCTCGCGGCCCTCGCCCAAGTCCTCGACTGGCTCCTCGGCCTCTACTTCTGGATCATCATCATCCGGGCCCTCATCTCCTGGGTGCACCCGGATCCCTACCACCCCCTGGTCAGATTCCTGCACGCCATCACCGAGCCGGCCTTGCGGCCCCTGCGCCGGATCATTCCGGGAAGCGGCCTGGGCTTTGATCTGTCTCCTGCAATCGCGGTTTTGATCATCTACTTCTTACGCAGCTTTCTCGTTCGCACCCTTATCGATCTGGCAGGGAGGCTCAGATGATGAAGATCTCTCCTCTCGATCTAATGCAGACCCAGTTCTCCCGACGCCTTCGTGGCTTCGATCCGGGGGAGGTCCAGGATTTCCTGAAGGATATGGCCGAGCAGCTGGAGAAGTTGATGAGGGAGAATGCGGCCCAGGCAGAGAAGCTGAAGCAGCAAGCCCAGGAGATCAGCCAGTTTCAGGAAAACGAGTCGGCCCTGCGCAATACCCTCATCACCGCGCAGAGGCTCTCAGAGCAGATCAAGGACGCTGCGGGGCGGGAGGCCCACATCCTCACCCGCGAGGCAGAGATCCAGGCCAAGAAGATCCTCGAAGAGGCACAGTCGCGCCTGGGGCAGGTAGAGGCAGACATCGCCGAGCTCAAGCGCCAGCGGAGCACCCTCCGGGCCAAGATGCGATCCATCCTCCAGGCCCATCAGGAACTACTCGGCTTCGGCCTGGAAGACGAAGGCGGGCCAGAGGCAGAGGCAGGTGAGAGAAGATAGCCGCGAATCCCCCTTGCCTTTTCTTCAGGGAGGCCCCGAGGGGTGCCTCCTCAAGATCCTCCTCCGTCCTCGTTCCACCCAGGAGAGGATCGTCGGGGTACAGGGAGATTGCCTCAAGATCTCCGTCAACGCGCCCCCGGTGGAAGGAAAGGCCAACGAGGCGTGTCTCCGATTTCTGGCCGACCAACTGGGACTGAGGCGATCTCAGCTCTCGGTGCAAGGAGGCCACCGATCCCCGCAAAAACTCATCGCCATCAGTGCCTGTCCTGCCCAGGCCCTCCAGGAACGACTGATCTCCCTGTTAGGGGCGTAAGGGCACCCCTACAACCCCCACCACATAGGCTTTTCCGTTCGGAACCTGGGATTGAAGAAAGGCATAGGAAAAGGAATTTCCTCCGCAGGACCTTCAGCCTGACAATGAACTGATCGGTCCCGGCGATGATCTGATTCCCCCGATAGATCACCCCTCCGACAGAACGCCCCAATCCTCTTCCCTCACATCCCCCTCCCCCATTGTGGATCGCAGGGCCTCCAAAATCCCCTCCAGGTCAGAGGGAATAGGGGCCGTAAAGGTCAAATATTCCCCGCTCTTCGGATGGAGGAAACTTAGATGCCAGGCGTGGAGCATTTGGCGTTTGGCGAGGATCTCCCCTCCTCCGGCCCTCCCCCTCCCCGCCTTCCTTCTCCCCCCGTAGACCTGATCCCCTAAGATCGGGTGGCCGAGGTGCGCCAGATGCACCCTGATCTGATGAGTCCTCCCGGTCTCGGGCGTCACTTCGAGCAGGGTCAGACCGGGGAAGCGCTCCAGGACCCGATAGCGCGTCACCGCCACCCTTGCCTTGCCGGTCCTCACCCCCATCTTCTTCCGGTCCCCCAGGCAACGGCCGATGGGGACCTCCACCTCCCCCCGATCCGGGGAGACCTTCCCTAAGACCAGGGCCAGATATTGTTTCTTCACCTTCCGGGACTTGAACTGCAAAGATAGGGACTGATGGGCCTCTTGGCTCTTGGCCGCCACCAGCAGGCCAGAGGTCTCCTTGTCCAGGCGGTGGACGATCCCCGGGCGCAGGATGCCCCCAATCGCCCCCAGGTCCGGGCAATGGTGAAGCAGGGCGTGAACCAAGGTTCCGGAGGGATGTCCTGGGGCGGGATGGACCACGATCCCCGGCTCCTTGTTCAGGACGATGATGGATTCGTCCTCGAAGAGGACCATGAGAGGAATGGCCTCTGGGCAGAGGTCCGAGGGTTGATCCGGCAAGGGGGAAAGGACCACCGCCTCCCCGGCCTTGACCTTGTGGTCCTTCTTCCCCGGTTTTTCGTTCACCCAGACGCGGCCCTTCTCGATCAGCCGCTGCACCTGAGACCGAGAAAGCTGGGAGAGGGAGGAGAGAAACGTATCGAGCCGCTGATGGGAATCGGAGGCGGAGACGAGGTAGTGAAGCTCCCCAGGTTTGTGATCCTCAGATCCCGGATCCTTCATCAGGCCCCTCTTTTCCTTATTTTTCTTAGACGCTGGAGCATCATCAGGGAGGCGGCCACCAGGAGGATGCTGAACCCCTGAGAGGTGGAGAGATAAGGGGGAAGGATGAAGCCCCGCGCATCTCCCCGCAGGAATTCGAGGGCAAAGCGGATCAGGGAATAGAGCAGCACATAAAGCCAGAAGACTTGGCCATCGAAGCGGCGGTGAGGACGATAGAAGTAAAGGAAAAGAAAGAGGAGGAGGTTGCAAAGGGCCTCGTAAAGCTGCACCGGATGGAGCGGAACACCCAGGATCGCCAGGGATTGAGGATCGGTAAAGATAACCGCCCAGGGGATCTCGGTCGGTCTGCCATAGCAGCATCCCGCCGCAAAGCAGCCCACCCGACCCACGGCGTGTCCCAGGGCCAGCGGAGCCGCCCAGATATCCGTCGTCTTCCAGAGGGGTAGATGGTGGCGGCGGAGGTACCAGATCCCCACCGGCAACGCCAGGAGTAGCCCCCCATAAAACACCAATCCCCCCTCCCAAAGCTTAAAGATGGCCCAGGGGCGCGGCAGGTAATCCTGGTAAAAGATGAGGACATAGAGGAGGCGGGAGCCGAGGATGGCGGCGAGCAGAAGATAAAAACCCAGATCCAGCATCTGCTGTGAATCCAGGCCTTCCCTTCGGGCCTCCCTGACCGCTACGGCAATGGTCAATAGCACCCCCATGGAGATGAAGAGGCCGTAGGTGTGGAGGGTAAAAGGTCCAATGTTGAAGAGGATCGGATGCATCAGGGCCCACCTTTCCTCATCTGCGGAGCGATGGGTCCAGTGCCGCCCCGGGATGCAGTGCCCGGCGCCGGCCTCCCTGTCTCCCTCCACAGTTCCCAGATCAGCAATCCCACCCCGATGGAGATGGCCGAATCGGCCAGGTTAAAGGCCGGCCAGTGATGGCCTCCCACATGCAGGTCGAGGAAGTCCACCACCGCCCCCTGACGGAGGCGGTCCAGGAGATTCCCCATCGCCCCTCCTCCAATCATCCCTAAGCTTACACTCGAGAGAGTCCTCGATCCTCCGTGGCGGCGATAGTAAAAGAACAGGATGAGGAGGGCAAGGGCAGAAATCCCGATGAAGAAAGGATTGCGGAAGGAGGCGTCCTGGGTGGCGAGAAAGCCGAAGGCCGCCCCCGGATTCAGGATATGAGTGAGGTTGAAGAGCCCAGGGATGATGGGAATGGAGGCGGAAGCAGGAATACATTGGCCCACCAGGAATTTGGAGGCCTGGTCCGCTGCCAATAAGATGCCTGCCAGCCCGTAGAAGTAGACTTTTCCGCCCTGGCCCACTTTAGCTTCCTGAGATCTGCCGCATCACTGCGGTGCATCTGGGACAGAGGGTGGGGTGAGAGGGATCCCTACCCAGGGCCTCGCTGTAATTCCAACAGCGCTCGCATCGCTCACCCTTGACCCGGTTAACCCGAACCTCCAGCTCCCTCCCCTCCTCGGTCTCCCCGGGCCCCGCGGGAATCAGGCCCACCCGGGAGACAATAAAGAGGGCCGCCAGCTCTCCCTCATGGCGCGAAAGGAGGTCATAGAGCAGGTGATTGGCCCGGATCTTCACCTCTGCCTCCAGGGAGTTGCCGATCAGCTTCTCCTTGCGCGCCCCCTCCAAGGCCGCAAGCACCTCATCCCTCACCGTTAGCAGCCTCTTCCATCGCTCTGCCAACTCCTCGTCGAGATAGCCCTCCTGGGATTCAGGGAAGACGCAGAGATGGACGCTCTCCGGATCCTGCGGTCCTTTCGGGATCTGCTGCCAGACCTCCTCCGCAGTGAAGGAGAGGACCGGGGCAATGAGCTTGGTCAGGGTCACCAACACCTCATACAGGGTGGTCTGGGCCGCGCGCCGGAGCGGGGAGTCGGCCTTGGCGATGTAGATCCTGTCCTTCAGCACATCCAGATAGAAGGCAGAGAGGTCGTGGATGCAGAAGTTGTGGAGGCCGTGAAAGAGGATATGAAATTCGTAAGATTCGTAGGCCCTGCGAATCCTCTGGATCAGCCGCTGCAGCTGATACAGGGTGAAGCGGTCGATCTCCAACAGATCCTGATAGGGGACGCGGTCCCTCTGGGGATCAAAATCGTAGAGGTTCCCCAAGAGGTACCGGAAGGTATTGCGGATCTTGCGATAGCCCTCGGAGAGCTGCTTCAGGATCTCTCCCGAGATGCGGATATCGTCTCGATAATCCTCCGCCGCCACCCAGAGCCGGAGGATCTCCGCCCCAAATTGATCGATCACCTCCTGGGGGGAGACCACATTCCCCACGGACTTGGACATCTTCCTGCCCTCCCCGTCCATCACAAAGCCATGGGTGAGGACGGAGCGGTAGGGGGCCAGGTCATCGGTCCCCACGGCGGCCAACAGAGAGCTGTGGAACCAGCCTCGATGCTGGTCGCTCCCCTCCAGATACATATCGGCCGGCCAGCCCTGGTCGGCCCTGGTCCGGAGCACTACCGCCTGGCTCACCCCGGAATCGAACCAGACATCCAGGATATCCATCTCCTTCTCAAAGGCCGCCCCTCGGCATTGAGGACAAAGATATCCGGGAGGGAGGAGGTCTTCCGCCTCCCAGGAAAACCAGATATCGGACCCCTGATCGGCCATGAGGGAGGCCACATGATCGAAGAGCGGCTGCTCGGCGACCGTGGCCCCGCAGCTTTTGCAGTAGAACACGGTAATAGGAATCCCCCAGACGCGCTGCCGAGAGATGCACCAGTCCGGGCGGCTGGCGATCATATTATAGATCCGCTCTTCGCCCCAGGGAGGGATCCACTTCACCTCCCTGATCTGCTGTAACGCCCTCTGGCGCAGCCCATTTCTCTCCATGGAGAGGAACCACTGCTCGGTGGCCCGAAAGATGATAGGCGACCGGCAGCGCCAGCAATGGGGGTAAGCGTGGGTCAGGGTCTCCGTGCCCAAGAGCATGCCCTCTTCCTTGAGCTTTTTTGTGATGGCCGCATTCGCCTCCCATACCTCCATGCCTCCGAAGAATTTGATCTCCGGAAGGAAATGGCCACGATCATCCACCGGGTTGTAGATGGGGAGGCCATATCTGATGCCCGACTCGTAGTCCTCCGCCCCATGCCCGGGGGCGGTGTGGACGGCCCCGGTCCCTTGATCCAGGGTGACATAATCGGCGAGGATGCAGAGGGATTCTTGATTCAGGAAGGGGTGCCGGCACTTCATCCCTTCCATGCTCTTTCCCTTGAAGGAGCCCAGGACTTGGGGATCTCTCCAGCCCAGCTTCCCCTTCAACTGGGGGAGCAAGGCGCTGGCCAGGATGAAGACCTCACCCACCACCTTGACTGCCAAATAGTCAGACTGGGGATGGAAAGCAACCGCCAAATTGGCAGGAAGGGTCCAGGGAGTGGTGGTCCAGATGACCACCGAGACCTTCTGCTGGGCCAAGCAGGGGAGGATCCCGGAGGGATCGCTGTGCAGGGGAAACTTGACAAAGATGGAGAGGGAGGCGTGGTCCTCGTATTCTACCTCCGCCTCGGCCAGGGCGGTCTGACAGGAGGAGCACCAGTGCACCGGCTTCAACCCCTTGTAGAGGCTCCCTCCGCCCACAAACTTCCCCAATTGGGAGACGATGGTCGCCTCATAGGGAAAGTCCATGGTCCGATAGGGGCGATCCCAATCCCCCAGGACCCCCAGGCGGCGGAATTCCGCGCGCTGGATCTCCACAAACTTCTCTGCGTACTCCCGGCAGAGCCTGCGCCTCTCCGCCAGGGACATCTCATCCTTTCTCTTCCCCAGCTCCTTTTCCACCTGGTGCTCGATGGGCAGGCCGTGGCAGTCCCAGCCGGGTATGAAGGCCGCATTATATCCCGCCATGGACTTGCTCTTCACCACGAAGTCCTTGAGGATCTTGTTCAGGGCGTGCCCAATGTGGATATGCCCGTTGGCATAGGGAGGGCCGTCGTGGAGGACCCAGCGCGGCTTATCTTTCCTCTGCTCCCGCAATCGCTCATAGAGTCCCATCTCCTCCCAGAATCTCAGAATAGCCGGCTCTCTCTCGACCAGGTTGGCCTTCATGGGAAAAGAGGTCTGGGGGAGGTGGAGGGTTGCTTTGTACTCCATCATGTCCTCAATATCCTCGGAAGAATTGGTGATTAAAATGGACGCCTGAGGGAGATAGCCGGCCGCTTTGATAGGCCGTCTGTATGGGCCATCAGGGAATCGTTCCGCTATCACCCGAACAGTAAACTGTTTTTATTATGCAGCATAGGGACTTGAAAATCAAGTCTCAAATTAACAGAGCAGTCCCCAGCAATGGGTTTACGCGGCCTGGGGCGGCAAGGATATCGTGAGCACCAGACAGCAAGGGCATGGAGGCATCCACCCTCCTTTCTGCCCTTATAGACCGATCTGGGAAAAGGATTACCCAAATTGTTACCTCCAGGTAACAGCTTCTGAGGAAGGCGGGGCAATGAGGCGGCTCCATGGATGTCCGGCCGAGCCCGTCCAACAGGGATGGCGGGTGAAATCGGGAGTCCGTTCCCCTTTACCTTTATTGGCATCTTTTTTGCGAAATATAGAGACCGGTAGGACGCTCTTCCGAGCTGATACAAAGACAAAAACTTGAAAAAGGCAAACCACACCGAAAGAGTGGGACGCAAAGCCACTGGCCTAAGTCCTCTCGGGGATAGGGTAGCAGGGTTGCCAGGCGAAGACAGCACCTCCTGAGTGTTGAAATTCGCGTGGCACAGGGATTTCAATGCAGGAGGTTCTGTCATGTTAGGGGTATATTTCCATGGCGATAGCACCACCAAGAGGCCTTCTCGCCTCATCCTCTGGTCTCTCCTGGTCCTGGCGAGCATTCTCTTCGCCGCCACCATCTCCATCCGGGATGCCCAGGCGACCACGGCCAGGCTGGCCTGGGATCGCAATCCCGAGCCGGATATCGCCGGCTATAGGGTTTACTATGGCACCACCAGCGGATCCTATTCCTACGATGTGGATGTCGGCCCGGTCACCAGCTGCGCGATCTCGGGGCTTCAACCCAAGACCACTTATTACTTCGCGATAAAGGCATACAATGCCCTCGGAGACATCAGCGACTATTCGACTGAAATCCGCTATCCCTTCTCCAACCAGTACAACCCAGGGGAGATCGTCGCATCCTCTTCCACGGGGGATCTATCCGGGTCCTCCGTTTCAGGGGAAGATTCGTCTTCATCCTCTGGCAGCGGAGGCGGCAGTGCCGGTGGGGGCTGCTTCATCGCCACCGCCGCCTATGGAAGCTACATGGCCCCAGAGGTGATGGCCTTGAGGGAATTCAGGGATAGCCGCCTGCTCACCAACGCCCCGGGCAGGGCCTTTGTCAGGTTCTACTACCGGACCTCGCCCCCCGTTGCCCGATTCATCCATGACCACGAGATATTGAGGACCATGGCCCGCTGGACGCTGACTCCGGTGATCTACGGTGTAAACTATCCCGGGGCCTTGCTCTCGATGCTGTTGCTTTCGATGCTGGGTTTCTTGTTGTACATGAGGCTCTCCCAAATCAATTCCAGGGACAGGGCTCTGGTGTCCATCATCTCCCGGGGTGAGGCTGAATGATTTCGTTACATCAAATGAAGATCATGATTTCGCATCTCACATTTTTTCTTGCTTTTGGCAGGCGAGATGGATTAAGGTGCATGCAAAGTACTAACCCCTGCGACGGAGAGGGATGCAACGCCACCGGCACAGGTTTTGGAAGGAACAGGGTGGTAATTCCGGCAGGGGAAGTCAGCATTACCCGAGGCCTGAAATTCTCATCACTCAATAGTTTCAGAGGAGGGCATCGGCGGCATGCTAAAGACAAATCTTCGCGGCGATCTTCGGCCAAAGATGTTGCCGTGTTATTATCTTCATCTCACAGTCCTAATAATTTCTCTTTTAGTTCCATTCTGCTCTTTCCAAGACATACAGGCTGCCCAGGTCCAACTGGCATGGGATCGAAACCCTGAACCAGATATTGCGTCTTACACCGTACTCTACGGTCCTGTCAGTGGGTCTTACTGGTACTACTGCTATGTGGGTTTGTCGACCAGTTGCGTAATCTCAGGACTTGAGGAAAAGAAAACCTATTACTTTGCAGTCAAGGCGAAGAACACCAAGGGAATTTGGAGTGACTATTCGAATGAAGTCCGCTATCCCTTTCCAGGGCCCGGAGTCGTAGTACCCTGTTCTACGTCTTCTTCTTCTGGCCACTTATCCGCTTCATCTAATAGTTCGTCCAATTTGCCCCCTGCGGCGGAGAATTCCTCCTCTTCGTCCGATGGCGGTGCGGGTGCAGGCGGCGGCTGTTTCATCGCCACTGTGGCTTATGGGAGTTACCTGGCCCCGGAGGTCCAGATTCTGAGGCAATTCAGGGACACCCATCTCCTGACGAACAAACTCGGGAGGGCCTTTGTCGGTTTGTATTACAGGACATCGCCACCCATTGCGAATTACATTCGACAGCAGGAGATGCTGAAGGAAGTCACCCGATGGGCGCTGACCCCGTTGGTCTATGGAATCAAGTATCCAAAGTCCTTCTGCTTGTTGGCATTTGCTTTTTCAGCCGTTTCTTTTGCGCCCATGACTTATCGGTGCCGGATCCCCCATGGCCCATGAAATAAAACGGAGGGTCTGCCGTTATGCTAACCCTTCATCTTTCAAAGCATTCCTGCTCGAAGAAGTGTTCCAACCCATATACCTTGTGTCTGATAGCGCTTGCCTTCCTCGCCCTATTACCCCCCCTGTCTCTTCCAGCCACCCATGCCGCCGAGGTACAACTGAAATGGGATTCAAGCCCAGGAGAGGATGTTGCCGGCTACAAGATATATTACGGAACCATTAGCCACAGTTACTCCCAAACTGTGGATGTAAGCCTCCGCCCTTATCCTAGTTACATTATATAGGGAAAAATCAATTCAGCCCATCTCACCCCCGGTCGCTTTTTCCAATTGCGCCATGAAATCGAGGGTATGCATTCTTTTTTGCAGGATGTGGTTAAAGTAAGCCCGCATGGCACTGGAGATCTCGGTCCTCTCCTGCCAGGAGAGCGGAATCCCCAGAAGCTTCCCCAGGTCCCCTCCTCTTGCTTCTTGCAGGTAGACCAGAGAGGGCGGAGTGAGCGGAAGGGAAGGGTGAAATTTCGTTTGGCAGTCCGGGCACAGGATACCCCCCTCTTCCGGAGCAAGGGAGGCCCCCTGATCTCTCGCAGGAGGCCTCTTGCATCTTACGCACCTCCCCAGTTCCGGTAGATAGCCGGCGATCAGGAGAAGACCGATCTCGAAGGCCCTCTCTGCATGAAACACCTCCACTCCCGCCTCTAACCGACGAAGCGCGCGCAAGAGCAGGAGGAAGGTCTCTTCCGAGATCTCCCCCTCCCAGACCAGGAGAGAGGTGAGTTCCACCAGGTACGAGGCATGGCTCAACCTGCCTAAATCGGAACGAAGCCCCTGAAAAGAATCAAGGGGTTCAAACTCATTGATCCGGCACAGGCCTCGATTCTCCTTGGCGAAACAGAGCAGCGTGCCGTGGGTGAACAATTGAAGCCTCCCACCAAATTTGCTCCGTACCCTCCGAACTCCGGCTGCCACCCCCCGGATGCGTCCCATCCTTCGCGTATAGAAGGAGACAATGCGATCCGCTTCCCCCAAGTTCCAGCCTCCCATGACGATTGCTTCAGTGCGATACAGGGGCATCAATCCTCCGCAGATCCCGAGCCGCGGGCTCAGGACGACCAGTAACCCAGTTGTTTGAGCGCCTCTTGATCCTTTCTCCAGGCCTTCTTTACCTTGACCCAGAGGCGAAGATAGACCTTGCAACCGACCAAGGCTTCGATCTCTCGACGGGCCGACTCGCCAATTCGCTTTAGGGTCGCCCCACCTTTGCCGATAAGGATTCCCTTCTGGGACTCTTTTTCCACGAAGATGGTGGCATGGATCACCACCAACCCTTGCTCTTTCTCTTCCTGGAATTCATCGACCGAAACGGCCACCGCGTAAGGAATCTCCTGATGGGTCTGCTGAAAGATCTTCTCCCGGATGAACTCGGCAGACAAGAGACGCTCCGACTGGTCGGTGATCTGCTCCGCAGGGAAAAAAGGGGGACCCTCAGGCAGATACCGAATGATCAACTCCTCCAGCCGATCAAGATTCTCCCCATTCAGGGCAGAAACGGGCACGATCTCTGCGAAGGAGGCCAGGAGGGAAAACTGCGAAATGAGCGGGAGCAGCATCTGTCTGGGGAGGAGGTCGACCTTGTTGATGAGGAGAAAGGTGGACCGTCCAGCCTTTTTGATCTCCTCCAGCAGAGAGCGGTCATCCTCGTCCAAATCCGCGGAGGGCTCGACCATCCAAAGTATTAGATCGGATTCTGATAAGGCCTGAAACGCGACTCTCGAAAGCCCTCGACTGAAATGGGATCCACCCGAGTGCACCCCGGGCGTATCGATAAAAACCATTTGGGCCTGGGGAACGGTTTTTATCCCCAAGATGCGGAAACGGGTCGTCTGGGGCCTGGGGGAGACAATGGAAACCTTTTCTCCCAGCAGACGATTGAGAAGGGTGGACTTGCCTACATTGGGCCTTCCCACAATGCCGATGAATCCCGATTTGCCGATCTTGCTCGTCATTGCCTCGCCGCCTCTACCCGAAGGTTTGAAAGATCGCTACCACCACCAGAATTCCCAACAAGGCCCCGGAGAGAACCTCCATGCGGGTATGAATTCCATGAATCAAGCGGCTTTGGCTTACCAGTGATGCCAGAACGAAGGCCAAAACCATCACCAAGGGACTCTCAGTGACGAAGGTCAGGATGGTGCTCAACGCGAACCCCACAGCGGCATGTCCACTGGGCATACCTCCGTGCAGCGGGGTTCCTTTCCCCCACAAGGCCTTCAAGACAATCACCATGACGATCACCAGTGCCAAGGAGACAAAAGCCAGATGCTGCGGGGGATGCTTCAAAAGCAGGAGGACACGCCGCAAGGAAGGATTGAGGGGAGCAAAAAGGGTGAAATAGGCGATCACCGCTGCCCCGAAGGAAACGATCAGCACACCTCCCGCCGCAACATCCTTTGCCGACTTGGCCAACGGGTGATATCGATCGGCCAGGAGGTCCACCACCAATTCGAGGGCCGTATTGAAAAGCTCTGCCCAAATCACCAAGATGATGGTAAAGATGAGGATGAGCAGGTCTGTCCGGGGAAGCTTCACCAAAAGGGTGAGGAGCAGGACGCAGAATGCGGCGAGGAAATGAAAACGGAGACTCTTTTGGGTGCGGGTCGCCAGAAGGATCCCGTCGATCGCACAATTCAGCCTTTCCAGCCAACCTTTAGGGGGATTCATCTCGCAATGTGGGCCTTGGGCCTCTCTCTGGTCCGACAGTTATCCACGCCATCCGGAAAGATATGCCTCACGATCCTTTTTTGGGCCCTCAGCATCTTCCTCCGGCCTGCTTCGGTGGTATCCTCCCATCCCAGTAAGTGCAGCAGGCCATGGACCAGAAGGAAGCAAAGCTCGCTCGCCAAGGAGTGTCCCCTCTCTTGAGCCTGAGAGAGGGCTCTTTCCGCAGAGATCACCACATCGCCCAACAGGTGAGGGACCCATTCGACCCCGGGGCCTTCCTGCATGGCAAAGGCCAAGACATCGGTGGGGGCGGTAATCCCCCGGAAGGTGCCATTGAGGTGGGCAATCCTCTTATCATTGACCACGAGCACCCCGCACTCGGCGTCAGGATGTCCCAAGTCTTCTAATGTCCTCCCTGTTATCTCTCTTAGGAGGCCTAAGTCGATCTTTATCTTCCTTTGCTGATTTCTGACCGAAATCTCCATTGCCTCCTCCCTTTTTGCTCCAATCTTCGAAGTTGAATCCGGGATACTGGACCCGATGGTGGAAGATGGCCGTCAGGATTCGGACGAAGGACTTGGCGATCCGATGGAGATCTTTCAGGGTGAGGTCACAGTCCTCCAGCTGTCCATCTCCGAAGATGTTGTTGATAATCCGTTGCACCATTCCCTGGATGCGCGCCGGCGCCGGATCGGTGAGGGTCCGGGAAGCAGCCTCCACCGCATCCGCCAACATGACGATAGCGGCTTCCTTGGTCTGGGGCTTGGGTCCCGCATAGCGGTAGTCCTCTTCGCGGACTTCGGCCATCCTGCGGTTGTTGGCCTCCTTCGCTTTCCGATAGAAGAAAGTGATGAGGGCAGTCCCGTGATGTTGTTTGATGATGTCGATAATGGGAAGGGGCAAGTTGCTCTCCCTCGCTAACTCCACTCCATCCTTAACATGGGAAGTAAGAATGAGGCTGCTCATCGAAGGCGCCAACTTGTCGTGCCGATTGAAGGCCCCCATCTGGTTCTCAATGAAATAGTCAGGCTTCTTGATCTTGCCGATATCGTGATAATAGGCGCTGACGCGAATTAAGAGGGAATTGGCGCCTATGGCCTCCGCAGCCGCTTCTCCCAGCGTGCCCAGGACGATGCTGTGATGGTAGGTCCCGGGTGCGATCAGGATGAGCTGTCTCAGAATATCTTGATGCAGATTGGAGATCTCCAGTAGCTTGAAATTGGTGGTGATGCCAAACAGGTATTCCAGGGGGGGGAGGAGGCCCAGGGCAAGGATCCCAACCAAGAGGCCGTTCAACGCACCACAAAGCAAATCGTAGGGCAGAGACGCCGCCCTCTGAGAGAGAAATGCCAGGATCAGGATAATCCCCATGTTGGAGGCGCCGATCAGGCCCCCCGCCTTGAGGAAAGAGGCCCTCTCCTTTGGCTCCACCAGAGCAAAGATCCCCACCAGGGAGCTGGAAAAGGAGATGAGAAAGAAGTTAAAGGGATGGGTAGAAAAGAAGCTGCAGAGGATGGCGGTTGCCATGGAGCCAGCAATGGCCAGGCGGGGATTGAAAACAACCGACAACAGAACCCCGGTGAGGGCCACAGGTATAGAATACTCCAAGGAAGAGAGGGGAATGGAAGGGAAACCGGCATGAATGGTATTGGCCAGGATAAGGAAGATGCGGCATATGAGGGCATTGAAAAGAAATAGAATGGCCATGATTCGCAGATTCCTCGGGTCCTTTATCCGTTGGTCCTGCCACCTTGAAACATAGCCATAAAAGAAGGCCATGATGAGGCCAGGGATCGCCAGAAGGCTCAGCAGCGTGGTGGGGGTCAATCTCATTGGGGTGGGACGAGAGAGGAGAAGAACGCCGCCTCCCAAGAGGAAGATGAGACCGGTAAGAGCAAGCTCGATCCTCTCAGGTGAAGCTGCGTGTCCTGACCCCCCAACGCGGGGGTGCTTCCCTTCCCCTCGGTTCGCCGCGGAATGGATTCTTGGACTTCCTGTGACCATGATTCCTTCCTGCTAAAGGCTCAATGGCGATTCCCACCAGAGGATTGTTGGTAGGATTCGTAGGCTCGAATGACCCGCTGCACCAATTCGTGCCGGATGACATCTTCCTCAGTAAGATACACGAATTTGATGCCCTCCACCTCCTTCACAATGGATTGCACCTCGATGAGCCCGGAAACTTTGCCTGCAGGTAGGTCCACCTGGGTAATGTCCCCCGTGATCACCGCCTTCGAACTAAAGCCTAGCCTGGTGAGAAACATCTTCATCTGCTCAGAAGTAGTGTTCTGGGCTTCATCCAGTACTATGAAGGAATCATTGAGAGTTCGGCCCCGCATGAAGGCCAAAGGAGCGATTTCAATGGTGCCCATCTCTAACAGGCGACTTACCCGCTCCGATTCCATCATGTCATAGAGGGCATCATAGAGGGGGCGGAGATATGGATTGATTTTTTCGTAAAGGGTTCCGGGAAGAAATCCCAATTTTTCCCCTGCCTCGACTGCAGGGCGGGTGAGTATGATGCGGCTGATCTCCTTCTTCAGAAAGGAAGAAACCGCCATCGCCATAGCGAGATAGGTCTTTCCCGTTCCGGCGGGCCCGATCCCCAGCACCATATCATACTGTCGGATGGCATCAATATATCTCTTCTGCCCAAGGCTTTTGGGTCGAACCGGCCTCTTCTTGGGCGACACCTCGATCACCTCAGAGAAGAATTTTTGGAAGGTTTCTTTCTCCCCAACCTCCGACAATCTGAGGGCGGCCTTGATGTCGGCAGAGGTGAGACTCTTGCCTTCCTGAAGGAGGGAGGTCAGGTCGGATATGGCTTGGCTGGCCTTATCTACGGCAGAGGAGGATCCAACGAGGGTCAAGACTCCATTGCGGAGAAGCAACTGGACCCCGAGAGAGTCCTCGATGAGCCTTAGGTATTCATCGTTGATGCCAAAAAGGCCCTGAATTTCCGTGCCGATCTCTAATGAGATCCTATTTTGCTTATGTCTTTCCATAGACGAAAAGGAGGAGACCCACGGCAGTCAAGCCAGAGCCTCCTCCTTTGCATGTTTGCTGTCTTGAAGGGTGAAAAAGAATGAACCGTATGCTGTGGGAGTGGCCAGACCCTTTTACCTCTTGGGCCATGACCTCTCCGAAGCCTCCTTGATCGCGCTGTCAATCTCCTCCTGGGTCACATCCCGAGGGATCTTCAACTGCTGCTTGGGATGAATCAGATCCGGATTTCGAATCTTATCTCGATTGGCCCGGAAGATCAAAGGCCACTGGAAGGGATCGCCATAGATCGTTTCGGCGATCTCCCATAGACACTCTCCCTTCTTGACCTTATGATAATCTACCTTGGATGCCACAGGAGCCACAGCGGGTTTGGGAACTTGGGCCTCGGCCAATCTCTTGGCGCAATTCTCTTTTTCCTCAGCCAAGGCCTGCTCCTTCTCCCGGGCGCATTTCGTTCTTTCCTCAGCTAAGGCCCTCTCGCAGGCGGTCTTTAAGGCCCCTGTTTCGGCCCTTTGGGCCCTGCCTGACGCATCGCTGGCCATATTAAAGAGTCGCGTCGCCTCTCTGGCAGTTTCAATAGACTGAGGAAAGGCCGAGGCAGCGAGAGCATCTTTCGCCTGTGCCAGTAGCTGTTGTCCTCTCCCATAATCATTTGGTGCGTAGGCCCTTGCTCCTTTGGCCGCTGCTACTCCCTCTGCCGCTTCCGCCCCCATGATCACCTTTTCCGCTTCAAACCTTCCTATTTCCTGGGCACAAGCCGCCCGCTCTCTCTCCAATTCCGCCTTGGCGGTGGCCGCTTCATCCTGAGCAGCCGCATAGGCTGCCTTGGCTTGTTCGGCTTCGGCCTTCAGGGCCTCTACCTCAGCGGTGGGTACTCCCTCAGCAGGGGCTTGGGCCTGGAGTCGAGCGATCTCATCCTGAGCAGCCGCATAGGCTGCCTTGGCTTGTTCAGCTTCGGCCTTCAGGGCCTCTACCTCAGCGGTGGGTACTCCCGCAGCAGGGTCGTGGGCCTGGAGTCGAGCGCTCTCA
>JAZDMQ010000156.1:0-3444 GCA_043800755.1 bacterium | reverse complement strand
CGGCTCCCAATCGTACGACTTTATCTATGTGGAGGATGCGGCCGCGGCCAACATCTGCGCCCTGAAGGCAGAAACGGTAGATGAGTTCTACAATGTGGGGATGGGGGTGAAGACCTCTATCATGGAGTTGACCCAACTGATTCTGGAGATCACCGGATCGTCCCTGAAGCCTCAATTTGAGCCTGCCGGGAAGACCTTCGTGACCCATCGGGTCGGCTCTTCGGAGAAGGCGGCTCGGGATCTCGGATTCAAGGCCAAGACAGGGCTGCAAGAGGGTCTGGAAAAGCTGATCGCCTGGAGAAGGAAGCAGCAGGAGTCCTCATAAACACAGGAGGGCTGTTCCTTGATCTTTCTTGCGGGCTCGCTTGACTCTGGCCCAGGGGAAAAGGCAGGGCGCGGTGATGGCCCACTCTGCACGGAGAGGTAACATTGGCGATGAAAGACAATCATGCGATCTACAACATCCCCATTACCAAGCCGGTCATCGGCTCGGAAGAGATGTTGGCCGTAAGAAAACCCTTGGAGACGGGCTGGGTGGTACAGGGTCCATTCGTCAAGGAGTTTGAGGAGAGGTTCTCTGCTTTCACCGGCGCCCCCTACGCAACTGCCACCAGCTCATGTACCACGGCCTTGCATATCGCGGTGGCTGCCCTCGGTTTGACCTCCGGGGATGAGGTGATCGTGCCGGCATTCACCTGGGTCTCCACCGCGAATGTCGTAGAATACATGGGGGCCCGCCCCGTCTTCTGTGACATTGATCTGCGCACCTTCAACCTCGAGGTGGGGCAGGTTTTGGGATTGATCACCGAGCGCACAGTCGGCATCATCCCCGTGCATCTCTTCGGACTCTGTGCGGATATGGCGCCCCTCATCGAGCTGGCGCAGAGGCATCATCTGTGGGTGATCGAGGATGCCGCCTGCGCCTTCGGAGCCAAGTATTACGGCAAGCATGCCGGCCTCTTCGGTGAGGCCGGATGTTTCAGCTTTCACCCCCGCAAGTCCATTACCACCGGCGAGGGCGGGATCATTACCACGGGAAATCCCGATTTAGACCGGCTAAGCCGCATCCTCCGCGATCATGGTGCCTCGCGGACCGACTTCGATCGGCACGGGGGCGAGGCCTCTTTTCTCTTGGCCTCATATGGCCATCTGGGTTACAATTACCGAATGACCGATATCCAGGGCGCCTTGGGCTGCGCTCAAATGGCACGCGCGGAGTGGATTCTGGACCAGCGCGCCCGGCGGGCCCGCCTGTACGACCAGATGTTGGCCAGCCTGGAGTGGCTGGAGACGCCGGCAGTGCCCGAGGGGTATGTGCATGGCTACCAGGCCTATGTTTGCCTGTTCCGCCCGGAGGAGCCAACCCTGGACAATGTCGAGGAAATTAATCAGCAACGCAACGATCTGATGGCCCGGCTGGAGGCGCGGGGCATTGCTACCCGTCAGGGCACCCATGCCCCGGTCATTCTTTCTTATTATGCGGAAAAATATGGCCTGCGGCCCGAGCAGTTTCCCATGGCCTATCTGGCCGATCGCCTCAGCTTGACCCTGCCCCTTTATGCGCAAATGACCGAAGAAGAACAGGCCTCAGTCGTGCGGGAGCTGCAACGAGCCTTTGGGGAGGAACGGTAAATCCATGTGTGGCATTACCGGCATCTTTAATCTCAATGGCGAGCCGGTTTCGCCGGTGGTTCTGCGGAAAATGGCAGATGCCATCGCCCATCGCGGCCCGGATGGCGAAGGTTTCTACATCGACAGCTTTGTCGGCTTGGGGCATCGCCGCCTGGCCATCATCGACCTTTCCCCGGCCGCCCACCAGCCGATGATGACGCCGGATGGCCAGTACGTCCTGAGTTACAACGGAGAGATCTACAATTTCCAGGAATTGAGGGTAGAACTGGAGAGCCGGGGCTACCATTTCCGGTCGCGGAGCGACTCCGAGGTCTTGCTTTGCGCTTATGCCGAGTGGGGCGAGCAGTGCCTCGAGCGTTTCAACGGTATGTTCGCCTTTGCCATCTGGGACCGCCCGCGCCAGGAGCTCTTTCTGGCGCGGGACCGCTACGGGATCAAGCCACTCTATTACACCCTTCAGGGCCAGGTGTTTCTCTTTGGTTCGGAGGTCAAGGCGATCCTCGCTCACCCTGCTTATCGAATGGCAATGGATCGAGAGGGACTCCTGGAATACTTTACCTTCCAGAACTTCTTCACCGACCGGACCCTGTTTGCGGGGATAAGAATCCTGCCCGCCGGCACCTATATGCGCGTGCCGCTCGGCGCCAAGAAGCTCCCAGGACTCCAACGTTACTGGGATTATCACTTCGTGGAGCCGGAGAACCCCAGAGAGGAACAGGAATATCTGGAAGAGCTCGCCCGCCTCTTTCGCCAGGCAGTCCAACGCCATTTGGTGAGTGATGTGGATTTGGGCGCCTACCTCAGCGGAGGCATGGACTCGGGTTCTATCGCCGCTGTGGCGGCGACGCAGCTCCCGTATTTCAAAACCTTCACCTGTGGCTTTGATTTGCATTCCGCCTCCGGCTTGGAAATAGGTTTTGATGAGCGGGAGAGGGCGGAATTGATGTCTTACCTCTTCAAGACCGAGCACTACGAAATGGTCTTGAAGGCCGGGGATATGGAGCGGGTGCTGCCCAAGTTGGCCTGGCACCTGGAAGAGCCTCGCGTGGGACAGAGCTATCCTAATTTCTATGCCGCGCAGTTGGCCAGCAAATTCGTCAAGGTCGTTCTGTCCGGTGATGGGGGGGATGAACTCTTCGGCGGTTATCCCTGGCGCTATTACCGGGCAGTGGTGAACGATAGCTTCGAGGATTACATCGACAAATACTATCTATACTGGCAACGCCTGATCCCCAATAGAGTGATCCAACAGGTATTCAAGCCCATCTGGCCAGGGGTCAGCCATGTTTGGACCCGGGACATCTTCCGCGATGTCTTTACCAAGCACGCACGCGAGCTGACTCGCCCGGAAGACTACGTAAACCATTCGCTCTATTTTGAAGCGAAGACCTTTCTACATGGCTTGCTGGTCGTGGAAGATAAGCTGAGCATGGCGCACGGCTTGGAGACCCGGGTGCCCTTTCTGGACAATGAACTGGTCGATTTCGCCATGCAGGTGCCGGCACGCATGAAGCTGGGTAATCTGGCTGAGGTGGTGCGGCTCAATGAAAATGAGCCCGGCAATAAAAATACCAAGTATTTCAACAAGACCAAGGATGGTAAGCTGCTCCTGCGTAAAGCGATGGTGCGGTATGTCCCCTCCGAGGTGACCAATCAGGAAAAGCAGGGTTTCTCCGCACCGGATGCCAGTTGGTTCAAGGGAGAGAGCATCGATTATGTCCGCCGACAGCTCTTTTGTGATCAGGCCAGGATCTACGAATATCTGGACCGGGAGGCAGTGCAAGGATTGGTGAGAGAGCATTTGGAGGGCCG
>JAZDMQ010000138.1:0-24738 GCA_043800755.1 bacterium | reverse complement strand
TCCACCGTGACTGGCTTGCGAAGGGAGGAGCGGGGATGGTCCTCCACCTGATCCAGGAGCTTCTGGTCCACCTCGCTCACCTCATGGAGGACCCCCTCCACCACCTTGCCTGGGGCAGGCTTGAGGCCAACAACGCCTCCTCCCCAGAGGTCGGAGCGCCGGGGGAAGATCAACTGATGATCGCGGAGGAGGGCCGCGGAATGAAAGCGGCTCTCCTTGCAGCGGTGCTTCATCTGGGCCCTTTCCATATTGGGACCATAGGCGAAGTAAAGCATCATAGGATCGGCCTCCGTTGATGCCAATCCGTCGCCTGTTGATAAGCGTAGGCCGCGCGCAGGACCTTCGCCTCATCGAAAGGCCTTCCGAGGATCTGCAGGCCAATGGGCAATCCCGCCTGGCTGAAGCCGCAGGGGATGGAGATGCCCGGCAGGCCCGCCAAGTTACAGGGGATGGTGAAGATGTCGGAAAGATACATCTGCAACGGATCGTCCACCTTCTCCCCGATGCGAAACGCAGGGGTGGGGGCGGTGGGGGTGATGAGGGCATCGAACTTCTCGAAGGCCCTGGCAAAGTCCTGGCAGATCAGGGTTCTCACCTTCTGGGCCTTCAGGTAGTAGGCATCGTAGTAGCCCGAGCTCAGGGCATAGGTCCCCAACATGATGCGGCGCTTCACCTCCGCTCCAAAGCCCTCTGCCCGGGTGCGACTGTACATCTCGAGGAGGTCCGCAGGCTTTTTGGTTCGATAGCCATACTTGACCCCATCGTAGCGGGCCAGGTTCGAGCTGGCCTCGGCCGTGGCCACCAGATAATAGACGGCCACCGCATATTCGGTATGGGGTAACGAGATCTCCTCGCAAATGGCCCCGAGATCCTTTAGCACTCCGATGGCCCTTCGCACAGATGCCTCCACCTCCGGGTCCATCCCCTCCACGAAATACTCCGCCGGGATCCCCAGCCGGAATCCTTGTAGCTCCGGGCATAAGGACTTGGTGAAGTCGGGAACCGCCAAATCCGCGGAGGTCGAATCCTGGGGATCATGGCCACAGATGACATTCAGCACGAGGGCGCAGTCCTCCGCATCCTTAGTAAAGGGGCCGATCTGGTCTAAAGAGGAGGCGAAAGCAACCAGGCCGAAGCGGGAGACCCGTCCATAGGTCGGCTTCATCCCCGTTACCCCGCAGAAGGCAGCCGGCTGGCGGATGGAGCCTCCAGTATCCGATCCCAGGGCGGCAATCGCCTCACCCGCAGCCACAGCCGCTGCGGAGCCTCCACTGGAGCCTCCGGGGACCCGATCCCGATCCCAGGGGTTCTTGGTGGTGAAGAAGGCGGAATTCTCGGTGGAGGAGCCCATGGCAAATTCATCCATGTTGGTCTTTCCAATAAAGGCCACCCTCTCCTCCCTCAGCCGGTGGATGACCGTGGCATCAAAAGGGGGAATGAAATTATGGAGAATCCTGGAGGAGCAAGTAGTCGGTATCCCCTGGGTGCACATCAGGTCCTTGATCGCTAGGGGGATGCCTGCCAGAGGAGAGAGCGAGCCGCCTTTACCGATCTCCCCATCCACGGCCTTCGCCTGGGCCAGTGCCGCTTCCGGGGCAACCCGTACATAGGCCTTGACCTTCTCCTCCACGGCCTCAATACGTTCTAAGACCGAGCGCGCAATCTCCTCTGCGGAAACCTCTCTCTTGCGGAGGAGTCCGTGCAACTCGTGGATCGTCATCTGATAAAGCTCCACCTCCCGCCTCCCGTTCATTCTATGATCCTGGGGACCTTGAAAAAGCCCTCGGCCCGCTCCGGGGCATTGCCCAGGGCGATCTCCTTTGGCAGGGAGGGCTGGACTTGATCCTCCCGGAACACATTGACCACATCCAGGACATGATAGGTCGGCTCCACCCCCGAGGTATCCAGCTCGTTCAATTTATCGATATAGGTCAGGATGGCATTGAGCTGGTGGGTGAACTTCTCCATCTCTCCTTCATCGAAACGAAGGCGCGCCAAATTCGCCACATGCTCCACCTCTTCCCTGCTAATCTTCATCCTCTCCCTCCTGAGCCCCCTCCAACAATAGCCATCTCTTCCATCGGGTCTCGCCTCTCTCAGGCCCGCTCCAGGTTCGCATACTTCACGGCCAACCTCTTTCTCCCGGCTCCAGGAAAAGAGACCGTGACCTTCATCCCCTCTCCCTCTCCGATCCGCTCCTGGATAGTGCCGACCCCGAACTGGGGATGCCGCACCCGAAGGCCGGGCCGAAGGCACTCCCATTCGGGCTCATCTGAAAAGTCCTCGTAGGCGGGCACCTGATCTCTTTCGTAGCTTGCCGTCCGGCCCACTTTGCTGTGTAAAGGAATCAATCTCGGCCCGGACTGTCCCTGCTCCACCTTGTGCAACAAGCCCTCTGGAATCTCCTCCAGGAAACGGGAGGGGAGGTTGTAGTTCTCCATCCCGTAGAGGCGGCGGCATCCGGCTGAGATCAGGTATAAGCGCTCCTTGGCCCGGGTCATCCCCACATAGCAGAGCCTCCTCTCCTCCTCGACCTCCGCCTCCTCCAACAAGGACTTGGAATGGGGGAAGACCCCCTCCTCCATCCCCGCCATGAAGACGATGGGAAATTCGAGTCCCTTGGCCGAATGGAGGGTCATCAGGGTCACTGCCCCTTCCTCCCTTCCTAGGGCATCCGTATCGCTGATCAGGGCGACGCTATCCAGGAAGGCCTCCAGGGTGGAATCACCAGAGGCGACTGCAAAATCGCGGCTCGCTTGCACTAGCTCCCGCAGGTTCTCTATCCGGGACTGGGCCTCTTCGGTTCCCTCCTCCGCCAATTCCTTCAGGTATCCCGTCTGCTCCAATACCCCGGCGACAAGCTCCGGGACCTCCAGGGAGTGGGAGGAGGTCTTGAGCTCGGCGATCATCTGGCAGAAACCCTGGAGGACCTTGCGGTGACGGAGAGAGAAGTCATCGCTGCGGCCCGCCATTTGACAGGCCTCCCCCAAAGAGACCTTCTCTCGCCGGGCCAGATCTTCGATCTTGCCCAGGGTGCCCTGGCCAATCCCCCGGCCCGGGCAGTTGATGATCCGCTTCAGGGCCACGGCATCCCCAGGATTGCGGATGAATCGGAGGTAAGCGATGAGGTCCTTGACCTCCTTCCGGGCGTAGAAACGCACCCCACCGATGATGGTATAGGGCAACCCCTGCCGTCGCATCTCCTCCTCGATCACGCGGGATTGGGCATTCGTGCGATAGAGCACGGCAAAGTCGCTGTATCCATAGCCCTGCTCCCGGGCGAGGGCCATGGCCGTCCGGGCGATGAAGGCGCCCTCCTCATGTTCATCCCCGGCCACGTAATACACCGGGGCTTCTCCCTCCTTGTTTTCCGTCCACAGGGCCTTCCCTTTCCTTCCCAGGTTCCTGGAGATCACCGAGGAGGCAACCTCCAGGATCCTCTGGGTGGAGCGATAGTTCTGTTCCAGCCGGATCACCCTGCACCTGGTGTAGCCCTCTTCGAAGTCCAGGATATTCCTGATATCCGCGCCCCTCCAGCGATAGATGGACTGATCGTCATCCCCCACCACACAGAGGTTCTGACGCTTGCCCGCCAGGAGGCCAATGATCCGATACTGGGCATGGTTGGTGTCCTGGTACTCATCCACCAGGAGGTGTTGCCACAGATCCTGGTAGGACTCCAAGATCTGGGGATGACCCTGAAAGAGCCGGACGACCGCCATGAGCAGATCGTCGAAATCCAAGGCGTTGGCGGCAGTCAGCCTCTCCTGGTAGCGGGTGTAAATCCTGGCGGTCTTCTCGGCCCAGTGACCTTGGGCGAGCAGGGCATATTCCTCCGGGCCATAGAGCTCATTTTTCGCCTGGCTGATCCGGGAGAGCACCGCATGGGGGTTCATCGACTTCTCGGAGATATCCATCTCCTTCAGGCACTCCTTCACCAGCGCCAATTGGTCCGATTCATCGAAAATCGCAAAATGGGTCTTATAGCCCAGGTGCCCTCCGTGCTGGCGCAGGATCCTGACGCAGGTGGAGTGGAAGGTCCCGATGAAAGGAGCGACTGGCCTGGATGAGTAGGCAGAAGAGGGGGAAAGCGGAGCCCCGTGGAGCAAAGATCCCACCCGCGAACGCATCTCTTCCGCGGCCTTGTTGGTGAAGGTCACCGCCAGGATATGCCAGGGCTTTACTCCGCAGATGCTGACCAGATAAGCAATGCGATGAGCGATAACCCGAGTCTTTCCGGATCCCGCGCCTGCCAGGATCAAAAGTGGGCCCTGGCCGTGAAGCACCGCTTCTCGCTGCTGGGGATTGAGATGTTCTAACAAAGAGATTTCGTCCATGCTGAATCGGCCCCAATCTGGGACCCAACCCACCCTTCCTGGATAAGATGGCCAATCATTGGCTGAGTCGCTTATCGCGGGAATCCTTCCTCAAAAGAGGTATCTCCGCATCCGGATATTCAGCAGCAGGCCAATGGCGATCATCGTGGTAAACATGGAGGTCCCCCCATAGCTCATCAGGGGGAGGGGAATCCCCACCACCGGCATCAGGCCGATTACCATTCCCACATTGACGATGATCTGAAGGGTAATCATGATCACGATGCCGCTGGCAAAGAGGGCGGAGAATAGATCCCTCGCCTGACGGGCGGCCAGGAAGCCCCGGGATACGATCAAGAGATAGAGGGCCAGGATCAGGAGGCATCCTAAGAATCCCAATTGCTCTGCGGAAACGGCAAAGATGAAATCCGTATGGTGCTCGGGCAGAAAGTTGAGCTGGCTTTGAGTTGCGGCCATCCAGCCATTCCCCAGGAGCCTCCCGGAGCCCACCGCAATCCGCGATTGGATGATATGGTATCCGGAGCCGAGGGGATCGTGTTGCGGGTCTAAGAAGGCCAGGACCCTTTGTTTTTGGTAATCCCGAAGTAGGGCCCACAGGATGGGGAACCCGAGAAAGCCCGCGGTGCCCGAGTAAAGGAAATACCTCAGGGGAAGGCCAAAGAGCAGGATCATCCCCAGAGCGGTAAGGAGGAGCACGATAGCGGTCCCCAGGTCAGGCTGCCGCAAGACCAGGAAAACGGGGAGAAGGGTCAACAAGGCGGGGATCAGGATTTGCCTCGGCCTCTTGATCTCCTCTGCCCGGTCGCCAAGGTATTTGGCCAGGGCCAGGACCAGTGCAATCTTCATCAGCTCCGAGGGCTGAAAGGTGACCGGCCCAAGATGGATCCAACGCTGCGCCCCCATCCCCGTCCTCCCTATGGCCGCCACGAGCAGGAGACAGGCCAGGCAGAAACCGTAGACGGCGTAGGAGAAGCGGACGATGGTCCTCCAGTTAATGCTGATGGTCACGAGAAGCCCGATAAGCCCAAACAGGATCCAGAGGAGCTGCTTGAAATGGATGACCTTCCGCCACGGCACGCTGGCCATCCCTTCCGTGCTGTAGATCATGGCAACTCCCAGCAGGGCCAGCAACAGTGCCGAGCCGATAAGGATCCAATCGAAATGGGCAAAGGTCCTTCTATCCAGCATGGCCCCTGCAAGTCCCGTTTCCTGGCGGGAGCGTAAAGGAAACCCCGGCCGATCCTGCCTCGGTCCCCGGCCTGGGGGAGAAGATCCCTTCTAATATGTGCCTGGCGGCCTGGGCCGCAGTCACTCCCCCGTATCCACCATGCTCCACCAGGACCACAATGGAAACCTGGGGGTCGGTTTCCGGGGCGAAACAGGTAAACCAGGCGTGATCCATGAAATTGTAGCCCCTCGGCCCGGACCCATCCTTGGAGCGGGAGACCACCTGGGCAGTGGCCGTCTTCCCACAGACATCGAGCCCCTCAATCCGGGCCACCCCGCCGGTTCCACCCTCGTTGACTGCCGCCCACATTCCTTTGCGCACCGCGGGCAGAACCTCTGGGCGCAGGGAGACCTCCCGCATCACCTCCGCTCCATTCCTCTCCACCACCTCCCCGTCAGGGGCCCTGATCTCCTTAACCACCGTGGGTCGAAAGAGGCGGCCTCCATTGGCAATAGCGGAGGTCATCTGGAGGATCTGGAGGGGAGTTACAGTAATCATGCCCTGCCCAATCCCTGCCTGTACGGTATTACCCAGATACCACTTCTCCTTTTTGACTGCTCGCTTCCATTCGGGTGTGGGCACGAGGCCGCGGGATTCCTCGCACAGGCGCAGCCCCAAAGGTTCTCCGATCCCGAAGGCCCTCGCGGTCTTGGCGATCTCCTCGATGCCCACCCGCAAGGCAACATTGTAGAAATAGACATTGCACGATTGGGCAATGGCCTCTTTCAGGTTGACGCTCCCATGTCCTTCTTTCTTCCAGCATTCGTAACTGTAATCGCCCAGGCTAAAGCTGCCCTGGCACCGGAATTGCGTCTCTGGGGTGATTACCCCCTTGTTTAAGGCAGCAATGGCCGTGATCAGCTTGAAGATTGAGCCGGGAGGATAGACCGATTGGAGACCCCGGTTTTGCAGGGGGCGGTAGGGGTTCCCCACCAGGCGGGACCATTGCTCCGGGGTAAGGCGAGAGGCAAAGAGGTTGGGGTCATAGGAGGGCTTGCTCACCAGGGCCAGTATCTCCCCATTCAGGGGATTCATCACCGCTACCACGCCCCTCTGGCCCCGCAGGCTTTCCTCGGCCAAGGCCTGAATGCGAGCATCGAGGGTTAAGATGATGGTAAATCCGGGCTTGGGCTCGATCCGGCCCAGGCCTCGCGTTTCGCGGCCAGAGGCATCTACCTCCACCTGCTCTCCCCCTTCTACTCCCCGCAGCAAGGCATCGTAGGCTCCCTCGATCCCCCCCTGGCCCAATCGGTCTCCAAAACGAAAACCGCGGTTCTCTTCCCGCGAAAGCTGCCCGGGGTTGATCTCCGAGACATAGCCCAACAGATGGGTGGCAAAGTCTCCCCTGGGGTAAGATCGGAGTGGGCGGACCCGGAGGGTCACGCCTCCCAATTCATACTTCCTCTCCTGGACAGCCACCATGGCGGTCGTATTGATATCCCTTTTCACCAGGATCGGCTCATAGAGACGGCGCTTGCCCTCTTCCATCTGCCGAAGGAGCTCCATGGGATCAATCTTGAGGAGTTCGGAGAGGAGCCGTGAGAGGGCCGTCGGATCACGAACATCTCCGGGGGTCACCAAGACATCGAAGGATGGCCGGTTCTCCGCCAAGACCCGCCCATTTCGGTCCAGGATCAGGCCGCGACATCCCTCCTCCATATGTAGGCGCAGCCGATTGCTCTTGGAGAGGGTCTCATATCGATCGCCCTCCAGAATCTGGAGCTGCCAAAGTCGGAGCAGCAAGAGAAGGAATCCGCAGATGACCAGGATATGAAAGAGGCGTATCCTTCGCTGCAATTCAAGATGAGTCCGGGAGACCGTATCAGAGCGGGCCATATGGCTCCGTCCTCAGATCCTTCCACCTGGGAAAGATGATAAGAAGAAGAAGCCCCCCGAGGGCGGTGAGAAGGCTCTCGGGCAGGATCAGGCGCATGAAGGTATAGCCGATCGGGCGAGGGATCAAAAAGAAATTGAGGGCAAACAGGGTGGCAAAGCCCGAGAGGAGACCAGCGAAAAAAAGGAGGAGGGTTTGGGCTAAGAGGCTGTCCAACAGCAACTCCCTCCTCGCATATCCCGAAAGAAACCCCACCAGGGAGAAGCCGAAAGCCCTCATCCCCACCGGAGAAATGGAAAGGCAGTCCTCCAAAAGGCCCAGGCCGAACCCAATGATCGCCCCCTTCGCCTCCCCGCTCCTCAGGCTAAGGCAACACACGGAAAAGAGGAAGAGATCGGGTTTGATATCCCCGATGGCAAAATGGGGGAGCAATCTCACCTGCAGAACTATCAGAGCCAGAAAGGACAAGAAGACGAGGATCGCCTTCATCTCAATCCTTATTCCTCTCGCCATCGGATCTCAGGGCGGGGTGGCTTCGCCAAGACCAATACCTCTTCGATGCGGAACAAATCCACCTTCGGTGCCAGGTGAGCCTCCTGAAACAGGGCATTTTCCTTCTTCTGAACCGCGGTCACCAGACCAATCGGAATTCCCTTGGGGGTCAAGCCACCAAGCCCCGAGGTGAGAACCAGGTCCCCCACGGAGACTTCCGCGTCGCGGGGCAGAAACTTGAGCCTGCAATAGGGGCCTACCTCGCCCACCACCACTCCTCCAACCCGGGTCCGCTGGATGAGGGCACCCACTGCGCAGTTTGGATCGGTGATGAGCTGGACCCGGGAGGTCTGCTCCATCACCTCGATAACCCTCCCCACCAAACCCTGGGGACAGAGGACCGCCGAATCCCGGCTCACCCCCTCCCTGGCTCCCTTATCGATCAGGATACTGCGAAACCAATTGCTCGGGTCCTTCCCGATCACCATGGCGGCAACCGTAGGCACCGCGACATTGTCCCGCATTTGCAGGAGTCGGTGGAGCCTCTCGTTCTCTCGCTTGGCCTCCGACAGGAGCATCTCTTCCTGCTTCAAGCGGCTGACTTCTTCCTTGAGGCTCAGGTTTTGTCGGCGGACCTCCCTCAGATCGATATAGCTATCCCAGAAAGAGGTCAGGGAGGCTGACGCGCCGTGGATCGCTCGCAGCAATGGGGCGACCACCACCATCACGAGCCTCTTGGGTAGACTCGCCTTCTCCTGAGAGACCCGGACTCCGTGGGTGAGAAACAGGAAGGATAGGACGAGGACAATAATCAAGACGGAGAGACCACGGTGGCGGAGAAAAAACCAGGACTTCAAAATGCATGAAACTCCCGAGCCTTTTCAGCTCAAGTGCGCCGAATAAGGCTCCACGCAAAGGCTGTGCAAGAGATCCAGCTCGTCCAATACCTTTCCAGTTCCTTTAACCACGCAGGTGAGGGGATCGTCTGCCACGCGCACGCAGAGTCGGGTCTCCTGCGCCAGCAGGGTATCCAACCCCTGGAGAAGGGCCCCTCCCCCCGCCAACACGATTCCCTTATCCGCAATATCGGCGGAGAGCTCCGGGGGAGTTCGCTCCAGGGCAATTCTCACTGCATCCACAATGGCGGAAACGGGATCGTGCAGGGCCTCCCGGATATCGGTGTCAGTGACTATCATGGACTTGGGGATCCCCTCGATGAGATCTCGCCCCTTAACCACCATCTCCTGGGGCTTATCGGGGGGATAGGCAGAACCGATCTGGATCTTGCAGATCTCGGCGGTCCTCTCTCCCACCAGCAGGTTGTGCTTGCGCTTCAGGTACTGGATAATGCCCTCATCCATTTCGTCCCCTCCGATACGCACGGATTGACTATAGACAATCCCGGAGAGGGAGATGACCGCCACCTCCGTGGTGCCGCCACCGATATCCACAATCATGTTCCCGGAAGGCTCCTGCACCGGCAATCCGGAGCCTATGGCTGCTGCCATCGGTTCCTCGATGAGAAAGACCTCCGTTGCCCCCGCCTGCTCCGCCGAGTCGCGAATCGCCCTCTTCTCTACCTGGGTAATACAAGAGGGGACCCCGATGACCATCCTCGGTCGCACCATGGTCTTTCGGTTGTGCACCTTGGCGATGAACCGGCGGATCATTTGGCCCGTTATATCGAAATCCGCAATCACCCCGTCTTTCATGGGGCGAATGGCCACGATATTGCCGGGGGTTCTCCCCAGCATCTCCTTGGCCTCTTTCCCCACCTTCAGCACCCGATTGGACCCTTTTTCGATGGCGACCACGGAAGGCTCACAGAGAACGATTCCTTTGCCCTTCACATAGATCAGGGTATTGGCGGTTCCCAAATCCATGGCCAGATCGCTGGAGAACTTGCGGAGTATCCAATTCATAATCATGAAGCGGGCTCCTTTCTTGCCAAACCAAATAAGGATGATAAGGACCCCACTGGAAAAGGCGCGCCAGAAGAGGCCCACTGTCTTCCAAGAAACCTGTTCTGGTCACTCCCTCGCCTGCCGAGGACCGGAGGCATATCCCATCTCCTACCTTTCAGATTTATTAGCACACTGCGGGGGGAAATACAAGGCTCTCTCCAAAAAAGTAGTCCAAAAAAGTATTGCATCGCCCTCCCCTTTGGTCTATGTTAATTAAAACCTACTGCCTGGGATCGAGGAGGAAGGATTTAGGATGCTCAAAAGTATGCGAATGAATCTCAAATCCCTTAGCTTCACCCTTTGGTTAGTGATCTTTGCCTTCATTGGCACGACCTTTCTGGTTTGGGGGATTCGCTCCACGCCGGGAGGAGGAATGGCAAGAGCGGGCATCATCGCCCAAGTGGATAAGCAGCAGATCCCGGTGGAGGAATTCCGAGATGCCTATCAAACCCTCTACGAGCATTATCGGAAGACTCTGGGGGACAAGTTCGACGATGAAGCCGCAGAGAGGATGAAACTGAAACAACGGGCCCTTGACGATTTGATCAACCAACGGCTCATCATGATTCAGGCCCGGAAGATGAGAATCAAGGTAACAGAAGAAGAGCTGGCGGAAACGATCCGGAATTACCCTGCCTTCCAGGAAAACGGGCAATTCTCGCGCAAGAGATATCTGAGCCTTCTGCAATATAATCGGCTCACTCCTCAAAAGTACGAGCGAAACCTACAGGTGGAGCTCCTCCTCACCAAGATGCAGGACTTCGTTAGGGAGGCCGCCAAGACCTCCGATGAGGAAGTCGAAGACCTCTATCTCCTGGCCAATAATCGAGTGAAGGTGGAGTTCATCGAACTTCCTATCAAAGACTTCAAGAAAGAGGAGGCGGAGGCGATCCTGAGGAAAGCCCAAAGGGAGGGGGGATGGACCAGAATAGCGGCAGAGGTCAAGATGAAGCCACGCCAGAGCGGATACATCTTCTACAATCTGCCCTTCCGAGAAGTTCCCGATCCCGTCCCCTTCGTCAAGGCTGCCTTCTCCTTGAAGCAAGGAGAGGTCAGTCCCTTAGTCGAGGGCAAGGATCGCTTTTACATTCTGCGCTCTATGGAGGTTGGGACCGCGGGCAAGAGGGACCTGCAACCCTCCCAGAAGGAGTTGTTGAAGAAGCAGATCGTGCTTGAGAAACGAGATCGCCTTTTGAAGGAGTGGCTGGAGGGAATCAAGAGAGGGTCTAAGGTCCAAGTAGAGGAACGCCTGATCCAGGGATAGATTTCTGGTGGAGCTGAGGGGATTCGAACCCCTGACCTCTTGACTGCCAGTCAAGCGCGCTCCCAACTGCGCCACAGCCCCCACGGTTACTTAACTACCAGCAACCCCCTGTTTTGTCAAGAGAAAAGTTAAGGAGATCCAGGCGGAATTGGGCCTGGCAAGCCTCAGTTAAGATGGGAGAATAGACTGTGAAGAGGATGCAACGGATCGGAGCCCTTCTCCTTTTCCCTGCTCTTCTCCTTCAGGGATGTTCGGTAGCCACTGACAAGGTGCTCATCTCTCCCCAATTGGACTTCGGCTCGGGTCCAAAGGCCACCATCTCAGAAAAGCTCAAGACCTCGCCCCCCAAGACCATCGCCATTCTCCCCCTGGAAAATCTCACCGGTAAAGAGGAGGCCTTTGAAATCGTGCGAGGGGCCCTCTTCAATCACTTGAGTTCAAAGACCTATGAGCTGATCAAGCTCTACCGGATCGATCGTCTTCTTCAAGAGCGAGGGCTCACCAAGCCCGAGGAAATCAATCGCAAGGCCCCTCATGAGCTTGGGCAGATCCTGGGGGTGGATGCCCTGGTCTACGGTCAGATCACCCACTACAACCGCCTCTATGCGGTCCTCTACTCCCAGGTGGCGGTGGGGGTAACCTTGAGGATGTTGGATGCCAGGAGCGGAGAGATCCTCTGGGAGGCCTCCCATGTCTCCCGCAAGCACGAAGGAGGGGTCTCCACCACGGCCTGGGGTATCGCCTTGACGGCGATTTCCACCGCGATCAATATCCGAAAGATCGAACTCTTACGGGCCTCTGACGACCTTTTCCGTGATGTGGTGAAGACTTTGCCCGCCCCTTCCGTAGCCCAGGCCCTCAAGCCCCCCCAGGTTTCCATGCTCGCCTCTGACTCCGGGGGAACCACCAAGAAGGCGGGGGAGGTCATCAAGGCGGTTATGGCCGGGGATCCGGGGTGTCTGGCCACTTTCGATGTCGGCATCCTGAAGGCCAAGCTACCCATGGTCGAATCCCCGGAGGGGGTCTATGTGGGGACTTATCAGGTCCTGCCCGGAGACAATATCAAAGAGGCCATTGTGACCGCTCGCCTCACAGACAAGTCGGGAAATTCCAGCGAGTGGCAGGATGTGCTGGGACCGGTCACCATTGATACGACCCCCCCGGCGGTCCCCGTTGGCCTTCGCGCCAAAGGAGCCGACGCGTCCGCTCACCTCACCTGGGAGGCCAATAAGGAGCCTGACCTGGCAGGATATCGTCTTTATCGAAGTCTGACCCCCCTAAGCGGCTTCTCCCAGGTCATCGAAACTGAATTCGCCAAGGCGGAGGATCCAGGCCTGGTCAATGGAAAGGCCTACTTCTACCGCCTCTCGACGATGGATCGGGCCGGCAATGAGAGCGTGCCCTCAGCGGTCATCTCGGTCACCCCGGTGGCCCCGGGCCCCACCGCCATCGGGGGAGAGATGAAGGGGGAGACAACCTGGTATGCGGCCGCCTCCCCTTATGTCATCACCAAAGAGGTAGTGGTGCCCCTCGATTCCTCGCTCACCATTGAGCCGGGGACAGTCATCCAATCGCAAGGACCGGCTCTACGTATCAAAGGCCAACTCATCGCAAAGGAAAAAGAAGGACAGGGAATTCGGATGATTTCCCAGGGGGAAGGGAATTGGGAGGGCCTCATCTTCGAGGAAGGACAGGGGATCCTGGAAAACTGCCAGGTGCAGCGAGCCCGGACCGGGGTCGCTTGTATCTCCAGCTCACCCCAGCTCAACTCCTGCGATATCTCGCAGAACGACCTCGGGATCTCCTTGCAGGGGGCTTCCTGCCGGCCTCGCCTCCTCTCCTCCTCCGTTGCCTTTAACCGAGGGTGTGGACTCTTCGTCTCCTCCTCCGCGGCCGTCGAGATCAAGGGATGCAAGATCACCCACAACGGGAAGGCCGGTCTTCGACTCTCGGGGGCTGCCGCCTCCTTGCAGGGCTGCGAAGTGGCCTTCAACGGGGCCGAAGGGGTTTTCTGTGAGGATTCCTCTCTGGAGGCTCAGGCCAACCATTTCCATGACAACGCCACCTATCAGCTCTACCATGCTCGGTCAAAAGGAAGCCCCCTCTCCGCCGCTGGAAATTATTGGGGTACCAGCAAAATCGAGGCGATCATCGCTGGGATCTATGGGCCGGTGGACTTCTCCCCCTGCCTGGATGGCCCGCCCCCTGAGGGCAAGCCCGTCTTCCTGCCCATTCTTTCTTCCCCGCTCCCCAGTAAGATCGATCAGGCCGCCTATCTGATACCCGCCCACTCCCCTTACCTGGTCAATGGGGTCGTGACGGTGGAAGGAAAGGGTCAATTGCATATCCTGCCGGGGGTCACGGTGAAATATGCCCGAGGGGAGGCTGGCATCTGGGTGAGAGAGGGGTCGGTCGAAGCGAAGGGGCTCCCCACCCTTCCCATTTCCTTTCTCTCGGCCAGCCCCAATCCAGAACCTGGAGACTATGCCTATGCCTTCACCTTTCAAGACCCCCAAGGGGCCAATTCCCTGCAACACTGTCGGATAGAGCACGCATCCACCGCGCTCTTCATCCAGGCAGGTGCCCCAGAGATCTCTTCTTGTCAACTCCTCCACGGACTGCAGAGTGGGATCGAGTGCAGCGGTCAGTCGGCCCCAAAGATCACGGGTTGCCGAATCGCAGGCCACCGGACTGGAGTGGGGATCATCTGTTCCGGCTATACCAAACCGGTCCTGCGGGCAAACAACATCGCGGAGAATGCCTGGGCCCTGGTTAACTACTCCTCCCTGCTCATTGATGCGCGGGAGAATTGGTGGGGATCTGACCCCCCAGGCGAGGCCCTCTTTATGGGCCAGGTGGACTTTTCCAACTGGCTGAAGGCGGAATCAGCCCCCCATCCTTGAATACATCCTTGACAGGATGGCCGGGAGGCATTAATAATATAAGATAAGAATAGAAGATGCCAGGCGATCAACCATGGCGCAGCCGGAGTGGTGAAACTGGTAGACGCACGGGACTCAAAATCCCGCGGGCTTTTAGCCCATGTCGGTTCGACCCCGACCTCCGGCACCAATTCATCAAGGCGCTCATCCCATCAAGGACAAATCCATTACTTCTCTATAGGCGCCGGGCATTTGACGGGGCTCTTTTCCCTTTTTCTAAACATTATCATCTTGCCTGTCGCCCAAAGGACTGAAACCCCCACCTCTTGCCCGAAATGGCCAAGGGGCAAGGATGTTCTACTATCTGTTAGAGTGTGCCACCACCGGCTCTTTTCCCGATTCGCCTTGGACGGGGTGGAGGGAAGAGGCGGGCCCTATTCGCTGTGGCGCCCCCTAACCCCACTCGCAAGGTGGGACTTGCGCGACATGTTGCGGGCCAGGGAACTCTTATGCAAGCACTGAGGCATTTCAACCAGAGAAATATACTGTTTGTATTGTTCAGCATCATTGCCTTCCTGATGCTTTACCCACCCCTGAGGGATTTGTTGAACTCTTCGCCGCAAAGCGAATATTATTCTCATATTATACTCATCCCGTTTGTAAGCGCCTATTTCATCTATTTGAAAAGAACCACGCTGTTTGAAAACCCCGTATATTCTTATGGTGCGGGCGCTCCCTTGCTGGCCATCGCCGCCGTCTTGTTTCTCGCGGGAAGGACCCAGGGAGCCGCACTGAATCAAAATGATTACACCTCGCTGATCACCCTATCCGCTATTATTTTCTGGGTTGGCACCTTTATCTTCCTTTATGGCCTCGCGGCATTCAGGGCCGCGATGTTTCCCCTTCTTCTCCTCGTATTCATGGTCCCAATCCCCAGCTTTTTGCTGGACAAGGCCATTCTCCTCCTGCAAGTGGGCTCTACCGGAATGAGCTATCTCCTCTTTAAGCTTTCCGGCACACCCTTCTCGCAGGAGGGGTTCATATTCAATCTGCCCGGCATCAGCATTGAGGTTGCCAGGCAATGCAGTGGAATTCGTTCTTCCATTGCCCTTCTTATCACCAGCATCCTTGCAGCCCACTTGTTTCTTCAAACCGGCTGGAAGAAGGCCGTATTGGTCCTTTCGGTCTTCCCGGTCGCCATCTTCAAAAACGCCGTCCGGATCGTGGTCATCTCTTTACTTTCGGTTTATGTTGACGAGAGGTTTCTCACCGAGAGCTTTCTTCACAAGTCGGGCGGGTTCCTCTTCTTCGCCCTTGGCCTCGCGATCTTAGGTCTGATTCTCTGGTTGCTCAAAGATCGGGAGAGCCCATCGCCCCTTCATCAGGATGATCTGCCGGCTTGAGGCGGCCCAGGAGCGTGAAAAACTCCTCGCTTCCCTGCTGTCAAAGATGGAGAGGGGTGATTCGGAGATTTTTCTTGACAAGGGAGTTGGGGCGTGTTAAATAGTATGTCAAAGCCTCAAGTGGGAAAATCCAAAATGAAAGGAGGGTAGATGATGAAATCGATCACCAAGACGATCCTTGTAGGAGCACTGAGCCTCATGGTTCTGGGATTTACGCTCCCGGTCCAGGCAAGAGGACCCATGACCACCCCCCATAAGCCCGGAAGGATCCATCACGGGAAGACGTTCCAGCATGCTGTCCCCGAGCCCGCAACACTCACTCTTCTCGGGTTGGGGTTGGTGTCCCTCGGTTTGCTGGGAAGGGCGCGGCGGTCCAAGAAACGGTGAGGAGTGGGATAGGGTAGGTCTTTCTACCCAAGAGAAACAGCCCGCTTGTCAATAAACAGTCAAATGACCCTCCCACTTTGACTGGCCAAGACAGTGGGGGTTATTCGGGTGTCCACCATCCGTCAATCTCCTCTGTAATCCTTTCCAGTCCGAAGAAAGCCTTCGCCCAATCCTCAATATTTTCCCCCGGTAGACTGCTATTTCAAATTGTTGCCATCGCCTGCCCCGCTTAATCTATGCTCCATTTAGGCTATTTTGTCCTCCCATAACAGCATCGGAGCGGCCCTGCCCCCAGTCCGATGAAACAATAGTTACATGAGATACACCGGGAGGCCCCTGCCTGCCCTGATTGAAATTTATTGACCAGATCGGGCTCGATGATAAAGGGCCGGGACATGGAGACATAATCGGCCCGTTCCTGCGTAATGATGTCTTCGATGTCCTTAGGCCTCTTGATCCCTCCTACCACGATTACTGGGATCCTGACCCTTCGCTTGATGGCCTCTGCTGCAGGGACATTGTAGTTCTCCAGGGGCCTGTGCCTCTTGATGAGGAGCGGGGCAACCAGGGTAAGGGCCTTTTTCTTCAGAAAGGGGAGGTCTCGATATTTCGGAATGGAGGCGAAGACTGCGTCCAGGGGCAGATTGGGCCCTCTGATGGTATTCAGCCCATCCTCAAAGGTCCCGCAGGAGACCTCGATCCCGGAGCATCCAACGCCTTCCAGCATCGAGGCGACGATGAGTGTCTCATTCGGCCTGATGTCATTCCTTTGCGCATCGTAGGCATTGAGCTTCACCAGGATCGGGTAGGATCCCACCCTCTGTCTTGCCCCTCGGTAGATCTCCCCCAGGATGCGAAAGCGATTCTCGATGGATCCCCCCAACGATCTCTCCTGCGGTTGGTATGGGGAGAGAGGAACTCAGAAAGAAGATACCCATGGGCCCCGTGGAGCTGAACCCCATCAAAGCCCGCTTCCTTTGCCCGTTCAATGGCCCTGATGAAATTCTCGATGATCTCCTCGATCTCATCCTCAGAGAGTGCTTTAGGCCTCTCCTCTCGATGGACTTTGTCGCGCAACGAGGAAGGGGCGACTGGGGTTCCCCCGATCGCTTTAGCGTTCGTTTGCCTTCCGCAATGCTGTAGCTGAAGCAGGATCGGGGTGCCATAGCGATGCACCGCGATGGCCACCCTCCGGTAATCCTCGATGAAATCATCGCGATGGATCATCAAGGAAACGTTTGCTGAAGATCTGCCGTTGCGCTGTACCCCCGCTTCTCCGGTAATGATAGCCCTTACCCCGCCTTTGGCCAACCTGGTGTAAAGGGCGATCAGGGCCTCGGTCGGATGTCCCTCTTCGTCGGCGATCCCCTCGTGGGTAGCTGATCGGACGATCCTATTCTTAACCCTTATCCCGCTCAGCGATGATGGCTCAAAAAGCTGATTCATGGCGAAGTCCTGGAATTATGAAGGCCGAGGTGCCCTCCATGGGGCAGAATCGACCTCCCTCGATCTCGCCATCCCTTCAGGACAAGATGGCCTCCCACCCATACTCTCTCCCCCAAAACAAAAGGCGCCGGAATCTGAAGACAAAAGACCGATCCGGCGCCTATCATGTCCACCTCCTGCAGACCGGGGATCATAGTCATGGGCCCCCATAAAAGGGGGACCCCGGGGCTCAAACGAATCCGGGTTCTATGGCTTCTGAGGATCTATTTACCCTGGATAGCCTCTTCTGTCAACCCTTTCCCCGCCCGCGATTCCCACATCCTCCCACCCCTGGCCCGGCTTTCGAGTTCACGTATTGTGGAATCGGCCCACATCGTACCACTCGGCCAGCATCGAGGCGTGGGCGGGATCCAGGTGAAGGCTGGAAAAAAGGAAGGCTGTGCCCCAAGAGGTAATGGTCTGGCCGATGTCCTTATATGTATCCCGTCCAGCCATCTGCTCCAAACACGCCTGGAGCTCTGTCTCCGTCAGCCCAAAGGGCGCATCCTGAAAGGTATGGAGAGGGACGGGCCGGGGATAGAGGGCGGAGTTTTCCCGGACGATCTCCGCAATCAACTGCAGGGGATCTCCTTCCTTCCCCGAAAGGATTCGGGCATAGGTCTCGCTCATGAACTGGTCAGAGTAATAGCGTGGTACCCCGTCCTCGCCTGGAAGCTCTTTCAGGTCTTTATTCTCTTCCCGCGCTTCCTTCAGGATCGCCTCTAATGCACCAGGTGGTTCAACCTGATCATCAGCAGAGAAGGTCAGGAGGTTCTGCTCCTTCAATTCCTGGAGGATCTCCTCCGGGGCAGCGAGTTGACTTGCCTCACTCCTTCTGCGAATGAGGTCGGCTGCTGCCTGACGCGCAGCTTCCACTTCCTGTATTTCCCTCACCGGCCCTCCTCCCCTGCGGAGGCATCCTCCTCTTCCTCAATCCCTTCCCTGTCCCTCAGGGCAAAAGTCCCCTTTGACCTAACTCCTCGGACACCTCTGCCAAACCTATCCGGCGGTAGGCCGCCTCCGTGGGCGCTCCGGTGGGCTTATCCCAGCCCATCTCTCCATAGTAAAGATCCATGGCCAGCCGAATGTCCTCCCGGTCCATGTGCACCGTCCCCTGGGTGAAGGGGGCCTTGCCGGAAGGGTCCGTGAAGACCCAATCGGGGATGGTGTCGTGCTGGGTGCGCATCTCCTTGGTTCCCATATCGCGAATGGTCAGGGCCCGGTGTAAGAGGAAGATGCGCTCCGCCGCCTGATCCAGCTCCTGCCGATCTTTTCTGTCGCCAGTCGCCAGGCTGTAGAGCCGCGACTCGATCGAATCATCGCCCCGGTAGCCCCTCTCTTTTAAGGGGGAGGCCACCCAGGGCCCCATATAGTTGCAGAGGGATAAAGAATCATGGAGCTCCTTCCGCAGAAGTGACCACTTGGCAAACCTGGCCTTGTAAGGATTTATCGGCGTGAAGGCCCCGATCGCATCGACCGCGTCAGGTGAGTCCCAGAGTTCAGCTGCCAGACGCTTCTGAACCTCCAGGGGAAGCCCGTTGCGGGTGAAGTTGGTGTGAGAATGGCACTGACAATCCCGGTTGTATTGGGTATTGACGATCACCCCGCACTGGCCCATCTCATCATTGGAATGGTGCCGGGGGTGCCCCATCTTCCAGTACAGGGTTTTGAGATCTCCCTTCCAATCCTCCTCGGGGATGGACCACCGCTCCAACAGGTAGCCGCTGCCCAGCCCCAAGGCCGTCCCCAACTCCCCCTCCTTCTGGGCGACGCGAGGAAGGAGCTCAAAGAGGAAGGAGGGGTCCCCCTTCTCATATTTGTTCCACGAATAACCCTTGAACTCCTTCTCCCCCAGCTTGCTCTCGAACATCCCGCTATAGTAGAGCTTCTGAAAGTCCCGCTGCAACTGGCTGTAGTTGCACCAGATGCCCAGGTCGTCGGCCAGATGCATTCCCACCATGCAGGCTTCGATCGCCGTCTGGCCCCTTGGGCCATCGGGAAAGGTTTTGAAGAACAAAGCGCCAAAGAAGAGCCCGGAGCAGGTATTTTGCCCTACCTCCGGAATGTTGTATTTCGCAGCCACCGAGGGGACTTTGATGATGTTATGGCATCGGATGGGGCAAGCGGTGCAGCCACTGCCCCTCACCGTATATTGCCATCCCCCCTCCCCAATGAAATAGGCGAAGTTATTGGTCCGGTAGGCCATGCGGTTGAGGTCATGTGGACCGCAGACCCCGGTCTCGATCGTCGGAGTAGATGCCCCCCATTTGCGGCCCCGGCCAGCGACCCAGCGGGAGGCCGGATTGTAGTACTCAGCCCACGGCTGGGGCGTACTCGGAACCACATGCTGGTTATTAGCCCCCAAGAGGGAGAGGTGGTATTTGATCAGCTTCTCCCACTCCCCCTTATCACCCGCGATCCTTATGCCTCCCGAGCCGCGCACCCCGATCGCCTTCAGGTTCTTGGACCCCATCACCCCCCCCACCCCGCCGGCGGAGTGGGAAACGGAATTCATCACCACCGACATGGGAACTAAATTCTCGCCCGCCTGGCCGATCGCGGCCACTGCGGCCTCAGGCCCCATCTCCTGGGAGATTTCGACGGTGGCCCGGCGAATCCCCTGCCCCCAGAGGTGGCGGGCATCCTTGATCTTCACCTGGGAATCGACGATGGATAGCCACACGGGGTGATCGGCCTTCCCCTCGATGACGATGGCATCATATCCCGCATATTTGAGCTCGGCGGCAAACTGGCCCCCCATATGCCCGGTGGCCACCAGTGGTTTCGGCCAACAGGTGGACCAAAGGGTGGTGATGGCCGTGCGGCCATTGCAGGGAGCGCCGGTCCCGGCCAGGGGGCCTACCGCGAAAATGATCCGGTTGGCGGGATCGAATGGCTGGGTCCCGGAGGGGACCTCGTCCCAGAGGACCTTATAGCCGATCCCTGTCCCACCCAAAAAGTCTTTGTATTTCTCGATGGTCTCTTCGGTCCAGATGCGGCCGGTGGACAGATCCACGCGCAACACCTTTCCGGCCCACCCTCCGTATTTAGCCATGCCCTTTATTCTCCCTTCCTGGTTACTCTGCTCAATTCTTTGCCTTATGGCATTCGCTGCAGGACGCAGCCTTTTCCGGTGGAAGGGCTGCGGTGGGCACCACCCGGGGTGGCACCTTATCGGTCAAATCTCGCCAAGGCAAAAACCTCAGTGCTTCGGCGGGACACGCCTCCACACATTTGGGCTTCCCCTCACAGAGGAAACACTTGGTTGCCTTGCCGGCACCGGCATCAAAGGACATCATCCCCCATGGACAGGCTCGCTGGCACATCCTGCAGCCAACACACCGCTCCACCTCCACCACCCTAACATTGAGGGGTGGTTTGGCTACAATCGCGTCGTTGGGGCAGGCATTGGCACAGGGCACCGGATGCGGACACTGGTGGCATACTTCGGGGATCACCAGCCCATTGCCCCAGTTGCCCTGCCCGTGCTGTCCAACATAAGGGCCCTGCGGCCCAAAGTGGAGGTTTCGGATGACCTTCACCCGCGCCATCACTGGGGATGCCTTGCCATCATTGAACTCCGTACAGGCCAGCTCACACCGTCGGCAGGCCACGCACCTGGTCGGATCAGCGATGACGATCCCCTGGGCCTGCTCCATGATGATCAGGGGTGCCTTCGCCTCACCCCGGGCCAGGAGGGGCCCCAGGGTAGAGATCCCCAACAGGGAGATCCCGCCAATCTTCAGAAATTGCCGCCGGGAACAGGGGTGGTTTTGGCTGAAAAGGCTTAAGGCCCGTTCTATGGTCTCTTGCTCCTCATCTCGATGATCCATCTTTCTCCTTTGCCCTTTCCGTGAAGTTTCTCAATCCTCCTTGGACCAGTAGAGCTGCTTCAAGCGCCGCAGGAATTCCTTGTCCCTCTTCCTAATAATCTCTTCCCACTGCTCCTCCGAATAGTCGTAGAAGCCTCTGTGGTTCATCACCTGCTCTTTCCACTTCTGGGGAGGCTCCTTGGCATCGCTGATGAACTTGAAGGCCTGGCTAAACATCTCGTAGGCCAGGGGACCCCATTTCGGCACTCCCCCCAGATCCGTGGTCATCAAGGGGCCGATGCTGGCGTTGCGAAAGCCAAAATGGCCCATCACCGCCCGGTCGATGTCCTCGGCCGAGGCGACCCCCTGGGCCCACAGGTCGAAGGCCTCCCGGAACAGGGCAAACTGGATACGGTTATTCAAGTATCCGGGTAGCTCCTTGAGCACCCTGACCGGCACTTTCCTGACCTTCTCCAGCAGGGCATAGGTGAGACTGAAGGTCTCATCCGAGGTCCCCGGACCCTTGACTACCTCCACGGCGGGGCAGATGTGGGGCGGATTGGCATAGTGGGTGACTACGATCTTGTCCTGCCTTTTCACCTCCGAGGCAAAATCGCTCAGGACCATATGGGAGGTGTTGCTGGCCAGGATGGTATGCGAAGGACAAAGGACATCCAGTTGGTTGAATAGCTCCCGCTTCTCCTGGGCCCTCTCGATGATCGCCTCACACACAAGATCTGCCTCTCCTGCCAGGGCCGACAGGTCGGTGGTCGTAATGATCCGTTCTGCCGTCTCATCTGCCTGCCGCCGGGGGACGACCTCCTCCTCCACAAAGCTGTCCAGGCTGGATTTGATGCGGCCCAGGCTATTCTTCAGTATCTCCTCATTGAGATCACCCATGATGACGGGATATCCCCACAGGGCGTAAGAGATGGCAATGCCATGGCCCATCGTTCCCGCCCCCACCACTCCTATTTTCTTGATATCCTTAAGCTCCAAATAGAACCTCCTCTCGGGCTTTTCCGCCATTTATTCCACGGCCCCCGCCTCGATCCGGGAGGACCCGGCCATACTACCTCAGGAAGGGTACTCTCGGGAGGCAAATTTAGATGCTGATCTGATTTCGCCCGCCCTCTTTGGCCCGATAAAGGGCCCGGTCCGCCGCCCGGATCACCTGATCCGGTTCGGTATACTTGGCATCCCGCTCCGCAACTCCAATGCTAACGGTAATGGGGACTTGCTTGCGGACCGCGCTGCTCGGCTTCGCGACCTCTGGTCTCTTTCGGGGACGACCCTTGCCTCGCAGGGTGAAGTTCGTGGCGGGGATGGCGCGGTGGAGGGCGACCAACGGGGGAAGGGCTTCCTTCAAGGACTTCCCGGGGAAGATCACTGCAAACTCCTCCCCCCCATAGCGAAAAGCCCTCCCTCCGCCGGAGACCATTTCGAGTTGCGAGGCCACCATTCGCAACACCTGATCCCCCGCCTCGTGCCCGTGCCGGTCATTGAACTGCTTGAATTGGTCTATGTCCACCATGGCAATGGTATAGCGATTGCCCAGCTGCAAGAGGGCCTCGTTCAGGGCTCGTCGGGAAGGCAAGCTGGTCAATTCGTCGCGATAAGCCATGCTGTAGGAAGTTTCAATGAAAGAGGCGACCAGGATGAGTCCTGCGGTAGAAAAGTAGAAGGTGGAGAGATCGCCGATCCGATTCACATTCAGTCCGAGGAAAGAGGCAATCAACGCCCAGAAAAACCCGCTTTCAATGGCACCTCGGCGGAGGAGGAATCGAGCCGTCAGCAAGAGAAAGGCGAGACCGAAGGCCAGCAACCCGGATTGGGAAACGGGGGACCAGGTGATGGGACCGGTGACCGACTTCAATTTGATCGCCTCTCCGCCTGCCCCAGTTGGACAGTAGCGGTAAATCCCCATGGCCAACAGGAACTGAAAGAGGATCAGGGCCAGGGTGATCAGGTTCCTCGAGGTGAGGATGCCTCGCTCCCGCTGGGTGGTCAGCGAGAGGGCAGCGAGATTCAGGGGTAGAAGCAGGGAGATGGAATTAAAGAGGATGCGGCTCCCCGCCGCAGGCGGACCTGCGGCGCAGTGGAGCAGGGCCCGGTCGGCCAGAGTTAGGACCAGGAGGCTGAAGATCAGCCAGGTGCGGTGAAAACGCCAGCCGAGAAAGAGCCCCACCCCCAAAACCGCATAAGGGTAAACGCGTATGAGGCCGGATAGGGACTCTGGGGAGGCAACCCATTGGAGGAAGGAGATGGCAATGAGGAGGAGGAGACCATTCGGCAAGATCAAAGAGGAAAAGATTTTCAGGATTGAGGAGGTCAACGGGCTTCGTCTCCTCCCCTCGCCAGGCGGTCGATCTCCCTGTTCCAGGGCCAGAATTCCCCTCTATCGATCATCTTCATCTCCCTCATGACCTCTCAAGGCAGGAGAGCCATCTTCCCATTCCCCCAACGCTACCGGCAACTTACGCTCTCTCCGGAGATCTTCGATCTTGTTCAAAGGCCCTTCGAGCTGGCGACTTCTAGTCGTGGCGAGCGCTTCGTATTCTCCCTGGGCCTCTCTGATGCGCTTGCCCATCGTCTCAAACGTCTTGCTGAATTTATCCCACTGCTTCTTGAAGGCCCCCAGCAGAGACAGGATTTCATTCGAGGTCTGCTCCAGGGTGAAATGATCTGCTGCCTGCCGGATGACGGCCAGGACCGCAAACAAAGTAATGGGGGAGCAGAAGACCACCTTGTTCTTGATTCCCTCATCGAGGATGGAGGAATCTTGCTCGTGAATGAAGGAGTAAATCTGTTCGTTAGGGATGAACAGGAGGACGCAATCCAGCGTATTCCCCCCGGGATTGATGTACTCGCGGGCGGTCAGCTCTCTAATCCGTGCCCTCACATCCCGTAAAAAGGCGGTGCGGAACCCCGACCTTTCCGCCTCGGAGTTGGCATCGAGGAACCGGAGGTAGTTGTCGAGAGGGAACTTGACATCCATATGAAGCTTGAAGTCGGGTGGCACCGAGAAGGTAAAATCGGGGCGAGATCTCGCCCCTTCGATCGTCTTTTGCTTCCAGTAGTTGATCCCCTCGATGAAACCGGCAAGGCGCAGCACATCCTCGGCCATCCGCTCTCCCCACTGTCCCCTCGCCTTGGTGCTGACCAAGGCCTCCCGAAGCATCTGGGTGCTCTGCATGAGGGCGGTGGTCTGGTCGCCCGTCGTCCTCAATTGGCTCGCCAGCTCTCCGAACTTCTTCTCTCGGTCCTTCTCCAGCTCTTTCATCAGATGGGAGACATCTGTAAGGGCGGAGCTCATCTGCTGCAATTGTTGGTCAATGAGGCCCTTTTTGCCTTCCAATTCCCGAAGGCCCACCTCCCGCTCCGCCGTCAGGCGTTCCTGGGCTAATTTCAAGAGCTCCGCAGTGGACTTGGATAGTGCGTCCAGCGACAGGCTCCCAAAGCAGGCCTTCACATTTTCGATGACGGAATCCACGCTCGCTTTGCGCTGCGCCTCGCTCTCGCGAAACAGCTCATCCGCGAGTTCTTTCAATGCCTTCGCCTGCGTCCTCTTCAAGGCAAACGCAACCGCCAGACCTATCATGAAGCCTGCAACTACTCCCAAGAGGAGCGTAGTATAAACCGGCGACCAG
>JAZDMQ010000135.1:0-2715 GCA_043800755.1 bacterium | reverse complement strand
CTCCGCCATGAGGCGGATGTGGGAAGGGGTGCTGCCGCAGCATCCGCCTATCCCGTTGACTCCGGTCGCCAGCAACTCGGGAACCCTTTGGGCGAACTCCTCCGGGGTCTGGACATAGATGACCCTCCCCTCCTGAAGCTGCGGCAGTCCTGCATTGGGCTGGGCGATCAGGGGCAGGGAGGTGAGGGGCCGCATCTCCCTCATCAAGAGGATCATCTCTTCCATTCCCTTGCCGCAGTTGGACCCGACCGCGTCTGCCCCTGCCTCTTCCAGGCGTCGGACCGCGGCCTCTGGGCTTACGCCCATCATGGTGCGGAAGCCGACCCGATCCAGGTTGAAGGTCATGGTGGCCACCACCGGCAGATGGCAGGACCGCCGTGCAGCCTGGATGGCCGCCGCCGTCTCCTCCGCATCGGACATGGTTTCGATGCAGAGAAGATCGGCCCCCCCTTCCGCCAACGCCTGGCTCTGCTCCTCATAGATGTCCATCAATTGAGAGAGGCTGAGGTCTCCCAAGGGCTCCAGGAACTTTCCGGTGGGGGAGACCGATCCGGCCACCAAGCCGCCGGGTGGCGCGACCTCCTTGGCCAGCTTGGCCCCCAGATAGTTCAACTCCCGCGTCCTGGCCTCCAGGCCGTAGACGGCCAGCTTGAGGCGATTGGCGCCGAAGGTATTGGTCTCCACCACCTGGGCACCGGCCTCAAAATAGGCGCGATGGATCCTCTGCACCACCTCGGGCCGTTCGGCATTCCAGAGTTCCGCGCATTCCCCTGAGGATAGGCCCTCTGCCTGGAGCATGGTGCCCATGGCCCCATCGAAGATAACGACCCCTTCCTTAAGCCTTGCCAAGAAGCCCTCCATCTCCTTCCCTCCTTCTCTATCTGGCGATGGCGGGGCGGCCGAAGGCGGAGATGGTGATCAGGCTGTCCAAATAGATCCCCTCCCCCATCTCCTCCGCCACCGTCCCGTAATTGTCGCGCTCGGTCACCTCCACTCGTACCTTCTCCGCCCCGGCCTTCTTCGCCTCCTTCTCCGTCAGGGCCTTGCCCTTCTTGATGGCGTAGGCCTTGGCTGCCTCCAACCCCTCGAAAAAGGCCTTCTCGTTGGGCAGGTGGACCGAATAGCCCTCTCGCAGGATTCCCCGATAGCTGGGCTTGATCCAGACCTCGATGGTCTTGTTGAAGACGCCGACCACCGCCCCCAGGGCGTTGCCCACCTCGGCGTGAGGGGGGATGAGGACCTGGGTTCCCAGGACCCGGGCCACCGGGGGGAGGAAGGCTCCCACTGGTGCACCAATAGCGACCAGCTTCCTGCCCAGGGCGATCTGGAGAGAGGGCCCTGAGCCCTCGGGGGCGCTGAAGATCAAGCTCAAAAGGTTAGAGCAGGTGGGGCACCCGGGAAGGGAGGTGCCTCCGTGGCCGGTGGGCAAGGCCTGGTTCAAGACCTGGATGGCGATGGTCCGGGTGATCCTCTCCCGGACGGCGAGGGCCAGATCCTCCTCTTTCATCCGGAGGGCCTTGGCCAGGATGCGCAGGCCCAGATGAGAGACCTCCCGGCCCCAGAGAGACCATCCTCCCTCCACATGGAGCACATCCGAGGGAGTCAGCCCACATCGCTGCACCACACCCCTCTCCTCCAATTCGCTCAGGTTGAGAAGGCTGGGATAGATCAGGTTTAATCGGGAGGAGAGCTGGAGCAGGGAGAGGGGACCCTCCTGGAGATGGCGCAGGATCTCTTTCTCTTGGGCCTCCATTTGGTTCCCCTGCGAGGAGGCGGCCGCGAGGAAGAACTCCCCATAAGGCAGAAACCGGTCGGATAATGGGCCCGCCGCGATGCGCTCTAATTCGCCTATCACCTGGGGGTGTTGGGAGGCCAGCAGGCCCAGAGGGACCACCCTGCGGGGCCCCACCCTGAGATCCCCGGCCCGGCCCAAGAAGATCCGGCTGTCGCCGCCGATGCCAGCGGTGGTGATGTCGATCCCCTTGACGCAGGTCGCCCTGCCTCCCACGGTGGCTCCCCTCGGATTGAGATAGGGCCTGCCCTCGCGAAGGATGGCCACATCGGTGGTGGTCCCGCCCATATCCACGATTACCGCTTCCTGGAGGCCGCAGAGGTATTGGGCCCCCGCCACCGAGGCGGCCGGGCCCGAAAGGATCGTTTCCACCGGTCTCTCTTCGGCCACGCGAGAGGAGACCAGGGAGCCATCCCCCTTCACCAACACCAAAGAGGCCTTGATCCCCTTATGCTTCAGGACGGCCTTCACCGAGCGGACCAGGGCGTGGAGGAGCGGGATCAGACGGGCATTGAGGGTGGTGGTGATCGCCCTTTGGACGGAATCCAACTCGCTGGTCAGCTCGTGTCCGCAGACCACCGGGTGGGGGCTCAGGCTGCGAATGAGGGCTTTGAGGGCCAACTCGTGCGCGGGGTTCCTTACCCCCAGATAGCTGGAGATGGCGAAGGCCTCTACCTGATCCTTCCTCTCCAGGATGATCCGTCGGGCCTCCTCCAAGTCGAGGGGCTCGATCTCCTCGCCAAAAAGGTCGTGTCTGCCACGGAGGTAGCAGAAATCCGGGGTAGGCAGGTCCTTTTCGAACCCATATTTTTGCATCAGGGAGGGGTCATAGCCTACGAGGAGCAGGCAGACGCGACACCCCTTGCCCTCTACAATCGCATTGGTGGCGAGGGTGGTAGAGAGGGAGACCAGCTTGATGGATG
>JAZDMQ010000119.1:0-6721 GCA_043800755.1 bacterium | reverse complement strand
CCACCTGCTGCCGGTTGTCGGCCTTGGTCGCCTCGGTCTGGGGCAGGACCCAACTGATGACCGTCAACTGATCTGGCACAATCTGCATTTTGGGAAAGGTCAGCCTGAAGATCTCCAGGGGAGTCCAGTAGAAGGGCCCGATCAGGTCCTTGAATTGCTGCCAGAGAGGGTCCTCCCCGGCGGAGAATCCCACCAGCGGATCGGCCCAGGCCTTCTCCTGTGCGGCGTCCTGGAGAGAGTTCTCCGGAGAATGCCGGACAAATTCCTTGATGATGGACTCCGCCCACCGGGCAGGGTCGCCATGCGGGTCAGCCACTCCCATGGTGGCTCCTCTTTTTATGGCCCCAGGAAAGCAGGGCGGCCAGGGCTTATCCATTCTCGGCCGGTCGGTCCTCAGGCCGCCCCCTCCTACTCGCTTTTTACTTCAAGAGCTTAGCAATGGTGGACGCTACATATCTGGCCAGGTAGCGGGCATCGGACTCTAGGGCATGGATTCCCCGGACACTGCTGGAGGAATGCTGATTCTTCTTATATTCCCCCAGCACCTTTCCGGTCGATGCGTCCTTCACCGTCCATTCCGCCGCCACGGTCGAGGAGCCCGCACCCCATCCGACCACGATTCGAGCGGCCGTGCTGCCGGCGGTGATCTTGGTGAATCGCCCCTCCACGACCACGGCACCTCCCTCAGAGGCCCCCCCCTTCCCTGCCTTCTCCAAGACGACCTTCTGGGAGGCCTTGTACACCTCTAAGAACTCCTCCACCATCTGAGAGAATTCTGTGGGCAGGGATTCAGCATAAGCCTCTGTATCGGGATTATCTTGAATCGCAGCCCCTTCCAAGGAGAATTCCTTGAGAACGATGGTGGAGTACTTCCCCCCCTCCCCGGCAAAAGATGCTGAGATCGAGGTGCCAAAAAGAAACAGCCCTAACAAAGTTAGGATGATCCAACCTTTTCTCATCGCTGATCCTCCTCTCTTAACAGTTGTGAAGGTTAATAGTTCTCCGCCAACAACTCAAAATAGGCCTGCGGATATTTGCAGGCAGGACAGACCATCGGGGCAGATTTTCCTTCCAGTACATAGCCGCAGTTCCGGCAGTGCCATTTCACCACCTGATCCTTCTGAAAGACCTTGTCCTCTTTGACATTATTGATCAGGGCCTGATACCTCGCCTCGTGCTGCTTCTCCACCTTGGCCACCTGGGTGAAAGCCAGGGCCACATCGGAGAATCCCTCGTCCTTCGCCACCTGGGCGAAGTTCTGATAGATGGTGGTCCACTCCGCCTTCTCTCCGGCGGCCGCCGCCTCTAAGTTGGCCAGGGTCTGCTCGGAGAGGTGAGAAGGATAGGCCGCAGTGATGGCGATGTCGCCGCCCTTCAGCAACTGGAAAAAGAGCTTGGCATGCTCTTTCTCGTTGTCTGCCGTCTCCAGGAAGATCGCCGCGATCTGCTCCAGGCCATCCTCTCTGGCCGCCGCGGCATAATAGGTGTACCGATTCCTCGCCTGGGACTCCCCGGCAAAGGCGGTCATCAGGTTTTTCTCAGTCTGACTTCCCTTAAACTCCCTCGCCTCCGCCGCCAGCGAGGCCGGGGTCGAGCCACCCAAAAGAAAGAGGCCCAGCGACGCCAAGACGATCCAGCCCTTTTTCATAATTGACCCCCTCTCTTACCCATGGGAAGCCTCCTGACAGGCTGGGGGCCTCTCATGGAAGGACTAACGGTGAGGTTTTAATAATTCTCCGCCAACACCTCATAGTAGGCCTGCACGTGCTTGCAGGCGGGGCAAATCTCCGGGGCTTCCTTGCCTTCCAGTACATAGCCGCAGTTGCGGCAGTGCCACTTGATCGGCTGATCTTTCTTGAAGACCTTGCCCCCCTTCATGTTCTTGATCAAGGCCTGGTACCTTGCCTCGTGTTGTTTCTCTACCTTGGCCACCTCGGTAAAGGCCAGGTCCGCATCGGCAAACCCCTCCTCTTTGGCCACCTGGGCGAAGTTCCGATAGATGGTGGTCCACTCCGCCTTCTCTCCTGCCGCGGCTGCCTCCAGGTTGGCCACCGTGTCCTCGGAGAGGTGAGACGGATAAGCCGCTGTAATATTGACTTCTCCGCCCTTCAGCAGCTGGAAGAAGACCTTGGCATGCTCTTTCTCGTTGTCTGCCGTCTCCAGAAAGATCGCCGCGATCTGCTCCAGGCCTGCCTTCCGGGCGACGCCGGCGTAGTAGGTGTATCTGTTCCTCGCCTGGGACTCCCCGGCAAAGGCGGTCATCAGGTTTCTCTCAGTCTGGCTTCCTTTAAATTCCATTTCTTCTTCCTCCTTTCAGTTTTCGAAAGCGACAGTATATAGATGCTCTGTGGGGCAAGAAGGATGCTGCCCAGGCTGCCCGGACCCTCTTTGGCCCCATTCGTTTATTTCACGATCGGCGAGGCGCTCTGGTCGAAGGGATTGGTCCTCATGGCCAGAGAGAAGAGGTAGGGGTAATTATCCTTCAGATGCCTCATGTAGTCCAGCCACTGATCGACGAGAAGGATGTAGGCCCTCTTGATATCCCCCACCAGATGGGCGCTGTCGGTCTCCGGCAGGCCCCTCAAGTCATCCCGCGAAGTCAGCTCCTCGGTCAGGTGGAAGACCGCCCGCAGGAGATCGGTAAAGGATTCGTGCTCCAGCAGGCTCGGATTCTCCAATAGGCGGAGCAGGAAATCCCTCTTCCCCAAAAGGAAGCTGCGCAGATCCTCCAGGCAGACCATCGGGATCTGAATCCCATAATCGTAGCCCTTCAGCCGCCTGCTCATCTGCACGAACTCCTGGGGAGACCAGTTATTGGTCACGATCAGATGGGCGCGGATCGAATTCAGCTTCGGATCGGCGTCCGAGAGATAGGTCAGGAGCAGGGTCCCCACCTCGCTGAAGAAGGCCCCGATCACCATATTCAGCTTCTCCAGCCTCGCCCGCTTCTCCCTCTCGGAAAGCAGCCGGTGCAGGATCAGGGTCACCAGGAGGACTTCGAGGGGGAGGAAGGCGATATCCCCAACCAGGTAAATGAAGATATGGTGCAAATCCCTGAAGATGGCGAAGTGGATCAGATAAAGGAGACCTGACAAAAGGATGAGGGACAAGACCAGGGCCGTCTGCCAGCTCATCCGCCTCATGGCGCCTCGCTCCTTTCGTCCTGGTCAGTCCCTTTAACCCGGTCAGCCTTCTGCGTCCGTTCCCCTCGCCCTTCCTCGCCCTCCTCTTGAGCCTCGCCGGGTCTGGCCCCCCACGGCTCCTTCCTCCTCCTAAAAGCCCTGCTCAGCTCCCGCAGAAGGTTCTCCACCTCCTGGGAGGTCTGCATCATCTGCCCCAGGAAATCGCCTCCCAACCTCTGAGCGTTCTGGGTCATGGCCTGCCGGAGCGGCTCCACCTCTCCCTGGATCAAGGCTGCCCCCAGACGGCTGACCACCTCTAAGTATTTCTCGATCATCCCCGGGCCTTGCAGGTTGTAGGTCTGGATCTCGGCGACCATCTGGGGATCCATGTTGAGGATGCGGCCCATGGTGATCATCGACATCCGGGAATTGGGGGAGCTATAGCTGGCCAGGGCCTCGGTCCCTCCGAATCGCTCTCGCAGCACCTCTGCCAGGGCGATCTTGGTGAAGTGCTCCAGGTTCTGGTGAAAGGCCATCTGCTGATCATGATATTCAGGCGTGGTCCGGGTGATCCGGGCCCCATACTTGTAAAAGATGCCCTCAAACTCCTGGGCCAGCTCCCCGGAGCGGGCGGTGTGGGTGAAGAGCACATTCTGGTTTCTCAATTCCGGAACGGAGGGCCCAAACACGGTGTGCATCCCCAGGACCTCCACGCCTTCCGGGACGGATTCGAGCATCGCGGCCACCGGCTGGGTCTTGATGGAGGTGTTGTCTACGAGCAATTGTCCCGGGCGGAAGTACGGGCCTACCGATCGGATCACCCCCACCGCATGTTGGATCGGCACATTGATGATGACGGCATCGGATTGCTCCACACACTGCTGATAGGTCAGGGGGGTCTTCCGGCCGCTGGTGAGCACCCGGTACCCTGTTCCCCCAAAGAACTTCGCGAACCAGCCCCCCATCAGCCCCGTGCCTCCGATGATGCCGATTACCCCGAGGCGTGGCTCGTTGAACAGGCGGCGAGGATAGGCCCCGAAGATCCTGACCTCTGCCTCGTCGGCGGCTAACTTGCCCTCCAGGTCCTGGAGGCAGCAGGAGACCGCCTCATCCTCTAAGTGTCCTTCCAGTTCAATGAAGAAGCGGAATCCTCCCTTGGTGTCGGGGCGGGAGTGGATGGAGGAGAGGTTCAGGCCATACTCCTGGCTGATGATGTGCAGGATATCCTCCAGGAGGCCGATCCGGTCGCGGTGGGGATAGATCACCAGGGAGGTGGCATCGTTCCCCGTCCTCCCATGGTAATACGCTCCTAACACGGCAAATTTGACCTTGTCGGGCCTTGCCGGCTTCATCTCTCCTCCGGCCCCCGTTTGGAGATCGTTCTGCCTTATCGCCTGCGGGAGTTGGAGGATAATGACCTCCACGATATTGGCCTGGCCCGCATGCTGAAAGAGATTATCCAAGGTCCCGGTCACCGGCCCTTCGGTCAGGCTCTCCAAGGGGACTACCCCCTGTGCCACTTCCTGTTGGGCCACGGCTAAAAAGACCGCATCAATCGAGGGATAGGGGACCAGGATCAGATTCGCCTCCGGGGAGAGCTGTCGGGCCGCCTCCTCGGAAAAGCTTCCCTGCGGGCCTAAGAAGCCAATCTTCATGTCAGCACCCATGGTCAATCTCCGCGTTTGCCCTTCTTCAGGGGCCCCAGGAGAATGAGGAGCAGGAGGGTCCCCCCCAGGATCAACAGGGGAATGGATCGCAACAGCGCCTTCACCAGGGGGATGTACATCAAGAGGAGGAGGAAGAGGATCACGATGAGATAGATCCCGATCCGCGACAGTCTCTCTTTCATGGATGGACCCCCCATGGCTCGCACCCCTCCCGCATCAGGTCACCTCTTTCATCTTCCTCAAGATGCTTCTTGCCTCGTCAAAGATGCTGTTGAACATCTTCGGGGTGAGTCGGCCGGTCTGGGTGTTCTGCTGGCTGGGGTGAAACGAGGCAATCAGGGTGTAACCATTCGCAAGCGAGTGGACTTGGCCATGCCCAAAGGCGGGCTTAGGGGAGATGGAGACCTGATGGGTCTCCTGAAATGCATTCAGGGCGGCATGGAAGGCGACGCGACCCAGGGCTACCCACACCCTCGCAGATTTCAGGAGGCCCAGCTCCCGCAGGAGGAAGCGGCGACAGGCCACCATCTCCGAGGGACTTGGCTTGTTCTGAAGCGGGGCACAACGCAGGGTGGCCGTCAGGTAAACATCTTGCAAGGCCAATCCATCCTCCCGGTGCTCAGAGCGCATCTGATTCGCAAACCCAAAGCGATAGAGGGTACGGATGAGCAGATCCCCGCTGCGATCCCCAGTAAACATGCGGCCGGTGCGGTTACCCCCGTGGGCGGCGGGGGCCAGGCCAAAAATGAGCACGCGGGCCTGCGGGTCACCAAAGCCGGGCAACGGCCTGGCCCAGTAATTCCACTCCCGGTACCGGGGAGGCCTCTTCTCTGCCACCTCCTGCCGATAAGAGACCAGCCTCCGGCAGCGGCGGCAGGAAATGATCTCCTCCTCCAGCCTCTCCAGTGAATCCATGGCCTGAGGCCCCCTTTTTCTCACTCTGGGGAACAGATGTCCCGAAAGGTCCAATTGTAGAATTCCATACTGTACGCTATTCGAGACGCCTTCGGTCCTGCTCCACCGTAAATGGGAATGTAGCGATAGTAGACCCGGAGGCCGAACTCTGTTTCCCCTCCCTTCAGAGGAAGAGAAACCTCAAATCGAAGGGGGACGCCTTGGTCGAGCTTGTACCTCTCGATGCTTATGGCTTCTTCGCCAATTGCCTTGCCTTCAGCATCAAATCCAATGAGCCCCATACTAAGGTCGTACACCGGGCTGTTGGACTGGCCTTTAACCTCCACCAGCCCCTCTAATCCCATGGTATTCTCAGTTTCTGGATGGCAATTCCAGTAGAGCCACAAATGAGGAGTACTTTCACTGAATTTGTAGCCTTTCCGGCCTGGTTGATCCGCCACGCCCGCCCAGCTGAGCGAGCAGGAGGAGGCAACCAGCAAAAGACAAGAGACCCAGATGCACAACTGACGATTCATCTTTGTTCCTCGCTTTCAAGATAATGGTCGTCTGAGTGGACTGCTGGCCAGAGATATACAATTGTCGCCCCCCATCCCCCCCTGTCTGAAGGGGCATCATGAAAAGAACGCACAAGCGTCGATTTCTGAAGCAGCGATTGCACGATTCTCCTCTGCGCGCCAATCCCTCGGCCGTGGATGATCCTGACCTCCGCATATCCGGCGCCTCGGCAGGCCTCAAGATACTCCTCGACCAGGTCCGGGATCTCCTGGGGAGGGAAGGAGTGGAGATCGAGCGAATCCTCCAGGGGGATTCGGATGGGCCGATCCTCTTCGGACGCGGCCTCTTCGAGTCCTCCTTCAGGTTGTCCCTCAGCTTGCGTGCCAGACACATCTCCCTCCTCTTCAGGAAAACCGATCCCCATTTATTGCAGATGCTACAATGGCCCGTGGGTCTCGTCAAGGGGTTTGTGAGCCAAGGAGTCTTTGTCTCCTCCGGAGACCATAAAGGCCTTGACTTGGC
>JAZDMQ010000068.1:0-2852 GCA_043800755.1 bacterium | reverse complement strand
TGGGTCATCGCCCTGGATGGCGGGATAGTCGGGGGGGTAGTCGCCCCGTCTGCTGTATTGGCAACTGGATAAGACGAAGCAGCGCCCCTCCAGCGCGATATGCCGCACCGTCGGGATCCAGGTCTCCCGGTCGTCCACAGTACAGGCACAGTAGAGCTGAATCCCCTTCGCATACATGGCCATGCGCAGCAGCGGCATATAATTCTCCCAGCAGATAACGGCCCCGAGCCTTCCCAAGGGCGTCTCGAAGACCGGCAGGGTGGAGCCGTCGCCGAAGCCCCAGATCAGCCGTTCCATGGCGGTGGGCATGATCTTGCGGTGCTTTCCCATGAGACTGCCCTCCGGTGAGAAGAACAGGGCGGTGCAGTAGAGGGTGCCGCCTTCGCGCTCGATGGTCCCGATGACCAGATAGACCCGGTTGTCGCGGGCCGAGCCGGCGAGGATCTCCGTCGCCTCCCCGGGCACCTCGATGGCGCTCTCCCAGTAGCGGCGAAATTCGGAGCGGCCCTCCGGGGAGCGCATGCCCACCCGGGCCCCGAAATCCAGGCCTTTGGGATAGCCTGAAACGAAAGCCTCGGGGAAAACAATTAACTTGGCGCCCTGTTGGGCTGCCTCGGCGACGAGCCGGCACGCCTTCTCGACGGAGCGCTGGCTGTCAAAAGGCACGGCCCCGGCCTGGATCACCGCCACCTTGAACTGCTCCATCATCTCCCTTTCCTCCCTCCCGCCTTTGATAGCTGGTCCTCCTATTGGCCCGACTGCCCGGGCTGGACCGGCCTCGGCTTGGGCAGCTTCACCCCCGGCTTGCTGGTTGGGGGCGGGGGAGTCGATTTGGTTGACCCCGGCTGCTCTGGCTGAACCTGCCTGGACTTGGCTGGCCTTTTTCTCTTTTCCCCTGTCCTGGGCTTTGCCGACTTGGCGGGCTGAGGTTTCTTGGGCTTGGATGGCTTTATCTTCGGCTCGCCGGCCGGGGGCGGGGCAGGTGGCTCGGATATCCCCGGCCCCCCGGTTTCAGGTCCTTCCACTGGGGCGATCTGGACCGGAGCCTCAGGGCTCGGCGTCACCTTCTGCGCCGCTACCCTTCTCTTGAGCTCCCGCCGCGGAAATTCAATCTCCGCCTTGGGCTTTGCAACGTCCCCTGCCGGGACCAGACGATCAGAAATCGCCGGCGCCTCGATCTCTATTTTCGAGGAAGGGGTGCCCTGGGGAAGAGAAGCCACCTTTTGTTTGATCAGGCTGCCCTTTTCGGCTTTGGCCTCCAGGGCGAGGAGATCGTTTTTCCGGATTCGATCGACGACGATCTGGTGAGGCTTCCTGGTCGGTTCTTCATTGACGAAATAGTATCGTTGCCTCAAGCTATTGTAGTTCTTGATCACCGTCTGGCTGATCATCGGGGCGGCCCGGTAGTCGTTCAAGAGCGTGGCATGGTTGATGTTCGTCACCCGGAGCCGGCGGTAGTTGTTGACCCGATAAAGGTTATTCTGGTGGACGATCACCGCGTGATGGATGTATCGATATCGGTTGACGAAGAGGTTGACCTGCAGGACGTTGTCGACCACCACCACCCGGGGTCCCCAGGGACGATAGCAATAATAGGGCTCAAAGGGGGCCAGCGGCACCCAGCCTATATCTCCACCTGAATAGATCCAAAATACCCTCCCTGGAGACCAGGCCCATCCATAATCGAGGAAAGGTCCCCGGCCCACCTCGAGGGGGATCTCTGGGGGAACCCAATACCAGACGCCATCTATGAATACCCAGTCGCCGTAGTGGTGGGTGAGGTATCCGAATGGCTCATCCGGTATCCAGCAGTGGTCATCATACCAGACCGTCCATCGGCCTGCAGTGAAGGGTGTCCATCCCAGGCCCACATGGATGGGACGCCAGAGATACCGATACCCCCCCTCGTAGTAGGCCATCTCCCACCTGCCATGTTCCTCCAGGAGGTAAGCCTGATCGCACAGGCTGGGGGGCAAATAGGCCATTGACTCACCATTCACTTCTAACCTCTGGGCCCAAAGCGCATCCCGTTCCAGGTTCCAGGAATTCCAATCCGGGTCAGGGATCCCGTCTCCAGCGGTTGTCTGCTTCAGGTCTGCCAAGATGGAGGACGAGCCTGCGGTCACCTCGTATCTGGCCTGCTCCCCGGCCGCCACAAAGCTCACCCTTCCCTGGAGGGCAACCACCTCCAGGGAGCTGTCTCCCACATAAAGATCAAAGCTGGTCTGGGGCAGGGCCCATACATAGCCGAAGGGGGTGGTGGCCTTGATGGCCCCCTGGGAGCCCTTGTTGTGGAATCGGGCGGTGCCAGAGGCGATATCGACCTGGGTGAGATCGCCTCTTAGCGCCAGGAGCTGGATTTGGGAATTGCCATTGATCCTGGCCCAGGTGCCGTTGGGCAGGATGAATTCCGCCTTCCCCTCCTGGTTGGAGTAGAGGGAATCCTCCATGCCAAACGGGGCATCCTTCACGGCGGTCACCCAATCCTGCTCGGCAGGGACAAATCGCAGCAGCTGCCCCTCAATGTGCGATATCCGGCCCACCAAGATGGGCGGGTGCGGCAGCTGAACTTGGGATGAGGCAGCCGGGGTCAGGGTGAAGAATAGAGCCGATGTCAACCAGCATAGCCTCTTGATCCTGTCCATTTTCTCTCCTTGGCCTATCTGATCCATGACCCCATATTACAGGCGATGATCGGGTTGAGGCAAATGATTTCCGCAGGGGATGGAAAATGAATGCCAGGGAAGAATAAAAGAGGAGGGTTCAAGCCAGCTGGCTGACCTGGCGGGGGTAGGCTGTTCGAGGGATTGCCTCGTAGGCTGGGGTGGGTTGGAGATGGTGAGCGAAGATCT
>JAZDMQ010000003.1:0-19947 GCA_043800755.1 bacterium | reverse complement strand
CCTCCTCCCGCCTCGGCAAAGAAGGGAGCCGACAGAGAGAGGAGAACGAGCAGAACGGAAAAGAGGATCGGGGCGACTCTCATCTTGATAAGGCAGGCCTCTATTTCCCGAGGAGGCGGGCCGCCTCCCGGGCAAAATAGGTGATGATCAAGTCTGCCCCCGCCCGCTTGATGCTGGTCAGGGTTTCCATCATCACCTTCTCTTCCTCCAGCCACCCCAGCCTAGATGCGGCCTTGATCATAGCAAATTCCCCACTCACACTGTAGGCGGCCATGGGGACCCCGAATTCCTGTCTGGCCCTCCAGAGGACATCGAGATAAGAGAGCGCTGGTTTTATCATAATGATGTCGGCCCCCTCCTCCAGATCGAGGGCGACCTCCCGCATGGCCTCGTCGGTATTGGCGGGGTCCATCTGGTAGGATTTTCGGTCTCCGAATTGGGGGGCCGACTCGGCCGCCTCCCGGAAGGGCCCGTAGAAGCTGGAGGCATACTTGGCGGCGTAGGACATGATCGGTGTCTCTTGAAACCCCGACTCATCCAACGCCTCGCGGATGGCAGAGACCCTTCCATCCATCATATCGGAAGGGGCCACGAGGTCGGCGCCTGCCTCGACCTGGGAGACGGCCGTCTTGGCCAAGAGCTCGAGGGTCGGATCGTTCCTGAGCCGCCCTCCTTCGATGACCCCACAGTGTCCGTGGCTGGTGTATCCACAGAGGCAGACATCGGTGATGACCAAAAGATCAGAGATCTCCCTCTTGACTGCCCTCACCGCTTCTTGAACGATGCCATGGGGGTCATAGGCCTCGGAGCCGACGGCGTCCTTGGTGGCGGGGATGCCGAAAAGGAGGATGGCAGGGATGCCCAGCCTCTCTACCTCCTTGGCCTCTTTCACCAGTTCGTCCACGGAGAGATGAAAGTTCCCCGGCATGGAGGAAATCTCGCGGCGCTGCCCCTTTCCGTGAACCACGAAGAGGGGGTAGATGAGATCCTTCACCGAGAGCTCGGTCTCGCGAACCATGGAGCGCAGCGCCTCTTTTTCCCGTAAGCGCCTCGGCCGATAGATGGGGTAATGCATAGGTCCTCCTTGGAAGATCTCTCCTGCCTCTTTGGCAGTGAGGACGAATAGGGACTGACGATTCTTCAGCCCTGCGGATTCTCTCCCCTGGCCCCCCTTTCCTGGATCTCCTCTTCACTCAGATAGCAGGCGGGATCCTCCGCCCAGAGGTCATGAAAGATCGCCTCCGCCCTTACCCGGAAGTTGCCATTGCAGAGATCGAAGAAATGGCAGCGACTGCATTTCCCTTTTACCAGGCCCTTGCGATCTTTGAGTCCCCGGAGGAGGGGGTCAGAGGTGTCCTGCCAAATGACGGAAAATGGCCTCTGCCGAACATTTCCCAGGGAATAGTGTTGCCAGAACTGATCAGCGTGCACATCGCCCTTATGGTCAATGTTGCCGATGCCCACTCCGGAGCTGTTGCCCCCGTTCCAGCGCAACAGCTCCCGGATCTCATTGGCCCTCTCCGGATGGGTTTCCCGCTCCTTAAGATAGAGATACACCCCATCGGTATGATTATCTACGGTCAGGATCTCCAGATTCAGGCCGCGTCGGCAGAAGTCCAGCGTCCGGGAGAAGATCAGGTCGATCAAGGCCCGCTTCTGGGGAAGAGAGATGTCCTGGTCAGAAAGCCCCTTGCCCCTGCCCGTGTAGACCAGGTGGTAGAAGCAGGCCCGCGGAATCCCTTCCGCCTCCAGAAGGTCGAGGATGCTGTCCACCTCCTGGAAGTTGTACCGGCAGATGGTGAATCGCAGGCCGACCTTGATCCCTTCCTGGCGGCATGCGCGAATTCCGGAGAGGGCCTCCTGGAATGCGCCCCGATAACCCCGAAAGCGGTCGTTGGTCTCCTCCAGGCCATCCAGGCTCACGCCCACATAGGAAAAGCCGGCCTCTTTGATCCTTCTCGCTGCCTGGCCATCGATCAGGGTCCCATTGGTGGAGATCACTGCGCGGATCCCCAGGGAGGAGGCATAATGGCCGACTTCGAAGAGATCCGCTCGCAGCAATGGCTCTCCGCCGGAGAAGAGGAGGACCGGGACCCCGAAGCGCGCCAGATCGTCGATGATCGAGCGGGCCTCCTGGGTGGTTAGCTCCTGAGGGTCCGCCCTGGTCGTGGCATCCGCGTAGCAGTGGAGACAGCTCAGATTGCAACGCGAGGTCATATTCCAGACCACCACGGGCCGCTTGTCCTTGGAGAACCTCTGTAGATGGGAAGGAAGGCGGGAAGACTCACGACCGTAGCGCAGGACCTCCCCTGGGGTGGCCTTCCCGCATAAGAGCCGAGTGATGTCGATCATAACCGGATTATTTCACCCCACTGATGGTCCGAAGGTCAAAGCTGAATCGGAAGTCGTTCTGGTCCGGCCTTCGAATATAGCCGAAGGTAACGGACCAGCAGGGGCCGAAGTAGGTGACCATGATCTTGTTCTCCAAGAAGGTGGAGCGCTCGAAATTATAGCGGGTGTAATAGCTCAGGGCGGCCCACTCCCCCAGCTTGAGGTCGCATTTCCCATGGAAGGCATTGACTTTGAGCTCGGGGGCGTAGTGATACCCGGTGGTCAGGCTCACATTGTGGGGGAGCTGCAATCCCAGGTAGGGATCGAGGGTATCGATATGATTCCCTCCAGGGTCGTAGTTGGCGTCCAGGGCCAGGTTCAGGAACTTGACCGGGTTCAGGCCGAGGTGGGCGTTGATGTCGGAAAATCGCCTCTCCGAGAAGCGAAGGCCCAAGCCCGATCGCAGTTCATTGTGGGCGACCCCCAGCTCCGGATTGGGGTAGCCTTGGTGAGGTCCATGGATGTTGTAGCTCTGGGAGAGGCGTAGGATGAAAATCTCTTGGATACGGCTGCCTTCCCCCTCTCTAAACTTGGCCCAGAGGCGATTGGTCAGGGAATAGGTAATGCCGTTCTGGGGACTGAGGAAGTCCAATTCGTCGTTGTGCCGCAGACCTGACTGATCCACCTCTGGGATGTATTCATAGGCGACCATCGGTTCGATGATATGATGGATTCCTTTCAGGGTCTCTCCTCCTGCCTCGAAAGTCCGGGAGAGATGAGAATCCAGCCGGGCCTGTAGCTGATAGACCTCGCGGCTGAACACCCGATCTTCCTCCCGGTCCCGGGTATAAAGGGTCTCGCGGAAGGCGACGAGAGGGGTGAGGCTGGCAACCCCCCCCAGGCTCAGGGGAAGGGTCAGACGAGGATACAAATCGAAACGACCCAAGTTCAATACCCTTCCGCTCTCGCCCTTGGGACCGAAACCACTTTCGAAATAAGCCGCAGAGGAGTTGAGGTGAAAATAGAGGGGGATGCTCTCCCAAGGCTGGCGGAAGGAGAGAAAGCTCAATTCCGGCAGCCGATAGAGGTACTCGGGTTGGCGGAGGTCTTTGCTATAATGGCCCCAGAGCATGAGGGATTCATTGCTCCAGTTCTGCGTCATATATCCTTCCGAGGTCTGGAGGCGTTGGGAGCGAACCTCGGTATCGGGATTGTAGATCCGCTGATAATTCCTCGTGTTCTGCAGGTCGAGGTTTAGCTTGGCATTGAGGTCGGGTTGGATCTCCTGCTGATGGCGATAGGTGACCTTCCAGCAGTTCTCGTTCCGAAGCTGATCATAAGTATAGGTGCCATCGAATTGCCCCCGGGCCTTTGGCGAGAGGATGTAGCGATATTCCAGTCCCTCCTCGAGGCCCCGCTTGCTGCGATAATTGAGGGAGAAGGTAGCGTCCTGCGAGGGGCTGATGGCCCAAAAATAGGCGTTCTTGAGGATAAACCCTTCTCTGGTGCTGTAACCTGTCTGGGGGATCAGGAATCCGGACTGGCGTTCTCCGGCTGGGGCAGCGAGGAGGGGGGAATAAAGAAGGGGAATTCCCTTCACCCAGAATGAGGCGCCTTTGGCCACTGCGGTGGCGTCGAGGTGGATCGTCGCCTTCTGGGCCCGGATCTCCCAATCGGGCGAGCCCTCCCCCTCGCGGGGGCAAGGGGTGAGAGTGGCTTGAGAGAGATAATAGGTATTTTCATCTTGCCTCTTGATCTCCATCCCCGTCACCCAGAGGGTAGGTGACAGGAAGCCGTTCCCCTGATATAGGGTCCCTTGACCCGTCCCGGAATTATATTCCAGGCGGGTCCCCTCCAGGCGACTCTTCCCGTCCGTAAGGAAGACCGCGCCCTCGGCCAGCACCTCCTCAGTTTCCCGCTCGTACCTCACCCGATCAGCCCGGATCCAGAATTCGCCGTAAGAGAGGTTGACATTCCCGGTCGCCTCGATGATCCGGCCCCCCTCTAAGAAATCCAGGCGATCGGCCTCAATGCGCCCCTTCCCCTTTTCCTTTTCCGACTTCGAGGGTTGGAGGAAGATTTGTCCCTCAGCCCCGCCCGATAAAGGCAGGAGCGGGGAGAGCAGGAGGCAGGCGATAATCAAGATGAAGATCGGTCTCAGTTTGATCAATGGGGCAGACCAGGAAGTCAGGCTTGGCCTTCTGGCACGGGGAAGGCCAGCGCCTCCACGAACTTGTCCTGAAAGTCAGAGCGGGAGGCCAACTCGATGAATCTCGCCCTGCGGGCGATCCGGGAGGCCTCCTCCCTTGCCACCCTGGAGAGCAAGGCCATTTTGGCCCCCTCCCCCGCGGCATTTCCCACTGGGCGGATCTTCTCCAAAGGATAGGGCGGAAGCAGGCCGATGGCCTGAGCATTGGCCGGGTCGATGTAATTGCCGAAGGCCCCGGCCAGGAAGATCGTCTCCACCTGGGAAGGGCCGATATGAAGCTCATCCATTAGGATATTGATCCCGGCCCGGATTGCTCCCTTGGCCAGTTGCAGCTCCCGGACATCCCGTTGTGCCAGGCTGATCGCCGGCGAGCTATCGTCACCCTCGGTCAGAAAGAATCTCCACTCCCCGTCCGTCCGGCGCAGCCGGCTCCGGATCTTGGAGGGGACAGAAGCCGCCAGGGAGTCTGGCGACCGGAATCTCCCCCCGGGATCGATGAGGCCCAGGCGGAGGAGGAGGGCCACGAGATCGACCAGGCCAGATCCGCAGAGACCCTGGGGGGGGACCTCTCCCACCACCCTCCAGCGGATATCCCCCTCCCCTGCATAGACCTGACTGACGGCCCCGGGCTCGGCTCTCATGCCGCAGCTGATCTGGGCTCCCTCGAAGGCAGGACCGGCGGCCGCCGAAGAGACCAGGATCTGCTGGCGGGACCCCAAGGCGATCTCCCCATTGGTGCCGATATCGATTTCCAGGGCAATCCCTTCCCGCTCATGGAGTCCGGTGGAGAGGAGGCCGCCGACGATATCCGAACCCACATACCCCGCGATGTTGGGGAGCAAAAAGACAGGCGCCCGTGGGTAGATCTCGAGGCCCAGGTCCAGGGCCCGCACCTCCAGGGGGTCTGCCATGACCGGGTTGTAGGGGAGGTGCCCCATGCCGGAGGGGTCCAGACCGAGGAGGAGATGGTGCATGGTAGTGTTCCCCACCACCGAGAGGGCATAGATGCGATCTTGGGGGATGCGCGCCGCCGCAGCGGCCTTCCCAATGAGGGCGTTGAGGGCCTGAAGGATCTTTCCCTGGAGGAGCTGGAGGCCGGAGGGATCGGTGCTGGCCAGGCTGATCCGGGAGATGACATCGGCGCCGAAGGCGGCCTGGGGGTTGAGCTGGGAGGAGAGGGCCACTTGTTTTCCCTCCACCAGATCCAGCAGGTATCCCACCACGGAGGTGGTTCCGATGTCGAAGGCCATCCCATAGAGCTGGCCAGTGGTATTCCCCGGCTCGATTCCCAAGAGGCGAGATCCGGCCAGGACGGCGGTCCAGGCCTCCCAGGCCCAGATCTTGTCCCCCAACTGCTGCAGGGTGTGCCAGTCTGCCTGGGGATCCTCGATGCCCCTCTGCTGCAAGGCCTTTCGCAGGATCTCCCAGGTGGAGGAGGAGGGTATCCGTAGATCTTCTGGCCGAACGAGGTTCCATTTGTAGATCCCGGGATCCACGGCGGCAAAGGAGAGGGCCCCCCCCGCTAAGGCCTTTTCCACCTTGCCCGGCTCGACCTGCAGGATCTCCACCTCCAGATCCCCCCAGGACTCCACCTGACAGGCGAGCCTCTCCCCGGGCTTCATCAGAGAGGATGCAAGGGATTTCTGTTCCAGAGGAGTGAGGGCCGAGGCCTCTCCCTTGAGCCTCACCCGGCATTTTCCGCAGGTCCCCCTCCCTCCGCAATAGGAATTGATGGGGATGGAGTACCGCTGGGCCAGATGCATCAGATTGATGCCCGGCTCCGCCTCAAATAAGAGATCGAGGGGATAGAAGTGGACCTTAATCAAGTACCACCCGATATTTGGAGAGGATCTCCTCCCGTACCTCCACCCCCAGGCCCGGCGCGGTGGGAACCTTGACCCATCCCCCCTCCGGCAGGATGGGCTCCACGGCCAATTCTTCGCGGATGGGGTGGGGGGTTCGATCGAACTCCAGGGCCGGCACCTGCACAAAGGGAAGGGCATTGCGGCAGGAGGGGGTTTCGGGTAGGACGGCCAAGAGATGGAGTGCGGCGGCTATCGCGATGGGGGTGCCCCAGACATGGGGGAAATACGGGATTCCCCAGGCACTGGCCAGGGCTGCTATCTTCTTGGCCTCGGAGAGGCCCCCGGCCTTGCAGGTGTCGGGCTGGAGGATGTCTACTGCCCGGCGGGAGATGAGTTCCCGGAAGCCGAACCGCGTGTATTCGCACTCTCCCCCGGCGATGGGAATATTCAGGGCCTCCTTCACCTCCAGGTACCCTTGCAGGTCCTCCGGTATCACCGGCTCCTCGAACCAGAAGACCTGATATTTCTCCAGTTCCCTTCCCACCTGGATGGCAGTCACCGCATTGTAGGCGTGGTTGGCATCCACCATGAGCAGGACCCGGGGTCCGATCGCCTCGCGGACTGCCCGCACATTCTCCAGATCCTCAGCCGGGGACAACCCCCCAATCTTCATCTTGATCGCGGGAAACCCCGCCTTCAGATAGCCCAAGGCTTCCTGGACCAGCTCCTGGGTGAGGTGGGGGGTTTTCTTGTAATAGAGGCCGGTGGCGTAGGCCATGACCCGACCTCGCATCTGCCCGCCCAAGAGCTTGTGGACCGGCAGCTTGAGGGCCTTGCCCATCAGGTCCCAGAGGGCGATGTCGATGCCGCTGATGGCCTCCACGGGGAGTCCCTTTTGGCCATAATCTCTCGTCTTGGCGTACATCTTCTCCCACAGGACCTCCCGGTCCAAGGGGTCCTGCCCGATGATCAAGGGCTTCAGGATCTGAGAGATGATGGCGGCGATGGGCCCGCTGCCAGGGGCCCCTGCCTCACCCCATCCGGTGATCCCCTCGTCCGTGTCGATCTGCACCAGAAGGGCTGACCGGTGCTCGGCCCAGTCTAGGGACCAACCAAAAGGCTGGTCCAGTTTCGCTTGGAGGTAATGGGTCTTTATCTCCGTGATCTTCAACTCTTCCTCCTCATCCGCGCCACCTTGACGAATGCAAAATAGGGATCCCCGTAGGGGGACGCCTTGGACCCGAAGGGCAACGCCCTCCCCAATTGAGAAGGGCCCTGGTTGAGGGGTAGAGAGGCCATAGGCCAAGAGGAGGGCACCATGGGTTTCGCCAATGGGTCAAGGCCGGTTCAACCAAGGGCCCAGGGCTAATATTTCCCGAACTCCTTCGCCGCCTCGAACATGGCGACGATATTCTCCGGGGGGACCTCCGGCTGCAGGTTGTGGACGGAGTTGAGCACATAGCCGCCGCCCGGGGCCAGGTCCTCGATCCTCCTCTTCACCTCAGTCCTCACCTCCTCCGGCGTGCCGAAGGGCAGGACCTTGTGGGTGTCAATTGCCCCCCAGAAGCCCATGCGCTCTCCGAATTCCCGCTTGAGGCGTTTGGTGTCCATATCCTTGGCCGACACCTGAACCGGATTGAGGCAATCCACCCCAATCTCGATCAGGTCCTCCATCAGGGGATAAACCGAGCCGCAGGAGTGGAAGAGGAGAGGGACCTTGGCCTTGGCCTTGAGGCGGGCAAAGAGTTGTCCGTGCCGCGGCTTGATCATCTTGCGATAGAGGTTTGGGGACATCATCGGCCCGTTCTGGAAGGCCACATCGTCCCCATAAAAGATGAGATCGATGTGGCCGCCCGCCGCCTCGATCATGCGCTCTGCGATGAGGGTGTAGACCTCCAGCACCCGGTCCATGAGGGCCTCGGCGAAGGTGGGGTTCAAAATGAGGTCGGTGAGCCAGGCCTCATACCCTCGCAGGAATTGGCTGTGGTGGACGATCCCGACCGGGAAATTGAGGATGACGGCGTAATCCGTCTCCTGGTGGAGCCTGCGGGTCTCCTCTGCAATCCCCTCCACGAATCCCGGGTCATAGGGATCGGGCCAACGATGCCTCTTGATGTCCTCCAGGGTGGGATCGCCGGCAAGGGGGGATCCGCTCACATAGAAATGGCCTCCCTCCGGGGGCCGACTCCGAATCACGCCCCATTCGTCCTGGTAGGATCCGTCCGGGAAGATCTTGTCCACCCAGCCCGCAGGCCCCCGCGGCTGGATGCCCCGGGTATCGATTTCGAAGCGCTGCAGGACTTCCTCGTGGGGCTGAGCGGTCTGACTGCGCTTGCTCATGACGATGGTTTCTTTCTGGATCCCCAGGTATCTCTTGAGCCGCTCGTAGCCTTCGAGAGTGATGGTGCTGGCAAAGGTGCCGGCCAGATCGAGGGGCACCCGATCCGGCTGCTTATGTTTGAGGGCGGTCACGACCCTTTCGCGATGGGTCATCCTCAATCCTCCATAAGGGCTTCAGACTACGAGTCCACCAGATACTGCAAGGTGCCGCAGGGAAAGATGCCCACCTGGGAGCCAGCAGGATAGTGCCGTTGCAGCTCTGCGAGCAGGGAGGGCCAATCCTTGAAGAGCTGCACCTCCTCCGCATAGTAGTCCCGCAGGTCGGGGAGGGTGGCATTGGGAGAGAAGAAATAGACCCTCCGGTCCTTGAAGATGTTCGCCACATGTCCTCTCTCATTGACCTTTATGTAGAGCCGCATCCCCCGCATCATAAGGCCATGGAACCCGCGTCCTTCAGAGCAGGCGCTGGAGATGATCACCGCCCCTCCCTTGCGCACCAGATCTCGATATCCGGTCCTCCAGACATTAAAGGCGTTGACCGCCTGCAGAAACTCCGAATCCTTGGGCCAGGCGTTGAAGACCCCGATGTCTAGCAACGGGGGCGCGGGGGTGGCATAGACCTTCGTGGCCAGCTGCACTGCGGCCCGGTGGGCGGAAACCAGGTCTCCGGCAAAGATACCCGCGGTCTGGGCCAGGGAGTTGCCCACCACATTGATAGAGAACTCCAGCCCCACTTTCCGGGCCACATCCTCGATCTCTGCTCGCACCTCGTTGCCATCGACGAAGCCGATCCCTCCACTAACACCTCTGACCCCCGGGCGGTGATTCTGCTCCAGGGTGTCGATGCCTCCCAGGCCGGGGAGGATGATCTTGCCCCCGCCCCCAAAGCCAGCCAGGGGGTGGGGGGTGATGAAGCTGAGGCCGATCTTGAGGTCGGCCTCCCCAAAGAAGCGGTTGACATGGATGTCGGTGCCGCGGCTCGACTGGCCGAGGTAGAGGAGGTATTCGTAGGGATGATGGTTGTAGATGGCCATGGTCTCCACGATCTCCTCCCCCAGCTTCTTGACCATGTCCTTCTTGTCCATCGTGCGGTGGGCCCCCAGGGCGATGACGATGGTCACCTCCTTGCGGGAGAGCCCGGCGGCCTCCAGGTGGCGGAGCAGGATGGGCAGGATGCGGTAGGTCTGGGTGGGGCGGGTCAGGTCATCCACCGCGATCGCCGCGTTTTTTCGGCCCCGGGCGAGCTCGGCCAGGGGCTTGGTTCCAATCGGATGTCGGAAGGCCTCCTCAATCTGCTCATCCGGGACATCCGGGCCATCCTCCATGGAGGATTTGATGACTTTCCATTCGTCGGGGAAGGTGAATTCGAAGGGAGTATTCCCATACCAGGACCCCCAAGGCACACTCTCTCGTTGCATGAAAGGCTCCTCTCAGCTTTCCTTATCTCTTTGATCCACGCACATTCTGGAGGGCGATTTCTAAGCTGCGATCCCGATCACCTCTTTGGCCTTCTCCACGGCGCTCGCGGCGTCCGGGGAGTAGCCGGTGGCTCCGATCTCGTCCGCATACTTCTGGGTCACCGGCGCGCCCCCGATCAGGGTCTTGATCTTGTCACCGAGGCCGGCCACCCGAAGGGCCTCCACGGTGTTCTTCATGGACAGCATGGTGGTGGTGAGCAGGGCAGACATCCCAATGACCTGGGCGTTGTTATCGACAGCGGCGCTGACGAATTTCTCGGGCGGGACATCGATCCCCAAATCGACGACCTTAAACCCGGCGCCCTCCAGCATCATAGCGACCAGGTTCTTGCCGATGTCGTGGAGGTCTCCCTTCACCGTGCCGACGACCACCGTTCCGATCTGTTTTACCCCGGCCTCGGCAAGGAGGGGCTTCAGGATATTCAGGCCACCCTGCATAGCCCGGGCAGCCACCAGCACCTCCGGGACATAGAATTCGTTGGCCTTGAATTTCTTTCCCACTACATCCATTCCGGGGATGAGGGCCTTGTTCATGATCTCCTGGGGAGATGTCCCCTCAGATAAGGCCTTGTTGACCAGATCCACCACGACTGGGGCCTTTCCGTTGATCAATGCCTCCGAGATCTCTACCAGATTCACCATGGTCGACTCTCCTTTCTGATGTATAATGCCAAGACGAAAGTCCGCAGGGTGGGCGATTTGCTCACCCACGATTCCCTCTTCGCCCCTGTCCTATCCCCTTCCGCAGATAGCAATCAAAACCGAAACATGGCCTCGGTAACCTCAGCGCCTGGCTCCACCACCAGGAAATCGCGGCCCCACTTGCCCCTCACCAGGTTGTGCAGCAGCTCGATAGTGCCTGCAACCTCCTCCAAGCGAAGGCCAAAGAAGTCCGCCATCTCCTTGGCTTGGGAGCGGTAGCCGTTCAGATTGTAGGCGCTGGTGTCGATCAGGGCCACCCGGGTATAATTCTTGAGGAGTTCCTTGGCCACCCAGAGGGCGGTCTCCGGATCATACTTCTTGAGGTTCTCCTGGTATTGCTGATAGGGGTTTTTCCCGTGTTCGATCCAGCCCTTGGTGAGGTAATAGGTCCCGGGCTCGGCGGAGAAGTGTTCGAGATAGGCCTTGCGGGAGCCGAGAAGCAGGCTGATGCAGTCGTCCACTCGGGGGATGATCAACCACTTATCCGGGGAGCGAAGGCCGATCACCCCATTGGAGCATAGACCATACCCGAGGAGGATGACCTCCCCGTCCTTTGCCTGCGAAATGGCCTCTTGCAGCCTCTCCCGAAGGAGATCGGGGGTCCGGTGGAGTCCGTGTTCGAGGAAATGGCAGGGAAAGCCACGACGGTTGACCTTATGAACCTCATCGTCGATGGTCTCGCACGCTATAATGTTGACCTGGCCGACCCGGAGGGAAGGCTTCTTCTTTGTGCCCATGAAGGTGCCCAGCGAGCGCAATCCCCGCAGCGCGCTGCGGGGATTGCGAGCGAATGCCCCAATTGGAAATCTTCGCACTTGAAGACTCCCACAGCCTCTTGGGCTGGAATCTTCCATGTCAAGTCTCTTATCATAAAATATTCGCCAAGGCAATCCTTTTTTGCCCGGGGCCGAGGGGCAGGGCCCTCGCCCCTTCTGCCCCCCGGCGCCTTTTTCCCTTGACAAAAGCCCACCGGTGGTATATCAAAAAATGCCTAATTTGCTGAATAAGGAGAACCCCTTTAACCCTCTTTTTGGGAAAGGATGAAGATGACAGAGACGGTCTTGAGCGGAGATCAAGCCCTGGCCCAGGGGGCCATGCAGTCAGGGGTCTCTCTGGTGACGAGTTACCCGGGCTCCCCCAGCACCGGGGTGGTGAAGGAGTTGCTGCGGCTGGGCAGAGATCATGGGATCATCATCGAGTGGTCGGCCAACGAGAAGGTGGCCATGGAGAATGCGATCGGGGCGGCGATTGCGGGGAAGAGATCCCTGGTCTGTGCCAAGAGTGTGGGGATGAATGTGGCGATGGATCCCATCATGGTGGCCAATCTGATCGGTACCCATGCCGGGATGGTCTGGCTCATCGGGGACGATCCCGGGGCCTGGGGCTCGCAGAACGAGCAAGATAGCCGCCTGCTGGGGGCCTTTGCCGAGGTGCCGATGCTGGAGCCCTCCTCGCCCCAGGAGGGCTACGAGATGATGTGCTATGCCTTTGACCTCTCGGAGAGGTTCCGCTTGCCCGTCATGGTCCGGGAGGTACAGAGCTATTCGGGCCTGAAGGGTCCGTGCCATATTCCTGAATCGGCCTGGGAGCCGGCAAAGCTTCCCTCGCGGGCGACCGAGAAATGGATCTCCTTTCCCCTCAATGTCCTGGAGCATCACGCCCGCCTCCACCAGAGGGATCGGGAGATCGCGGGAGAATTCGAGGGCTCTCGCTTCAACCGGATGGAAAAGAGGGGCAACCGGGGCCTCCTAAGTGCAGGGTTGGCCTGGCACAAATTCCAATCCCTAAAAGCCGCCTCGGCCCGCTCCCTCAGCCTCTTTAAGCTGGGGACCCTTTATCCGCTTCCGGTCAAGGGCCTGTTGGACTTCCTCTCCGGCCTGGAGGAGCTATTGGTCTTCGAGGAGAACGAGCCCTTCCTGGAGGAGCGGATGAAGGTTCTGGCCCAGGAAGGAGGCCTGAAGGTGAAGATCCGGGGGAAGCTGACCGGCGACTTTCCCCGAGAAGGGGAGGTCTTCTCGCATCACATCTTCCAGGCACTCGAGCGTTTCCTGGGCGGCCTGGAGCAGGAGGATCGAGCCAAGATCGTGGTGGAGAAAAAGGAGAGGTCCTTAGGAAAGGGATTCTGCGAGGGATGTCCTTACACCCCCCTCTTCGAGGCGATCCGCGAGGCGGCGCAGGAAGCCACCATTCCTCCTCCGATCATCACTGCCGATCCCGGCTGTGCCGTTCGGCTGAACCTCCCCCCCTTTGAGACCCTGAACATCAAGTACTGCATGGGGGCCAGCATTGCCTTGGCCTCTGGCGTGAGCAAGGCGGGGGTCAAGGAACGGGTGGTGGCGGCCTGCGGAGACTCCTCTTTCTACCATACCGGCATCAATGCCCTGATCGATGCCGTCCATCACCGGGCCGACATCCTGGTGATTATCCTGGATAACGGCACCACGGCCCTCACCGGCCTCCAGCCCCATCCGGGGATTCCCAGGAATGCCCGGGGGGAAAAGGTTCCGGCCGTGGAACTGGAGCCGATCCTTCGCGCCATGCCCATCGACTTCGTCCGGACGATCGATATGTTCGACAAGGAAAAGAGCAAGCCCGTCCTCAAAGAGGGGCTCACCCGGAAAGGCTTGGGGGTGATCATCGCCCGAGGCCTCTGTCCGCTGCTGAATAAGTAATGCAGTCGGGGGCTCCTGGCACCCGGCATCTGATCTTTGGGACTTGAGGGCGAGGGAGCCTAAAATGATGCATATAGAAAGGTCCCCTATGAATGTCTTGCTGTTGGAGCCCATCCACGGCGATGGGGTGAAGCTCGTAAGAGAGGTGGCCGAGGTAGTCTATGCCACTGGCCATTCCGAAGAGGAGATTGCCTCGCAGGCAGCCGAGGTGGAGGCCATCATTATCCGCAACAAGGGCTTCCTGACGGAGGCCGTGTTCGAGCGGGCCAAGAGGCTGAAGTGCGTAGCGCGCCATGGGGTGGGGGTAGATAATATCGATGTCAAGGCGGCCACCAAACGAGGGCTGCCCGTCTGTTTTGCCCCCGGAGCGAATACCGAGTCTGTGGCCGAGCACGCCATCCTGCTGATGCTGGCCATGGGCAAGCGGACTGCCTATTTGGATCGGGAGGTCCGCAAGGGGCGCTGGTGGGACCTGCGCACCCTCGAATTCTTCGAGCTGAAGGGGAAGTCCCTCGGCCTGATCGGCTTGGGCCGCATTGGCAGGCGGGTGGCGGAGTTGGCCCTGGCCTTCGGAATGGAGGTCTATGCCCACGATCCCTATCTCCGCCCGGAGGAGATGAAAAGCCGAGGGGTGATCCCCGCAGGCCAGGACGAGATCCTCCAATCCTGCGACATCATCTCCCTCCATCTCCCCCTGCTGCCGGAGAGCAAGAAGTACCTGGGGGCCAAGGAGTTCGAGATGATGAAAAAGGGGGCAGTCCTGATCAACACCGGTCGCGGGGGCCTGGTGGATGAGGAAGCCCTCCTGGATGCCCTTCAATCGGGAAGGCTTTTCGGGGCTGGCCTGGATGTCACCGATCCCGAACCTCCCTCCCCACAGAATCCCCTTTTCGGGTTGGAGAATGTGATCTTCTCCCCGCATATGGCCGCCCACTCCACCACCTCCATGCGCAATATGGCGGTCTTCGCCGCCGAGCAGGTGGTCAAGGTGCTGAGGGGCGAGCGGCCCACGCTGGTGGTGAATCCGGAAGTCTTGGAGGCCAAATCATGAATTGCATCAAATTGGGACTGCCCAAGGGCAGCCTGGAGAATGCTACCCTGGACCTCTTCGCCAGGTCGGGGTGGAAGATTGCGGTCAACCCCCGCAACTATTTTCCCAGCATCGATGACGAGGAAATCTCCTGTACCCTGATCCGGGCGCAGGAGATGTCCCGCTATGTGGAAAGCGGCACCCTGGATGCGGGGATCACCGGCAAGGACTGGATCATGGAGAACGAGTCCGAGGTGGCGGTGGTCAGCGATCTCATCTATTCCAAGGTGAGCCTGCGGCCCTCCCGCTGGGTATTGGTGGTGCAGAACGAATCGCCCATCCAGAGGATCGAGGACCTCAAGGGCAAGAAGATTGCCACCGAGCTGGTGAGGTTCACCAAGAAATACTTTGCCTCCCGACATATCAAGGTGGAGGTCGAGTTCTCCTGGGGGGCCACCGAGGCCAAGGCGGCAGAGGGATTAGTCGATGCCATCGTGGAGGTGACCGAGACCGGGAGCACCATCAAGGCCCACGGCCTTCGCATCATCGAGGAGCTGATGCAATCGAACCCCCAGCTCATCGCCAATAAGAAGGCCTGGAAGGATCCCTGGAAGCGTGCGAAAATCGAGCAGATTGCCCTGCTGCTGCAGGGGGCCCTGCAGGCCGAGGGGCTGGTGGGGCTGAAGATGAATGTCGCGGCTGCCGATCTGGAGCAGGTGGTGGCCATTCTGCCCAGCCTCAACGCCCCCACCATCTCCAATTTGTATCAGAAGGACTGGTTTGCGGTGGAGACGGTGGTGGCAGAGAAGGTGGTACGGGAGATCATCCCCAAGCTGCGGGCCGCCGGCGCAGAGGGGATCATTGAGTACTCACTGAACAAAGTGATCTGAGGAGTCGTCCATGCCGATGAAGCTACGAGTGTTCTATTCGCCCAAGGAAGGCTACACCGCCCTCATCCGCCGGGGAAAGACCGGGATGCAGCACCTGGAGTTCGGGATCCTGCAGCTGTCTCCCTTTCAGAATTATCGGGCAAGGACCGGGGAGGATGAAATCTTGCTAGTCATCCTGGGGGGGATGGCCCACCTGGAGGCCAGGGGGCAGAAATGGGAATTTCTGGGCCGGCGCAAGAATGTCTTCGATGGGCCAGCCACCGCCGCCTACCTGCCGCGTGGATGTGCCTTTAAGCTCACGGCCATCGGGGAGGTGGAGATCGCCCTCTGTCGGGCCAGGAGCGATGAAGATCGGGAACCCTATATCATCCCCGCAGAAGAGGTGAAGGTGAGCCAGCGGGGAGAGGTGGGATTCCAGAGGGAGATCCACGATATCCTCACCCCGGAGCGGCCTGCCAGCCGGCTCATCGTGGGGGAGACCTACAATGCCCCGGGCCAATGGTCCAGCTACCCGCCTCACAAGCACGATCAGGAGAGGCCTCCGCTCGAGACCCAGATGGAGGAGATCTACCTCTACCGGTTCGATCCGCCTCAAGGCTTCGGACTGCAGAGGATTTACACCCCGGAGGGCGGGCTGGATGAGGCCCTGGTGGTGAGGGACAACCTGGTGGTTGGCCTGCCGGGAGGCTATCACCCTGTGGTGGCTGCCCCGGGGTATCGCCTCTACTATCTATGGCTCTTGGGGGGAAGGTCCCGCCAGCTCATCCAGTACGATGATCCGGATCACGCTTGGGTGAAGACGCAGGGCCAGCCGCAACCCGCGGAGGAGCTTCGGGAGAAGAGATAGAGGCCCCTGCGCGAGGCAGGGGTTAGAAAAGGAAAAGGCACCGGATGGATCTCATCCTGCGAGACGCCGGTGCCTTTCTTATTGGAGGGCAAGCAATCGGCGGGGCAGGCCCTGGCCTCGGTCCAGCAGGCAACCCGCATCTGCGGCGATTCAAATACAATCTTTCGGAAACTCCACCCCCGCCGTGTAAAAGAGGGGCATCTCCGGAATCATCTGGTAGATGTGCACCCTGACCCCCGGGTTCACCGCGATCTGCAGGTAGGCATCGCGCTGGCTCATGCCATGCTCCTCTACCAGCCATTCCAGCAGATGGAAGAAGGCCTTGGTCACCGCGTGTTCGAGGGGCCGGGAATTGTACAAGGCAATCAGGCTGGTGGGCGTCTCGATCCGGGGGTAGGGGATCTTCTTGCCCGGGATGACCCTTACTGAGAGGGTGACCTCCGCTCGGGTCTCGGCGGCCACGCTGGAGAACTCCGTGTCTCCCTGGGAGGCATGGACATCCCCCACAAAGAGCAGCCCCCCGTCATTCTGGCTATTGACGAAGAAGGTGTTCCCTGGCTTGACATCCTGGCAGTCGAGATTCCCCCCGCCAATCCCCTGGCCAAAAATGCTGGTGATCACCTCCCGCTCTGGGGCCACGGCGATGGTGCCGATGAAAGGGGCAACCGGCCAGGAGATCCTTTCGTTGAACCAGATCCTTCCATCCCGCATCGTGCCGCTTGGCCCAGGCTCGTGGCGCAGCACATGGGTCCAGGGCTGGGCCGCCTCGGCCCACTTCGCGGTGTCGTGAACCGGCCCCCGGCGGTCGGCAAAGGTGTAGCTTTGATCCTGGGCCACCAGGATATCCTCAACCTTGATGGCCAACAGGTCTCCTCGATTGACCCCTTCGACGTAGATCGGGCCCCCTACGGGATTAGCCGAGGGCGGCCAGGTATCGAGGAGGGGACGGTCCAGGGGGGATTTTCCCTCCTCCCGCAGGTATCCGGAGGCCGCGTCCTCGGTCTCCACCACGAATGGCTCTCCCGGGGCGACTTGCAGTTTGGGAGGAAGGGCGCGATCGAACACATAAACCCTGGCCTGATCCCGTGTAATTCGTTTCATCGACTCCCCCTTTTCAGTAGATCATACGAGCAAAACCGCAAGAGATCCTGCGGGATTATAGCAGGGGATTTGGCGCGGGTCAACGGATCGGGGCCCGACCCTTGCCTTCAGGTCCTTCACCCGAGCTGGACCGGGGAACGGGTTGACAAGGGGAAGGGAGAGGAGTAAATACCAGGTCAAAGCGAAGGCTCTTCGGAGACAGCAATGGAGAGAAGAGATTTTATCAAGATCATCGCCGCCGGCAGTTTGACCCTCTTGGGCAAGGGATTCATAGGGGTGCGCAGTGGATTCCCCTATCAGGCGGCTCTCTCGGTTAGTACGGAAGAACTGGTAGGAAAGGAGCCTCCTCCGCTCAGCGGTGACAGTGCCCACCTGAAATTGAGAAAACTGGCCTTCGAGGCCTTCTCGGATATGAGAAGGGAGGCGAGGAGGGATCAGATCGAGATCGATGCCGTCTCCAGCTACCGGGACTTTGCTCATCAGAGAAGGATATGGAATCGGAAGTTCGAAGCCCATATTGCAGAGGGGCTGTCTTCCGAAGAGGCGATTGCCAGAATTGTGAAATATAGTGCGATCCCCGGAACCTCGAGGCACCACTGGGGCACGGAGGCAGATGTCATTGATGCCGCCGCAAGACCAAAGCCAAAGGATGATCCTCTTCAGGGGAAGTACTTTGAGAAGGGAGGGCCCTTCGAAGGCTTGGCCCGCTGGTTAAGAGAAAACGCCAGCAGATATGGATTCCTTGAGGTGTACACCGACGATCCAGCGAGGAGCGGCTTTGCCTACGAGCCCTGGCACATCAGCTTCGCTGAGCTCTCCATCCCGCTCTTGAAACAGTTCCTGGAAGCCTCAATAGAGCGGTATGTGGTGGACAAAACCGTGAAAGGCAGCCGATCCTTTTCCCGCGAGTTCTTGTTGCGCTACAAGAAGCATTATGGCTTGGGCATCAATAGATGGCTGATCCCCCCTGAGGCCCGGCCGTCTTGTCCAAAGCCGCATCCTGACCACGAACCATCTGGTTGAAGCCATGGTCTGCCGCTAGGCTGAAGGGACGCACCTCTTGAGAAGGCAGAGATGGAAAAGACAAGAGTAGGCATCAGTTCCTGCTTGCTGGGGGAGAAGGTCCGCTACGATGGAGGGCACAAGTGGGACAGATACCTGACCGAGACCTTAGGACGGTATTTCGAGTGGGTGCCCGTCTGCCCGGAGGTGGAGTACGGCCTTCCGATCCCCAGAGAGGCGATGCGCCTGGTGGGCGACCCCGAGGCCCCTCGCCTGGTTACCCTCCGGACGGCCATCGACCATACCCAGGGGATGCTCGAATGGGCGGGGAGAAGGGTGAAGGAACTGGAAAGGGAGGGGCTCTGCGGTTTCATCTTCAAGAGCAGGTCCCCGAGTTCAGGCCTGAAGGGCGTCAAGGTCTATACCGAGGCCGGGATGCCCAGCCATCGGGGGGTAGGCCTCTTTGCGCGGGCCTTCACTGAACGCTTTCCCCTGATGCCGGTGGAGGATGACGGTCGACTTCAGGACCCGACCCTGCGGGAGAACTTCATCGAGCGGATCTTTGCCTTCAAGCGGTGGAGGGAATTCGAGGGAAGGGGGGGCTCTCTCCGAGATCTGGTGGATTTTCATACCGATCACAAGCTCCTGATCCTCTCCCACAGCCCCCGGCATTACTCCTCGCTGGGAAAGCTGGTGGCCCAAGGCAAAAAATATGGGCTGGAGCGGCTTCGCTCCGAATACCTGAAACTCCTGATGGAGGGCCTGGGCCTCATCGCCACGGTCAAGAAGAACACCAATGTCCTGCAGCACATGATGGGCTACTTCAAGAGGCAATTGTCGGCGGACGAAAAGCAGGAGCTATCGGAGGTGATCCAGTCCTACCACGATAGCCTGGCGCCCCTCATCGTCCCCATCGTGCTGATCCAGCACTATGTCCGGAAATATGGCGAGCCCTATCTAAAGAGGCAGCTCTATCTGAACCCCCACCCTGCGGAGATGATGCTGAGAAACCACACCTGAGGCGGCCAAGGCCTGCATCGGACGAAAAGTGGAGAGTTCGAGCCCGTAATACACAGTGTGAGGGCTTAGATGCGAGGCAGAGAGGTCAGGCGATAGGGGGGAAAGGAACGAAGACAATGTTGAGAATTAAGACAGAAGCCGTTGTATTTGATCAAGGCAACACCTTGATTATGGATCCATTTCAGAAGGTCATGGAGCTTGAAAAGGATGAGTTTAGAAAACTATTTGCAGATCATCGCATCTCAATCGATACGCCAAAGGTGATTGAGGCGTGGACCAGGGCGAATAAAGAGGTCGATTACCCATATATTGGGCATTTCTTTCAAGAGGAACCGATCATACAGGAGGCCCTGAGACATCTGGGAATACCTGCGGAGGTGGCTGCCTTCTTGGGACTCGAATTGTTGAAGGAATACCGAACCGGATTGAAGGCAGTGATAGAGTCCGATCCAAGAACGCAGGAAGTAAGGAGGACTCTGCAAGAGTTGAAGGCCAGCGGCAAGAGATTAGGGGTCTTTTC
>JAZDMQ010000166.1:0-24993 GCA_043800755.1 bacterium | reverse complement strand
CAACACGAAAAGTCTCGAACCCTTCTGTTGCCCTGGTAACGCTGCACACATTTGTGGAACTCGTACCGTGGCAGGATATGCATCAGTTGAGAAAAAACAATCTTCCCCGAATTCATTGAGGCTACCTCCAAATGGTGAATTTGGAGTAGTGTAGCCTGAAAAGGGGTTGAAGAAATTCAAATCGAAAAATCCTGTTTTGTACGAAATTCGTATATTTGATAGTGTGTTACACACGATTCAAAATTCCTTAACCGGACAGTAATGACGTTTTATATCAAACACAATCTTGAACAATTGCTGCCTTGGTTGTGTGGCAATAATTGTGGGGGGATAGGGGCGAGTGAGCCACAACAATCCCGCCTCAAGCTTCATTACGTCGCCATGACCCGCCCGGCGCACCTCCTTTGTCTTGCAATGAAGATGAATACATTTAAGTGCGATAATGGAGATTTGAACCAAGAGTTGAAGCAAAAGCTTGAACAGCGCGGTTGGCAAGTCAGATTGATTTGACGGTTGGCGCGATGATGAAGACGAGTAGGACGCAACCACATTTCATAATCATCAACTACGACATCAAGTATCGGATGGGAAGGGACATAAAAGAAGATGATTATGTTGATAAACGTTAGATATGCGAATATAATGTTGATGAAGCCGTACTTGCCTCTGATGGTTTTTCGTTATCGTTTGAGATCAACTTAAGGAACATGGTCGCTCCGAGACATTTGGATAAAGCGCCGATTACTGAGGCATTGGTTGATATCAGGGTAAAACTTGGCCCTGAAACAGACCTATCGACCCTGCAATCAGTCTGTGCCTTGGTTGCGAACGAGTATCCTGAAAAGCGGGAGCGGATTCGCCTCGAAAGCAAAATCGAGTTTAAAACAATGAAGTCGGAAACAACGTCCGGCGTCGACGGCTATTTGTGCACTTCCTCTGATAAAAAACAGGTTGTTCAGGTCCGCTTGGACGGCTTCACATTCAGTCGATTAACACCTTATGAGACCTGGGAGAATTTGCGCAAGGTGGCCCATCGCCTTTGGCAGTTGTATGTGGGAGCGACATCTCCTGAATTGGTCACGAGAGTGGCGTTACGCTATATCAACCGACTTGAGATTCCATTGCCGATCCGGGATTTCAGCGATTACTTGACCGCTCCCCCAACCATTCCGCAAAACCTACCTCAAGGATTAATCAGCTTTTTAACGCGAAATGTGATTCGCGAGCCGTCTCTGGATTTCGTAGCCATCATCAGCCAATCGCTCGAGCCTGTGGAGGCATCCAATGTGGTTCCTGTGATCTTGGATATAGACGTTTTCAGGGAAGTCCAACATAGTGTTGGCGCAACAGAGATCTGGGAAACCATCGATCAACTGCGTGGCTTTAAGAATAAAATATTTTTTGAGAGTATCACTGAAAAAACCGTGGAGCTTTGCAAATGAGTGTTGCATATATAAATCTTCATTACCCTCTTATTACGACAACCTCCAGTAGCTACGGGATTAGCGACGAATCCAATATGCTTCAAGGTTCTATTAAGAATATTCGTCGTCAGCATTTGGAAACGGCCTCGGGTCAGCAAATCTCCCGTGTCCGTTCCTCTCTCATGGACGTTTTCCTGGATTGCAGATCGCCGAATTGGGATGGTTACGGCGCGGAGCCGATATCCGAGAAGGCATACTTTGAAGCTGCGAAGTTGCTCGAGCTGTTGCCTACGTATCTTCCTCCTCCGGAGATCGTTCCCGAGCCGACAGGGGATATGGCCATAGAGTGGTATAAAGAAAATCAATTTACGTTTGTTCTGAGCGTCAGCGGCAACAACACCATTGCCTATGCGGGGATTTTTGGCCCCGGCAGCGAAATACATGGAACCGAGAATTTCACCGAGTCGATTCCTCGTATTATTATCGATAGTATCCGGCGGCTGTTTCCCTCATAGAGGTAAACATTGGACACGATACTTCCGACCGAGCGATTGACGCGGTATGTGCTGGATGAGAATTCCTATAGGCGATCCGACGGAAGCGTTCGGCACAACGCTTTCATGCCCCCGTCCAATCTGAGGATTTCGGTTTACCGCTCCTCAGGACTCCGTGAAGAGAGAATATGGGAACTGGGGGACCAGAACGTGGCCGTCCCTCGGAATAAGCCGTTAGTCGGCCGGGCGGATATTCTGGCCTCGGATGTTTCAAGCGCAGATCGGGAATTAAAACTGGAGCCGGACCCCACTTCCCATCCTCTTCACGCAAATATTACCGGCTGGCCAGAGCAAAGGGACAGGCAAAAATTGATTGCCCTCAAGTTGGCCAGCAAGTCCAAATTTTTCCTTTACCCCGCAATTCTATAAGCGCAATATTAGCACCCCATGCTAATAAGATGCTAAGAATAGGCTCATGGTTCAAGTAGGCTAATCTGCATGGAAATCGTTTGCCTTAAACAGGGCGATACTCACTATCCATCACAACTGCGGCGTTGTCTCGACAGCCAAGTTCTAGAGAACGTTGCCGCCCTGGGTAATCTTGATCTCTTGCAACACAAACCTCTGGCGCTGATGTGTTCAGTCAAATGTCCAGGCAACCTTATTCTTCAAACCTATGATCTGGCGAAGCAATGGCGTGAGGCGGGGACCACGGTGATTGGGGGCTTTCACTCACCCATGGAGAGAGAGTGCCTGAACATTCTACTCCGGGGAAAACAGTCTGTTCTTGTGTGTCCGGCCCGAAGCATTGAAGGAATGCGCCTGCGCGGAGAATTTAAGCAGCCGCTTGCGGATGGACGCCTATTATTGCTTTCGCCCTTTGCTTCAAAACAACGTCGCATTACGGTCGATATTGCCATTTTAAGGAATCGCTTTGTAGCCGCACTTGCCGATGCAGTTTTCGTTGCATACGCTGAGCCCGGCGGCAAGACCGAACAATTCTGCCGCGAAATCGCTTTATGGGGTAAGCGGCTTTATACTTTTGAGGACAGCGCCAATGCCAATCTGCTAGAACTTGGTGCTAAACCTGTTCACAGTTACAATCACGATTCCTTCAGTGAGCAGTAAAGGATTTCGAATATGTCAAAAATTTTAGTCGGCGTGCTCGCGGCTCAACCCTTGACAAGCTTGTCAAGGGTTTTCGCCTGGCTGTGCGCGCCGACATCGAGTTGTAACCCGGGCGGGGCTGAAGGTACCTTATTCATTCAAGTAAAGAAAAGAATGGGCGGCTGCTATAAATCAAATCTTCAGAACCGCCCGCAGGCCCCGATGTTCAAATCAGATCCGGCCGATGCCGGGCCAAGAAGTGCTCAGCAAGATCAAGGAATGGTAAACAAAGGAAGAGCAGCCGTTAGCTCATTTCGCTCAACATCTAATAGAGAGATTACCGGCCATTCAGGGCAAATCAGACCGCCTGCTCGATATCCGCCTGGAGGGAAGGGAATACAACACATAAAAAAAGCCCCTGGTGGCACGTGGCCGCCAGGGGCTGAAATGACCATTGGTGGAGGGAAGGGGATTCGAACCCCCGACCTCTGCCTTGCGAAAGCAGCGCTCTCCCGACTGAGCTATCCCCCCAAAGCCTTTCCCGTTCCCCATCCCCTCCTCCCGGGCAGGGCCGTGTGGTCAGTCCCTCTGCGCCCTCCCTCAGGATAAGGAGCAAAAAACTTATTGGGGAAGGGCGGCATTATACTAAATGGAGTGCGGCTTGTCGAGTGGTTTTGCAGGCCCAGCGAGGAGGAAAGACAAAAACCACCCTAATCCCCCCTGAGCTCCTCCAATCCCACAAAGGCCGTGCCCATTTTGCCCACCACCATGCCTGCCGCCCGGTTAGCGATCCTGGCTGCCTCAGCCCCACCCATTCCCGCGGCAATCCCCAGGGCAAAGACGGCCGTGAAGGTATCCCCCGCCCCGGTCGGGTCCAACACCTCCTTGGCCTGGGGACCAATGTGTTCAATCAGCGCGTGACTGTAAACCGAGGCACCCTCCCCGTGCCGGGTCACAATGACCCACTCACAGCCCGAGGCGGAGCAGAGGCTCTTGCCCACCCAATCAATATTTCCACCATTGGTAATCCCCACCAGTTCCTCGGCCTCCGCCCAATTGGGGATGATCGCCCAGGCCCCCCGATACAGGGAGATATCAGATCCCTTGGGGTCCACGATGACCTTGCGGTCGGACCTTGCCAGCTCGGCAACCAGTCCGGGGAAGATCATGCCCTTGCGATAATCGGAGACGATGATGAGGTCGGCTTGCTCCGCCAGCCTCCTGGCTGACTCCAAAAGACGCTGCCGGGATTCCTCGCCGATCGGGGCGACATCCTCATGGTCGATGCGGCAGATCTGCTGATGGGCCGGCATCCCTACAATACGCGTCTTGGTGGTGGTGGGCTTGTGCACCTCGTGAAAGAAGGAGCAGGCAATCCCTGCCTCCTCCGCCATCTCCGCCAGGCGAGAACCCTCGGGGTCTTGGCCGACGCAGGCGGCCAGGATTGCTTTACCCTCCAAAGCGGAGATGTTGCGGGCAATATTGGCGGCGCCCCCCAGGCAGAACTCCTCCGCCGGATTCAGAATGACGGGCACCGGCGCCTCCGGAGAGAGGCGGATGACCCGGCCTCGTCGATAGATATCCAGCACCACATCCCCGATGATCAAGATCGTCTTGCCTTCCCAGCCGAATCCCATCTCCACACCTCCTGGAGGTGGCCGCCCCATTCGGAGGGGTGCTTAATGGTCAGGGCCCGAAGGCCCTCTCCGTCGTCCTTCCAAAACAGGGTGCCTCTTCCCCACCATGGGCCGGGGCCTCCCCACCTATTTCGTCCCATAAGAATACCAGAGCTTGCCTTCCGGGTCGTCGCAGCGATCCACCTTGACCGTAAAGCTCGGCTTCTCCGGGGTGGCATACTGAAAGGGATCGAGGGACATCTTTCTATTGTTGGCCAGATCCCAGTCGAAATCCTTTTTGCCGGTGTTCACCAAAACACAGACGATCCCCTTCTTGGTCTTGGCCTTCACCGTCAAGACTTTTCCCTTCTCTGCCTTTGCTTGGGGAAGCTCTTTCCAGGTGTGAGCCATCCCTCATCGGCCCCCTGGACCCATTCGCTGCCTAACCATAGGAAGGCCAGCACGACCAAAAGGACCAACAGGATCGTTCTCGGAGAGCGCATAACCATTTCCCTTTAACCTCTTAACCTCCATTCCAGATGGCGGAGCATTCCCTTATATTGATCTCCCTGCTACTTGCCCCCCTGCTTTACCATGGCACGGTAGTCCCCCCGGGGTGGGCTGAAGATGTCAATGGCCCGGCAAGAGGATTCATAGGTGTAGCCCCCATGCTCGACATCAGAGGGCAGATAGCACACATCCCCCTTGCGCAGGCGAATGGTCTGGTCGCCGATGATCTCATCGACCTCGCCCTCCAACACCACCATGAACTGCTCCTCCGGATGGCGATGGCGAGGGAAATGGGTATGGGGGGCGATCTCGATGAAGGAAAGCATCACTTTCTCTCCGAATAGCAGCTTGGATTCGGCTCCCTCCACCAAGCGATGTGCCGGTAGATCTTGGAGATGGAAGGCTCCCGCCTTCAACTTCCGCTGCTTTGCCGTCATTTTGCCTCTCCACTCTTCTCCCGAGCCATGTCTAGGAAGGGCGTGATCAGATCGATGGGCACAGGGAAGACGATGGTGGAGTTCTTTTCCGTGGCTATCTCACTGAGGGTTTGCAGATATCGAAGCTGCAGGGTCTGGGGCTCGGAAGCAATGATCTTGGCCGCCTGGGCGAGTTTCACTGAGGCCATCAGTTCGCCCTCGGCATGGATGATCTTCGCTCGCTTCTCCCGCTCCGCCTCCGCTTGCTTGGCCATCGCCCGCTGCATCTCGGGGGGAAGATCCACAACCTTGACCTCCACCGCGCTGACTTTCACCCCCCAGGGATCGGTATGCTGATCGATAATCTGTTGCAGCAGTTGATTGAGCTTGTCCCGGGAAGCCAGCAACTCATCCATCTCGGATTGACCCAGCACGGAGCGAAGGGTCGTCTGGGCAATCTGGGAGGTCGCATAGAGGTAATCTTCGATCTCCACGATGGCTTTCTGTGGATCAATGACGCGAAAATAGAGGACCGCATTGACCTTGAGGGAGACGTTGTCCCGGGAGATGATATCCTGGGAGGGGATATCCATGGCCACAGTGCGCAGGCTCACCTTCACCATCTTATCGATGACGGGGATGAGGAGGATAAGGCCCGGACCCTTGGCTCCCACCAACCTGCCCAACCGGAAGATGACGCCTCGCTCGTATTCCCGGAGCACACGGATCGCTTGCCCCAGGATGAGGATTCCCATAAAGATGAGGAACAAATAGACGATCGACGATCCCATTAACACGGTCCACCTCCTGGCAAAGGTTCACTGGCAGAATTGCCTCTTCCCCGAAGCGGGGAGTGGATGGCCCTCAAAAGGATTGAGCCGGAAAAACAGCCCCTTCGGCTATTGGAAACTCTCCCCCGCAGCGTGGGGGAAATCTCCAAACGTAAGGCGTTTTGATCCATTCTATTCGCTCGCCAATTCGGGAGCCGGCTGCCCGGACTGCCCTGGGGAGATGCATTTCATCCAACCTTTTCCACTTTCACTTTCAAGCCCACCACCTCGAGCACCCGGACCTTCTCCCCCGCCTCCAGGGTCTCTTCGCAAAATGCCATCCAAATCTCGCCCCGGACAGTAATCTGGCCTTCAGGATCGATCCGGGAGCGGACCACTCCAATTTCTCCTACCAACCCCTCTCTGCCCGTGGTGGGCTTCTTCATCTGGATATGAAGGCCTTTGGTCACCACAAAGACGAAGAAGCCGGTCGTGACCAGGACCGCCACCAGGATGACCGTCCTCGAAATGCGCAGGGAGGGGGTGGGGGAATCCACCAGCATGAGGGATCCGAGGATCATGGAGATAATCCCTCCTGTCGTCAGCAGGCCGTGAGACATCACTTTGACCTCCGCGAGAAACAGGATCATGGCAAAGAGGATGAGGAGGAGTCCCGCATAGTTCACCGGGAGACTCTGGAAGGCGAAGAAGGCCAAGATGAGGAAAATACCCCCCACGATACCGGGCAAGATGGAGCCCGGGTTGGAGAGCTCGAAGAAGAGTCCATAGAATCCCAGAATCAAAAAGATATAGGCGATGGTGGGGTCGGAGATGACCTTCAATACCTTGTCCCGGAAGCCCATCTCCACCCGCTTGACCGGAATCCCCTTGGTATGAAGGGTGACCGTCCCTTTCGGGGTCTTCACCGTCCGGCCATCAATCTTGCTCAGGAGATCCTCCAGAGAGGGGGAGACGAGGTCGATGATGCGGAGGTTCAGGGCCTCCTTCTCCGTCGCCGAGACCGATCTTCGCACAGCCTCCTCCGCCCATTTGGCATTGCGTCCCCTCTGCTCCGAGATCGATCGCAGATAGGCCGCGGCGTCGTTGACTACCTTCTTGGACATCTCCTTATCCATCTTCTCGCCGCCCATGCTCACCGGATGAGCAGCCCCGATATTGGTTCCGGGTGCCATGGCCGCCACATGGGCCGCGATGGTGATAAAGACCCCGGCCGAGGCCGCCCGGGCCCCGCTGGGAGAGACATAGACGACAATGGGCGTGGGAGAACCCAGCATCTCCTTGAGGATCTCCCGCATGGAGATATCCAGACCTCCCGGGGTATCCAGTTCGATCACCAGGGCCTCTGCTCCTTCCCTCTGGGCTTGATGGATGGCGGAGATCATGAATTCGGAGGTGTGTGCGGAGATGATTCCCTCGATCCGCACCACCGAAACGAAGGGGCCTTCTTCCGCCATTCCCGGGCCCGGGAAGAGAAGCGAGAGCCCAAGGAGGAGAAGAGGGATTAGGACCCGTCCCTGCTTATCTTTCCTGTCCATGCCCATACCTCTGCAGAGCCTGCAGGCTCATGCGCACCCGACTCTCATTAAAGGCCTCAATCGTAAGATGAGGACTGACTCCATTCCCCTCAAGGTGCTGGAAGAGGGTCGGAAAGTCGATCTTCCCTTCCCCAATGCCAAGGTGGTCATCGTCCACCCCCAGGTTGTCGTGGAGGTGGACCTCGACCAGAAAGGGGGCAAGCTCGCCGATCCACTCGCCGACCGGGCAAGCGGAGAAGAGATGGCAATGGCCGATGTCAAAACAGGCTCGCAAACGCCCCTCATTCATTCGCTGCAGCAATCTGGCCAAGATCTGTGGCCGATGCTCAAAGACATTCTCCAGGGCCAGGGTGAGGCCCTGGGCCTGGGTCTCCTTTAGGGCCCACTCCCAGCTTCTCATGCTCTGCTCCAACCACCGCTCCTCATCCTCGGCGTCTCCATAGTGCCAGCGATCATAGCCGGGATGAAGCACCATCTGCAGGGGCTTGAATAGACGGGCCGCGGCAAAGGCCTGGGCGTAACGGGCCAGAGTGACCTCCCGGATGCGTTCATCCCGCGACCCGGCATTCAAATCCAGGAACGGCCCATGGATGGTACACGGTAGCCGATATTCCTCTAAGGAGGCGGCCAGCGCCTCCAGGGAGGAGAGGGGAACCTCCTCCAGCACATGGGCGGGAAGATAGATCTCGGGGCAGAGCCGTTCCCTGGCTAATGTCTCCAGGCGCTGAATCAATTCCGCATAGGGCAGATGGATGAAGATCTTCTGGCTCACGGGGCTAATTTCCTGTCCCTGAATCGCCCGTGAGGAATCGAATGAGTGCGGGCGCTGTATCCGCAATGGAGGTAATCGCTGACCCCACGGCTTCCCTTCCCTTTCCCCACAGGACCGTGGGAGTAAGGTTGGAGGTATGGCCGGGGATGCTGACATCTTCTATATTCCCGTGATCGCTGGCGAGGAGCAAAACGGTATGCTCCAGGTCGAGGTGGGCCAGGGCCGAGTCGACGAAGGCATCCATCTTTTCAATCTCCTCTCGGCATCTTCTCATAATCCTGACTGTGGCCCGCGATATCGGTCTGGAAGTACTCATAAAGGGTAAAATCATGCTCGGAGGCGATCTCTGCCAACCTCCCGCCCGCCTCCTGGGCAGAGAGCAATGGCGCCTCGTATCCTCGCTCCATTAGGAGGCGATTGGTGAAATCGTGATAGAGGGCGCTGCCCTGGCGAAGATCCTCCAGTGACCGAAATGGAAGTCCTGCCTGGGAGAGAGCGGCAGTGGTCACCGAAAAGAGCGTGAGAGCCCGCATGAATGCCAAGATTCGTCTCCATCACCCATTTTCAATGGGCTTTCTGAAAAACAATATCGTCAAAAAAGCACTCCGCTGAGGATTTGGTGTGCTGGGTGTTGATCCACAGGGAGACCCTCTTCACCTTGGGGGGAATCTCTTCGCCAAACAGGTTCTTGTAGTCCTCATAGACGTTGCGCTTTTCGGTGATCCATTGGCCCAGCTTCTCTTCTCCACCTTGCAGGACCACGATCTTGGTGGGAGGAGGGTTGGCCGAGGGGCTGTCCAAAACAGTGCCTTTGGGGGTTGAGGCATCCCAGACATAGCCGATAATCTGGCTTCTCACCTGTTCGGGAAACCGGGGGAATTGAACATACAGTTGGCCCGCCTGATCATCCGTCTCCTTCTTCCGGACATCCCCTCCCTTGGGGAGTTTGGTCAGCTTCCAGCGCCAGGTCAGGATGGGATATTCCCGGATATCAAAATTCACTGACTTGACCAGGGTCCAAGAGGTATCCTCGCTACGGAGGTGGAAGAAATAATTGCCCCTTTCGCACTCTACCTTGAAGTCCGCCTTTCCGGTGTTCTCCTTGAGCTCCCAGCCGAGGGGGATTCCCTTGGAATCCACCTTGCCGGAGAAGTTGTCGATGACCAGGGTCCGATCCGCTGCCAATGCGGGGATTCCTGCCAATAATAGAACTGCAATCGCAAGTATGCCGCCCCTTCGCATGAAACCCTCCTTTTCCATAAGCGAGATAATGAGATAAAAAGGGCAAGCAAGGCCCCAGGGGGGGCGCTGCTTCAATTCGGAATCGAGCCACCATCTCTCTGATCGACCCCTGTCTCCTTTGCCATCCAAGAACTCCGGAGGGATACCCAGGGGAGTGAGTTAAAATATAGCACAAAAGGAAAGGGGGCGTAAAGACGAAATTGTGGACTCTCCGGGGCCGATCTGTGCCGGGAGGTTGCCTGTCCTGCTCTCATCGAGGGGGAGCTTCCCTCTGCTCTCCCCTTTCGTCTCGAAGCCCGCCCAGCAAGCTGTGAGAACCCTCAAAGCGCAAGAATCGTCCCGGCATCGCACTGCCTATGCCCTCTTGGCCCGCTCCCTCTCCTTCGCCTCCTGCCACAGTCGCTCCATCTCTTCCATATCCCCCTTTTGGATCTCTCGTCCCTGCTCCTTGAATCCCTCCTCGATGTGGTGAAAGCGTTGAATGAAGCGCGCGATCGCTCTGCGCAGGGCCTCCTCCGGGTTCGCCTCGATGAAGCGGGCGATGTTGACCAGGGAGAAGAGGAGATCCCCCAATTCCTCCTCCATCTGTCTCCGATCCCCCTTTTCCAGGGCCGATTTCAATTCGGTCATCTCTTCCTCGGCCTTTTCATACGCACCCTCGGCATCGGGCCAGTCGAACCCTAACCGTGAAGCCCGATCCTGGAGGCGGTGGGCACGCAACAGGGCAGGGAGCTCGCGGGGAATTCCATCGAGGGCCGAGCCGGCCTTGTTCCCTCCTTTTTCCTTCCTCTTGATCTCCTCCCAGTTGAAGAGGACTTCCTGGGCATCCGCTACTGCGGCATTGGAAAAAACATGAGGGTGGCGGCGGATCATCTTCTCACTGATCTTCTCCAACAACTGCTCCATGGTAAATGCGCCTTGTTCTGCGCTGATCTGGGCATGAAAAATGATCTGAAATAAGAGGTCGCCCAACTCTTCCTGGAACTTTTCCCCGTCATTGGCCTCCATGGCCTCCAAGACCTCATAGGCCTCTTCGATCAGAAAAGGCTTCAGGGATTCGTGGGTCTGTTCCCGATCCCAGGGACAGCCCTTTTCTCCCCTCAGCCGTTCCATAATCTGCATCAATCCAGCAAAGAGTTCGCCTACCCTCTCTTCCATCAAGGCCCTCCTCTCCTGTACGGTCCCTGGCATTATAGCCTATGGGGAAGGGGGCGCAAGGGAATTCATCAATTCCCTTGACAAATCGGCCCAAAGGGGATAAGAATGGCGCCCTAAATTCGACATCCACTATGAGCGGCAAAAGAATCTCACCCTTCAACTCCATCAGCCTCTTGGTTTCCCTTCTGGGGGTCGTCTTGGCCCTGCCGGGCAACCTGCCTGCTGCCCTCTACGCCTACACCGATGAATACGGGGTCCACCATTTCACCAATGTCCCCACGGATCCCCGATACAAGCTGGTAGAACGGAGGACCTTTTCTCCCCTGCTCTCCCGCTGCATCACCAAATATGACCAGGACATCCAGGCCATCTCGAATCAGTACCAGATGGACCCGACCCTGATCCGTTCCGTCATCCGAGTAGAATCGGGCTTCAATCCCATGGCCGTCTCGGTGAAGGGCGCCCAGGGACTCATGCAGCTGATGCCGGAAACCGCACAGGACCTCAGGGTGGCCAACCCCTTTGACCCCAAGGAGAACATCCGTGGCGGGGTGAGATACCTGCGATATCTCTTGGATCTCTTTGATGGAGACTTGATCTTGGCCCTGGCCGCTTATAACGCAGGAGAAAATGCGGTCCTCCGCTATCAATCCGTCCCCCCCTACCCCGAAACCAGGGCCTATGTCCAGAGGGTGTTGGCCCTCTACGATTCCTCCCTCGAATCTCATTTGGTCGGAACCCCCCGAAAGAAAGGCAACAGCCCGGGGGCAAGAGGGCCCACGGCCTCCCCCGGCTCAGCCCGCCGGAATACCATCTACAAGCAGGTTCGGACTTTCAACGGGGAGGAAATCGTGGTCTATACCAATACCCCTGTCTCCCGCCACCCCGGGATGGATTAGTAGCCACCCGTTTCATTCTTTTCAGCAATGAAGGTGCTCTTCGTCTGCACGGGAAACATCTGTCGGAGCCCCATGGCCGAGGCCATCCTGAGGGATAGTCTAAAGAGGGAAGGCCTGAGCGGGGTTGAGGTCTCCTCTGCGGGGATCCACGCCCTGGCAGAAGAAGAGGCGCCCCCGATGGCTCAGGCGCTCCTGGCGTGCCGCGGAATCGACCTCTCACAACACCGAGGGCGGCAGTTGGATCGCTTCCTGGCTGAGCAGGCCGACCTCATACTGGTGATGGACCCATACCAACTCGCCCTGATCGCATCCCTCCACCCCCAGACCAAGGAAAAGCTCTTCTTGCTGCGAGGATTTGCCCGCAATGGGGGGTCGGAGATTCAGGATCCCTTTGGGGGAGATGAGGAAGATTACCGCAACTGCCTCTCCCGGATTGAAGAGTCCATGTCCGGGCTGCTGGAGAAGATTCGCAACCATTTACCCTCTGCAAAGGAGGCAGGCTCTTAGAAGCACAGGGAGAGCGTCGTCCCCGCAGCTTGCCTTGAACTTCGTGAGCCAAGATGAATGAATAAGAAACCGATCGATCGGGAAGGCCCCTCCCGGCCGGCGAGCGGGTGCTTCAAAATCGTGATAGGAGCCGACCATGGGGGTTGGGAATTAAAGGAGGCGATCAAGCCCCTGCTGGCCGAATTGGGCCACCAGATTGAGGATGTTGGGACCGGCAATGAGGCCTCGGTGGACTACCCCGATTTTGGCATGGCGGTTGCCTCTGCCGTCTCCCAGGGAAAGGCCGATCGTGGTATTTTAGTGTGTGGCACGGGTATCGGCATGTCCATCGTGGCCAATAAGCAGCCTGGAATCCGGGCTGCCCTCTGCCATGATCTCTACACCACACGCCTGAGTCGCGAGCATAACGATGCGAATATCCTAGTGCTGGGAGGTAGGGTATTGGGGAAGGGACTGGCCCTGGAGATGGTGACGGTTTGGTTGGAGACCGAATTCCTCGGCGGTCGGCATGCGCGCCGGTTGGAGAAGATCAGGGAATGGGAGGAGAGGCTCTGTGGATAGGTTGTCCCATGTGGATCCTGAGATAGCCCGGGCCATCCGCCTGGATACAGAAAGGCAGGCTGGCCACTTAGACCTCATCGCCTCGGAAAACCTTGCCAGTGAGGCCGTGTTGGAGGCAGCTGGATGTCCCCTGACCAACAAGTATGCCGAGGGATACCCAGGTCGCCGGTATTATGGTGGATGCACCTTTGTCGACGAGGTCGAGAGGCTGGCCATAGAGAGGGCCAAATCCCTCTTTGGGGCCGAGTATGTCAATGTCCAACCGCATTCAGGCACCCAGGCTAACATGGGCGTCCTCCTCTCCGTGATGCAACCGGGGGATGTGCTCTTGGGCATGGACCTCTCCCACGGCGGCCATCTCTCCCACGGAAGCCCAAAGAGCTTCAGCGGCCAGCTTTTTTCACCCTTTTTTTATGGGGTAGACCGAGAGAGGGAGCAGATCGACATGCAGGAGGTGACGCGAATGGCCCGGGAGCACCGGCCGAAGGTGGTGATCGCCGGGGCCTCCGCCTATCCGCGAACCCTTGATTTCTCCGCCTTTCGAGAGGTAGCAGAAGAGGTTGGGGCCTATTTGCTGGCAGATATCGCCCATATCGCGGGCCTAGTCGCGGCCGGGGTCCATCCCAGTCCGGTCCCCTTTGCCCACTTCATCACCACCACCACCCACAAGACCCTCCGGGGTCCTCGCGGGGGGATGATCATGGCCTCCGCCGAGCATGCCAGGCGGCTGGACGAGGGGATCTTCCCCCGGATCCAGGGAGGTCCCCTCATGCATATTATTGCTGCCAAGGCGGTGGCCTTCAAGGAGGCCATGTCGTCCGAGTTTCGAGCCTATCAACAGCAGACGGTCGCCAACGCCCGAATTTTGGGCGAGGCTTTGGAGCGCGTGGGATTCCGCCTGGTCTCCGGGGGAACCGATAACCACCTCCTGCTGCTGGATCTAACCCCCCAGGGGATCACGGGTCGGTGGGCAGAAGAGGCTCTGGAGCGGTTGGGTATTACGGTTAACCGCAACGCCATTCCCTTTGATCCGCGTCCCCCGCGCGTCGCCTCGGGGATCCGCCTCGGCACCCCCACCCTCACGACGCGGGGCATGAGAGAGGGAGAGATGGCCGAGGTGGCCCAACTGATCCATGGGGCCTTGCAGGATTCGGGAGAGGAAAAGGCCCGGGCGAAGATCGCAGCACGGGTGAAGGAACTATGTTCCCAATTTCCGATCTATCCAGGTCGGCTGAAGGATGGAAAAGAGGAGGAGGCCTAATCGATGAGGCCTATCTGGCAAGAGTATTTTTTGGAGATTACCCGCTTGGTGGCCAAGAGATCGACCTGTCTCCGCAGGCAGGTGGGGGCCCTGATCGTGAAGGACAAGCGCATTTTGGCTACGGGCTATAACGGAGCCCCTTCCGGCCTGCCTCACTGCCTCGATGTCGGCTGCCTGCGAGAGAACCTGGGGGTTCCTTCAGGAGAGAGGCATGAGATCTGCCGGGGAATTCACGCGGAGCAGAACGCCATCCTCCAGGCGGCCCTTTACGGGGTAGCCATCAAAGGGGCCATGCTCTATTGCACCCATCAACCCTGCTCCCTCTGTGCCAAGATGGTCATCAACACCGGCATTTGTCAGATCCTCTATTCTGGGGATTACCCGGATGAGCTGGCCACGACCATGCTCACGGAAGCAGGGGTGGAGCTGGTGAGGGTGGAGGCGGGGACGGGAAGGTAGGGATCGGGGGAAAGGAAAGATGTCCATTTACTATCCCATGATGATGAACCTTTCCCAAAGGCGGTGTTTGGTCATCGGGGGGGGAGCGGTGGCCGAGAGAAAGGTGGCTTCCCTTCTGGAGGCGGGGGGACTGGTGATTCTGGTGAGTCCCAACGTGACCCCGAGGCTCGCGGCGATGGCCACAACCGAGCTCATTCACCACCTCCCCCGGAGATACCGAAGGGGAGACCTGAGGGGCGCCTTCCTCTGCGTGGTGGCGACCAATGACCGCCGACTGCAGAAGCAGATCTGGAAGGAGGCCAAGGAGCAAGGGGTCCTGGCCAATATCGCCGATTCCGCTGAGGCCTGCGATTTCCTGGTCCCCTCTTACTTTCGTCGGGGCGATCTCCTGGTGAGCATCTCGACTGCGGGCAAGAGCCCCGCCTTGGCGAAGAGGATCCGAAGAGATCTGGAAGGGCGATTTGGCAGGGAATTTGAGGTGCTGTTGGAGGTCTTAACCAGTTTGCGGCCTCGCATTCTCGAAGAGGTGAAAGATCCGAAGAGGAGGCGATCTATCTTGGAAAGAACCGGAGATCCCGACCTTTTGACCCTGGTGCGGGAAACAGATCTTGAATCCCTACCTGATCGGGTCTGGGCTTACCTGATGGCGGTATGAAGGTTATCCCCTTTGCCCCGCCCGAGTCGTCCTCTCTTCGCCGGACCTCCCTGCCTGACCCGATCCCTCTCTTGGGAGTCGTTCCCATTTCCCGTCGTCCGATATCTCCTCGCCGATTTGGAAAGGAAGGCTGATGCCCCACAGAGGGGAAATTCGCATGGGCAGCCGGGGCAGTCCTCTGGCCCTCCGGCAATCAGAGCAAGTGGCAGAGATGCTGCAAAGGGGCCACCCGGATTGGCAGATCTCTCTGATACGCATCCGGACGAGGGGCGATTACTTCAGGGATGCGTCCTTTTCGCAGATTGGGGGCAAGGGCCTCTTCGTCAAGGAGATCGAGGAGGCCTTGCTTTCAGGGCGGATCGACTTGGCTGTGCATAGTATGAAGGACCTCCCCACTAACCTTCCCGCCGGCCTCTGCCTGGGGGCCATCACCCTGCGGGAAGACCCCCGCGACTGCCTGCTCTCGCGGGAAGGTCAGGACCTGGAGGGGCTTCCTCCTGGGGCAATGATTGGGACCAGCAGCACCCGGAGGCAAGCTCAGCTCAGGCACTTCCGGCACGATCTTCAGGTCAAGCCCTTACGAGGCAACCTGGAGACTCGGGTCCGCAAATTGACCTCCGAAGGATTCGATGCTATCATGCTTGCGGCCGCGGGCCTTCATCGGCTCGGGGTTCCGGACCTGATCACCCAATATCTGCCACCCGAGATCTGCTTGCCCGCTGCGGGCCAGGGCGCCCTGGGGGTAGAGGTGAGGGAGGAGGACGAAGGACTGAGGGAGGCAATCCGGGCCCTGAATGACGAGGATGCCGCCTGCGCGGTACTGGCAGAACGGGCCTTCCTGAGGGGATTGGGGGGAGGTTGCCAGGTCCCCATCGGCGCGCTCGGCCAGGTCGAAGGACCTTGCCTCCATCTCTGGGGGATGATCTCCACCCCGGACGGCACCCGGCTGGTCCGGGGAGACCTCACCGGCCCACTTGAGGAGGCAGAGGCATTGGGGAATGAGTTGGCGGACCGCCTCTGGCCGCAGGCCAAGGATATCCTGCAAGGGGAGAGCTTTGGAAAAGGCAAAGAAGAAGGCTGAGGAAAAGGCCAATATGGGATTCGTCTCCTTGGTAGGAGGCGGACCGGGGGATCCCGGACTCTTCACCCTGAAGGGTATGGAGTGTCTCAGGCGGGCCGAGGTGGTCATCTACGATCACCTGGTCAACGAACGGCTGTTGCAATATGCCCCCCCGGGGGTCGAGCTGATCTATGCGGGGAAAAAGGGGGGGCAGCATGCCCTGGAGCAGGAAGAGATCTCTGCCCTGCTCGCGGACCGCGCAAGAAGGGGGATGCGGGTAGTGAGATTGAAAGGGGGGGACCCCTTCCTCTTCGGTCGCGGGGGAGAGGAGGCAGAGGATTTGACCAAGGCCGGCATCCCTTTTGAGGTCATCCCCGGGGTCAGCTCGGCGATTGCGGTACCCGCCTATGCCGGCATCCCCCTTACCCATCGCGGCTATACCTCCACCGTAGCTTTCATTTCCGGGCATGAGGACGCCAGCCGAGAATCCTCTCGAATCCCTTGGGAAAAGATCGCCACCGGCCTAGGGACCCTGGTCTTTCTCATGGGCTACGGCCAACTCAGATCGATCGCCGAGAGGCTCATCCAGGAGGGCCGGGACCCGAAGACCCCGGTGGCCCTCATACGCTGGGGGACCTTACCCCAGCAAGAGACGATCGTCGGAAGCCTGAGGGATATTGCCCGGCGAGCCAAGGAGGCCCATTTTTCCCCTCCGGTCATCCTGGTGGTGGGAGAGGTCGTCCGTCTGCGGCCGATCCTCAACTGGTTTGAGTGCAAGCCCCTCTTCGGAAAACGGATCGTGGTGACCCGAGCGCGCGAGCAGGCCAGCACCTTGATCGAACTCCTGGAGGCCCAGGGGGCAGAGGCCATCCCGCTTCCCGTGATCCAGATTCAGCCTGCCTCCGATTATCAGAAGCTGGATCAGGCCATAGGGCAGATCGAAACGTATGATTGGGTAATCTTTACCAGCGTGCATGGGGTGGGCTTTTTTTGGGAACGCCTGGAGGCGATGGGCAAGGATTCTCGCGACTTGAAGGGGATCCGCTTGGGGGCAATTGGGCCAGCCACCGCTTCCGAGTTGAGGGGACATGGCCTGGAGCCGGATCTCGTCCCCTCCGAGTTTCGGGCAGAGGCCCTCCTGGAGGGCTTGCAGGGGGAAACCCTGAAGGGCAAGCATATTTTGATTCCCCGGGCGGCAAAGGCCAGAGACCTCCTGCCCAAAGGGCTGAGGCAAAGGGGGGCCAGGGTAGAGGTGGTGGAGGCTTATCAGACGGGAAAAGCGGCAACGGACTTCAGGCGGATCCGAGGGAGACTGGTACGAGGGGAGATCGATGTGGTGACTTTCGCCAGCTCCTCCACGGTCCATCATTTCATGGAGGGGATGGGCAGAGGGGTAATCGATTCCCTGGGAGAGAATACGGCCATCGCCTGTATCGGCCCGATTACAACGGCCACCGCCCGCGACTACGGCCTGAAGGTAGTGATCCAGCCCCGGGAGTACACCATCCCCTCCTTGGTCAAGGCCATCGCCTCTTTTTTTGAGAAAGGCGGGGGTAGATCATGATGCGTCTGGGGTGTGTCGGCCTGGGATATTGGGGTCCCAATATCCTCCGCACCTTTTGGACCCTCAAGGGATGCGAGGTGAAATGGGCCTGCGAAAAAGATGAAGGGAGGCTGAAGAAGGTCGCTTCTGCCTATCCCCATCTTTCCCTCACCTCTCACTACGAGGATCTCTTGGGAGATGAAGGGTTAGATGCAATTGCCATCGCCACCCCCGCAACCCAGCACTTCCCCATGGTAAAAGCGGCCCTGGAGGCAGGGAAACATGTCTTCGTGGAGAAGCCCCTGGCCGTGGAGAAAAAGGAGGCGCGAGAGCTCATCGAGTTGGCCCAGGCAAAGGGAAAGACCCTCATGGTGGGCCACCTCCTCCTCTATCACCCGGCGGTGAAAAGGCTGAAGGATCTCATTCAGGTCGGAGAGCTGGGGCAGATCTATTACATCTATTCCACCCGGGTTAACTTGGGACAAGTAAGGCGAGAGGAAAACGCCCTGCTCAGCTTTGCCCCCCACGACATCTCGGTCATCTTGTACCTGCTCGATGCCCGCCCCGTAGAGGTCAGCGCGATTGGCCAGGGCTACCTCCAGCGGGAGGTGGAGGATGTGGTCTTCCTCACCCTCCGTTTTCCCGACGGGGCCCTGGCCCACTGCCATGTGAGCTGGCTCGATCCCCATAAGATCAGGAAGTTCACCGTGGTGGGCTCAAAGAAGATGGCCGTCTTCGACGACATGGAATCCTCGGAGAAGATACGGATCTATGACAAGGGGGTTGATCATCATTTCGATTTCTCCAGCTTCGCGGACTTCCTCAGCCTGCGCTTCGGGGACATCCAGATCCCCCGGATCGAGATGCGGGAGCCCCTTCTTCTCGAATGCCAGCATTTCCTTGAGTGCATCGAAGGGGGGAAGAGACCGTTGAGCGATGGAGAAAACGGGCTGGCGGTGCTGGAGGTCATTGAGGCCGCCGAACGATCGCTGAAAGAGAAGGGAAGGCCAACACCCATCGATTGGAAATGAGGGCATAAGGAGGAGAAGAAAACCCATGGAGCACTTCGTGCATCCTTCAGCACAGATCGGGGAAGGGACGCATATCGGCCAATTCGCCGTCATCCGGGAGGGGGTCATTATTGGAAGAGACGGGCAGATCGGCAGCGGAGTGGTGGTCCATCCCCATACCCGGATCGGCGATCGGGTGCGCGTCGATGATCATGCCGTCTTAGGGAAGGCCCCCAAATCGGCCCCGATTAGCATCCTCAAGCTCTCCTCGAAGTATCCCCCTCTGGAGATTGGAAACGATGCCTTCGTGGGCACCCATTCCATTATCTATGTGGGCGCCAGGCTCGCGGACAAGGTCTTCGTGGCGGATTTGGCATCGATCCGGGAGGATGTCATCCTGGAGGAGGGGGTCATTGTGGGGCGGGGAGTAACCATCGAGAACCAGTGCCGCGTCGGGGAGTACACCAAGATCGAGACCGAGGCTTATGTCACTGCCTACACCATCATCGAGGAGCGGTGCTTCATTGCCCCAATGGTTTGCATGTCCAACGACAACTATCTGGGCCGGACTGAGGAACGCTTCCAGCACATGAAGGGTCCTCACATCAAGCGGGGGGCCCGCATCGGCTCCAACGCCGTATTGCTGCCCGGGGTGGTCGTGGGCGAGGAGGCCGTAGTGGGGGCGGGTTCGGTGGTGACCAAAGAGATCCCCCCCTATGAAACCTGGATCGGCGTTCCCGCGCGCCTCTTACGGAAGACGAAGCCGGAGCAGCTCTTGAAGAACTGCCTTCCGGAGGTCTGGGCGAAGCTCCAAAAGAAGGGGAGGCCCGGCGCCCCCTGAAGTCAAGGATCATCGCCCGCAGCTAAAGGAGATACGGAATGAAGGTGCCTATGCTCGACCTCGTAGCGCAGTATCAGCCGATCAAGGAAGAGATTGATCAGGCGGTGGTCAAGGTCATCCAAAGCGGTCAATTCATCCTGGGCCCCGAGGTCCAGGCCTTGGAACAGGAGCTGGCAGACTATTGCCAATGCGCTCACGCCGTCGGGGTGGCCTCGGGCACCGATGCGCTCCACCTGGCGCTTCGGGCATGCGGGATCGGGGAGGGAGATGGGGTGATCACCTCCCCTTTCACCTTCATTGCCACGGCGGAGGCCATCTCCTACCTGGGGGCCATTCCTATCTTTCTCGATATCGATCAGGAGAGCTTCAACCTGGACCCCAACCAGGTAGAGGACTTCCTGAAGGGGAGATCGGAGGTTGTCCGCTCCGTCCCCAAGGCAAAGCCCAAGGCCATCCTTCCGGTTCATCTCTACGGACGATCCGCGGATATGACAGCCTTGATGAAGCTCGCTTCTGCCTTCGGGCTGAAGGTTGTCGAGGACTGTGCCCAGGCGATCGGGACGGAGCACCTGGGGCAGAGGGTGGGCTCTTTCGGAGATGCGGGTTGCTTCAGCTTCTTCCCCACCAAGAACCTGGGTGGTTATGGAGACGGGGGGATGGTCACCACCCGCGATGCCCATCTGGCAGAGCGGGTGCGGATCCTGAGGCACCACGGGAGCCGAGCCCGGTATTATCACGATGAGGTCGGCTTCAATAGTCGCCTGGACGAGATCCAGGCGGCCATCCTCCGGGTGAAGCTCAGATACCTGGACTCCTGGATCGCAGGGAGGCGAAGGATCGCTGACCTTTACCGCCGGGATCGTCAAGGGGGGGCCGTCGCGGTCCCCCTTGACGATGGCCAGGGCCGGCACATCTATCATCAGTTCACCATCCGCGCGCCCCAGCGGGATGCCCTGCAGGTCCACCTGCGGGAGAGGGGGATCGCCACCATGATCTATTATCCGGTTCCTCTTCATCAGCAGAAGGCCTACGCCCACCTGGGTTATCAGGAGGGGGACTTGCCCCAGAGCGAGAAGGCGGCGCGGGAGATCCTCTCCCTACCCATTTATCCGGAACTCACCCCTGAGCAGATCGGCCTCGTCGCCGAGACCATCCGGAATTTTTTTGAGCGGTAAGAGATACGATGCGTATCGTCTCGGTGGTAGGAGCCCGACCGCAATTCATCAAGGCTGCCCCCCTTTCCAGAAAGTTGAGGAAAGTCCACCAGGAAATCCTCCTCCACACCGGCCAACATTATGATTATTTACTTTCCCAGGTCTTCTTTGAGGAATTGGGTCTGCCGGATCCTGATTACCACCTGGGGGTGGGCTCAGGTAGCCACGGCCGCCAGACGGCCCGGATGCTGACGGGGGTGGAAAAGGTTCTTCTGGCGGAAAGGCCGGATCTGGTGCTCGTCTATGGAGATACTAATTCTACCCTGGCTGGAGCCCTGGCAGCAGCCAAATTGCATACCCCGGTGGCCCATGTAGAGGCTGGCCTGCGGAGCTTCGATCCAAAGATGCCCGAGGAGATTAACCGGGTCCTCACCGATCGCCTCTCCAGCCTCCTCTTCTGTCCCACGCCGACCGCTCTACAGAATCTCAGGACAGAGGGAATTGTGAAGGGTGTGCATCTGGTGGGAGATGTGATGGTGGATGCCTTGCAGGAGGGCTTGCCCCTGGCCGAGAAGCGATCTGACATCCTGAAGAGTCTGGGCCTGGTGCCGAAGTCCTATCTCCTGGCCACCCTACATCGGGCGGGCAATACCGATGATCCAAAAAACCTCTCCTCCATCCTGGAGGCCATCAATTCTTTAGATGAGCTGATCATCTTCCCCCTCCATCCCCGCACCCGCAGGGCCATGAGGGCCTTGGGCTTGAAGGCCAGGCCCCATGTGCGGATCCTGAAGCCCCTTTCCTATCTGGACAACCTGATTTTGGAGAAGAATGCCCGCCTGATTTTGACCGATTCGGGGGGCATGCAAAAGGAGGCCTATCTTTTAGGCGTGCCTTGCCTCACCCTCCGTAAAGAGACGGAGTGGGTGGAGACGGTAGAGGCGGGCTGGAATCTCCTGGTGGGCACAGATCCGAAATTGATTCAGCAGGCGGTGCGAGGATTTCAGCCGCAAGGAGAAAGGAGACCCATCTTTGGAAAGGGGGACGCAAGCAATAAGATCTTGAGTATTCTAAATCGAGGAATAAATGACCTCATGACTTAGCCTTTCCTTCTCTTTACTTCATTTGCCTTTTCCCCACCCAAAAAAATTCTTGACATAGGTGTTTTTCTTGATTATTGTTCACGCAATGAACAATGATACTGTAACTTACTTTATCTCAATGAGTTATGGATAGTTCAATGAATGAACCCCTGAACGAATTCTACAAGCCGGCCGAGCCGCTCCGGGATCTGCAATTCTTGGAGGAATTGGAGCAGAATCCCAATATCTCCCAGCGGGAGCTCTCCCACAAATTGGGCATCGCCCTGGGAGTCACCAATGCCTGCCTGAAGAAGATGGCCCGCAGGGGATGGATCAAGATCAAGAAGGTTCCCCCGCGGCGCATTGCCTACTACCTCACCCCTCACGGATTTGCGGAGAAGTCCAGGCTCGCTTACCGCTTCCTATCCAATACCATCCGCCAGTATGCCGCAACCAAGAAGGATATTGCAGGGAAGTTTTTGGCGTGGGAGAAATCCGGGGTCAGGCGGATCGTCTTCTACGGGGTCAGCGACGAGATGGAGATTGCGTATGTGAGCCTCCAGGGGGCGAATCTGGAACTGAAAGGCATCGTGGACGACGACCCCGCAAATCAGGACAAGAAGTTCTTCGATTATACGATCTCCAGCCCCAGGACGCTCCAGGATTGGAATCCAGATGCCGTTCTCATCACCTCGGTGGAGGCCAGAGAGCGGATCAGAAGGCAATTGCAGACTCACTACCATGGGCTGGGCTTCAAGCTCGAATCGCTATGAAAACCCTTTCGCCCTTCCTCTCAAACGATGCGAGTTGACGATCCAGGCCTTACACCGATGGGGAACATGACGAGGAACATGCCGAGTCCGGCAGGGGGGACTGCCGCTCCTGCCGGAACGTCGCGCCTGGGGCGCTCCTTGAACCTCCTGTGGGCCCTTTGGAGCCGGGATGTCAAGGCCCGCTACCGCAAGTCTATCCTCGGCCCGGCATGGGCGCTCATCCAACCCTTGGTCTACATGGTGATTTTCACCTTGCTGCGTGGAGTGGTCCGATTCTCCAGCGAGGGCATTCCCTATCCGATCTTTACCTTCGCCGCATTGGTCCCCTGGACTTTCTTCTCGAATGCGGTGGTCTCCAGCGCCCCCAGCGTCATCATGAACGCCAGCATCATCAAAAAAATCGCATTGCCCCGCGAGATCTTCCCGCTATCTGCCGTCGTGACGGCCCTATTTGACCTGCTCATGTCGGGCTTGGTGCTGGCCGGACTGATGATTTACTATCATATTCGAGTTGGCTGGGCGCTACTGTGGCTTCCGGCCCTGGTGGCTCTCACGGCACTACTGGCCTTCGGCGTGGGCATGTTCCTCGCCGCCTTTGGAACCTTCAAACGGGACCTGGTGATGGCCGCACCCTTCCTGATGCAATTCTGGCTCTTCTTGTCGCCGATCGTCTATCCCCTGAGCCAGGTGCCGGGGAAATGGCGGGACCTGTATATGCTGAATCCGATGGTGGGTCTGATCGAAGGATTTCGTAATGTTTTGCTCCGCGCCCAGTCTCCATCCCTGGAACCACTGGCCTGGTCAGCTCTCATGACTTTGGCGGCTCTCGCAATTACCTGGCCCTTGTTTCGCTGGATCTCTCAGTATTTTGCCGATGAGGTGTAAGACCAATGGCTGACGATATGGTCATTTGCATAGAGGGTTTGTGGAAGCGTTACGGGCTTCCTCTGCCGCGATTCATCCGCCATGGACGCCAGCGCCTGCATTCCCTGGTGAGCGGTGGGAATGCGCAAACATCAATCCGCAATCCAGACGATGACGGCTCTTGGGCGCTGCGCGACGTCAATTTGGAACTCAACCGGGGCGAGGCGTTGGGTATTGTAGGTCGGAATGGTGCAGGGAAGTCCACGCTCCTAAAAGTCCTCGCAGGAGTGACACCAGTTACTCGAGGGAGAGTCGAGACCTGTGGCCGGATTTTCCCCATGATCGAATTGAATGCTGGCCTGCATCCCAACCTTACTGGGCGAGAAAATGTATATCTATTGGGAGCGATAATGGGACTGCCCCGTCGCACCGTGGAGACAAGCCTTCCTGAGATCCAGGAGTTCTGCGAGCTAGGGGAGTATTTTGATGAACCAGTACGAAAGTATTCGAGTGGGATGTTGGCTAGACTTGGGTTTAGCGTGGCAGTTCATGTTGATGCAGATATTATGCTGGTTGACGAAGTCTTGGCCGTAGGCGACTTTGCTTTTCAGAACAAGTGCCAGAGTCTTTTCAGAGAGCGACGAGGCGAAAGAACATTGCTTTATGTAACGCACAACCTGATATCGCTTCCGTACATATGTGAGAAGGCTATTTATCTGAACAATGGACTGATCAAAGCTGCAGGGCCCGCGCAAGACGTGATTGCGGAGTATGAGAAAGACTGCTTGCTCCAACCATCTTCTCACATATCCTCACAAGGCGCGAGCATTCAAAGGCGACACTCAAGTGGCCATGCAGTCATTTTCTCCATTAAGGTGACCGACGAAGAGGGACGAGCGGTAGACTTCGTGCAAAGCGGGCAGCCTTTTTGCCTGCAAGTGGAAGGTTCGTGGGCGATTACCATAGCCTCTCCCTTATTTGGATTTTCCATCACGGACCCGCGTGGTAGCATTTGCTGGTGGAATTTCTCTATGGAAGATGGGTACGTTTTTGAGCAGTTAGGAGGCTATTTCCGAGTCAGAGCATATGTTCCTCCCTTGTTGTTGCGCGAAGGGAGATATACAGTTGGCTTCACCCTCCGTGACGGGCAGGGATTTATCAATTTCGATCGCCTTCAAGCACCTATTCTGGTCATTAAGGGAGGGGCCCGATCCCACGGTATCTTATCTGCTAAAGCCAAATGGTATTTGGAGCAAGCC
>JAZDMQ010000088.1:0-39624 GCA_043800755.1 bacterium | reverse complement strand
AAAGGAGCGATTGAGGCGGCTTGCGGCGTCCAATTTGTGAAGGAATTGGGGGGTAAGAAGTTGGAAGAGATCCCCTTGGTCATTCTTTCCAACATCGATTATAACAGCCTCCCAGGACCGGTCCGGGAGGGGTTGGTCGATTATGTGAAAAGGGGAGGCGTCCTGCTGATCACTGGAGGAAACAGGTCTTATGGGAGTGGGGGCTACGGGAGTACCGATTTGACCAGCATCTTGCCCTTTAGGATCCTCTATCCGCGAGATTGGCAGCCCAGCCGAAGGGGCCTGATTGAGTCCTTAGACCCCGGCCACCCGATTTTCTCGGGTGTGAATCCCTTGAAGATGCCCTTGCTGGATTCCTTCAATAATCAGGCACGAGGGGAGGGGTCTTCCCTGATTTCTCAATTCTCCAAATTCGACCGGCAGCCCCTGATCGCGGAAAGGGGCGCCGGCAGTGGGCTGGTGTTCGGGATCGCCTTCGACCTGAACCAAGTCGGCTCGCAATGGCCCGAAGCGAATCGTTTCCTGCTCAACCTGATTAAATACCTGCTCCAGAGGTCCGCCGTCACGCCACGATAGGCTCCCAAGCCCAGGACCTTCGCCCCCATGGAGACTGTCCCAGTCCAGCTCAAAGCCAATAGCTATTCGATCTACATCGGCCAAAACATCCTTCCTCAATTGGGTGAGGTCCTTCGCCCCTTTTCCTTATCCAGAAAAGCCCTGCTGGTCACTGATCCCCAGGTAAACGAACTCCATGGCCAAGTGGTGCTGGCGGCGCTCAGTGAGAGTGGATTTGCGCCGCTCCTCTTCCTGGTCCCCTCGGGCGAGGAGAACAAATCCCTGAAATGGGCGAGCCGTCTCTATGATTTCCTCATGGAAGGGCGGGCCGATCGCCGATCTCCCATCTTTGCCTTGGGAGGCGGGCTCATCGGCGATCTGGCCGGCTTCGTCGCCTCCACCTACATGCGGGGCGTCCCCTTCGTCCAGCTTCCCACCTCCTTGCTGGCCCAGATCGATAGCAGCGTGGGGGGAAAGGTGGCCGTCAATCATCGAAGCGGAAAAAACATCGTGGGGGCCTTCTATCAACCCCTGGTGGTGCTCATTGATATCGCCTTTCTGGACACATTGCCCGACCGGGAGTTTCGTGCCGGGCTGGCCGAGGTCATCAAATATGGCGTCATCTCCGATGCCTCCTTCTTCTCCTTCCTGGAGAGCAACCTGGATCCCATATTGCGCCTCGACGCCGAGACCCTCCTCTTTGTCATCAAGAGGTGCTGTCAAATCAAGGCCTCCATCGTGGCTCAAGATGAAAAGGAGGAGGGGTTGCGCGCCATCCTCAATTATGGTCACACGATCGGCCATGCCTTGGAGGCAGCGACCCGCTTTCGTAGATATCGCCATGGCGAAGCGGTAGCGATTGGGATGGAGGCAGCAGGTAGGATCTCGGAGTCCCTGGGCCTTTGGAGGCCGGAGGAGACTTCGAGGCAGCGTGCGATTCTGAGGGCGGCAGGTCTGTCCTGCAACCTCCCCGTGAAGCCGGAAAGACTTTTAAAATTGCTCTATTACGACAAGAAGACCAGAAACCAGAAGGCCCATTTTGTCTTGACAAGGGCCATCGGCGATGCTATCATCCGCCCACTGGCTGAGGAAGAACTCATCCTGAAAGCCCTGCATGAGATGTCAAAAGACTATGCCTGAAAAACTGCATCTACCCCCTGAAGTTGAGAAATACTACGAAAGATGGAAAAAGGACCCTAAATCCAGGGTCTTCGCCCAACTGGCAGATGCCTATCGCAAGAGCGGCCTCTTGGATGAGGCCATTGGTGTCTGTCTGGAGGGTTTGAAGGTCCATCCCACTTATGCGAGTGCCCGGATGGTCCTCGCCCGGGCCTATCAGGAAAAGGGCATGGATGAGGAAGCCAAGAAGGAATTCTTGGAGGCTATTAAGAATGACCCCGAAAATGTGTTAGCTCGCCGTATGCTGGGAGAGCTCCTGTACAAGGGGGGGAAGGTCCATGAGGCCATCGAGCAATACCAGCTGGTCTTGAAGCTGACTCCCTTGGACCGGGAGACCAAGGGGTTTTTGGAGAAGGCAGGGGCGACCCTGCAGGCCTCGGCAGCACCGGGGCCTGCGGTGATTGAGGTGGAGACAGCGGAGCTTACGGCGCCTCCACCCGGGCCGACTCCCCCCGCCGAAGAGAGGAGAGAAGAGCCGGTCGTCGCTGCTGCCCTGGAACTCTCGGACAAAGAAGAGGACGCATTTTTGACCGAGACGGTGGCCGACCTCTACCTGAATCAAGGCCTTTATGATCGCGCCATGGAGATCTTTTCCAAGATGCTGAGCGCCGATCCTGATAATTTCCACATACAGCAGAGGCTGCAGGAGGCAATCTTGCTGCGGAAGATCGAAAGGCCGGAGCCGGTCCCCCCAACTGCGGTGATGGGAACACCAGAAGAAGGCGCAACCGAGAGGTCTGGGGAAGGGGAAGGGCTGAAAGCCAGATCTGATGTGCCTTCGCTTTTCGCGGAGGAAAGGCCGACGCCGCTCTCAACGGTACAGACCCTCGATGCTGACGAAGGAGCATCCACAGGGTCAACCCCCCTTCTTGATCCGAGTAAGCACTCCCTCGCGACATTTCATCGCTGGCTGGAAGCGATCAAGCAAACGCGCAGTTTACGGGAGCCATAGTGGGCTTTTCTGAAAGACTGAACTCCCTAATCGGTGATGTGGAGGGCTCGTCCGGGGCAGCCTTGGTTGGGATCGACGGCATCGCCATAGAGAGCTCCTCTCAGGGAATCGACATGGTCAATGTGGGGGCAGAATACTCAGCTATCCTGGGAGATGCCCAAAAGGCCTCACAAGACCTGAATTTGGGTGAGATCAGGACAATCTCAATCTTGACGGATCAGATGAACCTCGTCTTCTCCCTTCTGAAGTCCGAGTATTTCCTGGTCTTATCCGTGAAAAATCGTGGAAATTGGGGCGAGGCAAGACATAAACTGCGGGGCCACGCCCCGAGATTCGAAGAGGAAATGTGAAGGGGAACCAATCCATTTCCGCCGTTCCATCAAAGAATGCAACCGGCGCATTCTTTTTGTTTTGAGAAAAATGGGCAAACACCTATTGGTCCTCCATGGTCCGAACTTGAACCTGCTGGGGAAGAGGGAACCTCACTTATACGGCTTGGACTCTTTGCCAGCGGTCAATGAAGCGATTAGGGCTGCGGCGAAAGAAGAAGATTTGGAGGTTGAGATCCTCCAATCGAATCATGAAGGGCAGTTGGTTGATGCCCTTCAAAGATTTTCCTCTTGGGCGGATGTATTGCTCATTAATCCAGCGGCCTTCAGCCACACCAGCATTGCCTTGCGGGATGCGATCTCTGCAACCGGAATTCCCACCATCGAGGTTCACCTTTCCAATATCCACAGGCGGGAAGAATTCCGTCGGCACTCCCTCATCGCCGAAGTCGCGATGGGCCAGATCTCGGGATTTGGCAAGCAGAGTTACATCTTAGGGGTTAAGGCGGCCTCCTGGCTCCTCAGTCAAAGGGAGGCTTCGCCATAAATCCAACAAAGATGAGATTCTCTTCCCGCCTGGACACGGCTCGACACTCTTTGGAAAAAATCGAATTAGATGCCCTAATCCTTACCAACCTTCAGGATATCCGGTATCTGACAGGTTTCTCAGGCAGCGCGGGTTTGGCGTTGTTGTGCCATGAGCGGGCCGATTTGTTCATTGACTTTCGATACATGGCGCAAGCAGCCGAGGAGACGGTTGGCTTTGAGATCATCCCCGTAGCCTCCGCTCTTTGGGATTCTTTGATTGATCGCGTCAAAGAGGTGAAGGTACACCAGCTGGGATTTGTCAGCTCCGAACTCTCATGCGATCAATATCGCAAGCTGCGAGAAAAGGGAGAGGGGGCCAAACTCTACCCCCTGCAGTCCCTGATCGGCCAATTGCGGATGGTAAAGGACCAGGAGGAGGCTGATGCGATACGGCGGTCGGCTCACCTTCTATCCTCAAATTTGGCCGAGATACTCTCCCTGGTGAAGCCGGGAATCAAGGAGAAGGAAATTGCGGCCCTGTTCGAGTATGGTCTGAACATGAATGGGGCAGACAAAGTGGGGTTTGAGACCATTGTCGCTTCCGGACCGCGTTCCGCCATGCCGCATGCCCATCCCTCTTCCCGGGTAGTTGGGACGGGGGAACTCCTTAAGATCGACGGAGGCTGTCAATGGCAGGGATACCACTCCGACATCACCCGCACTTTGGTTGTAGGGGCTGCCAAGCCCGATCAAAGGAGGATTCATCAAATTGTGCTTGAGGCCCACGACCAAGCGGTGGCCTGGGCCCGGCCAGGGATCAACGCGGAGGAATTAGATGCAATGGCTCGCAAGGTCATCGAGGATGCGGGCTACGGGCCATATTTCGGGCACGGAACTGGTCACGGGGTTGGCCTCTCCGTGCACGAGGAGCCTATAATCGGTAAGGGCTCTCGGGTATTGTTGGAGGAGGGAATGGCCTTTACCATTGAACCGGGAATCTACCTCCCCGGGTTTGGAGGCGTGAGAATCGAAGATACCGTCTTGCTGACTGCAAGTGGCGCAGAGGTGGTGACGACTACTTCGAGGGAGATGACGCTTTGATTGCATGCAACGATTTACGTCCGGGAACAAGATTCTTGCTAGATGGCGCGGTGTATCAGGTCATCGAATATCAGCACCACAAACCGGGCAAGGGAGGGGCGATGGTTCGTACGAAGTTGAGAAACCTGAAGACGGGGGCCACCGTGGATCGCACCTTCCGACCTGAAGAGAAATTCCCCCTGGCAGAGATCGAAGAGCGGAAGCTGCAATTCCTCTATCGCCAAGGGGAGGCCTTTCACTTCATGGACACTTCCAACTATGAGCAGCTATCCCTTCCTTCTTCTCAGTTGGGGAGTGCTCCCAACTATTTGAAGGAGGGGGCGATTATTAGCATTCAGTTCCACCATCAGGAGCCAGTGGAGGTTCTGCTACCCATTTTTGTGGAGCTACAGGTGACGAAATCCGACCCGGGGATTCGGGGGGATACGGCCTCGGGGGGGTCCAAGCCTGCGACGCTGGAGACAGGTATGGTGATTCAGGTCCCACTTTTTATTGAAGAAGGGGATATCGTCAAGGTAGACACCCGAACGGGTAGCTACTCGGAAAGAGGATGAGAGAGGCTGAGATAGAAAAGTCAACTTAGGGGGTAAGTGTTGGCGAAGCAAGCACCGAGGATTTCACGGGTATCCGAGATCAAGGAGATCTTGAAGCTCCTCGAGGGTACAGATATCGAGGAGATCGAGCTGGAAAAAGGGGATCTCAGAATACGGATCAAGAAGAGAGGGCCCGCGCCCGCTTGGTTCCACCAGTCTCCTCCCCCCCTGATCTCTCCAGCTTCGGAGGAGAAGCCGTTTACTCCCCTCTTGACTCCTCCTGAAAAGGACTTGGGACCCACCGGGAATCTGATGACCATCACCTCTCCTATGGTGGGCACCTTTCATCGCGCGCCCCTTCCGGGGGCAGAGCCCTTCGTTAGAGAAGGGGATATCGTGGACAAGGGAAAGGTCGTCTGCATCATTGAGGCGATGAAACTCATGAATGAGATCGAATCGGAGGTGTCGGGGAGGATTGATTCCATCCTGGTCGAGAACGCTCAACCGGTGGAATACGGCCAGCCCCTTTTTCTGATAGAGCCAATTTGATGAGAACGGATTACTTGCAGATACCATGTTTTCCAAGATACTCATCGCCAATCGCGGGGAGATCGCCCTGCGTATCATAAGAGCGTGCAAGGAGCTACAGATAAAGACGGTAGCCGTTTATTCTGGAGCCGATGCGGATTCCCTCCATGTCCAATTCGCAGACGAGGCAGTCTGCATTGGACCTCCTGATCTCTCTGCGAGCTACCTGAATATCTCGCGGATTATCAGTGCCGCCGAGATTACCAACGCCGATGCCATTCATCCCGGATATGGACTCCTGGCGGAGAATTCCCATTTCGCCGAGGTCTGCGAGGCATGTCAGTTTCAGTTCATTGGGCCCTCGCCTGAGAATATTCGCCTAATGGGAGATAAGGCAGCGGCGCGAAAGCTGGCGATGGAGGCAGGGGTTCCAGTGGTGGAGGGAAGCTTTTGGGTTGTATCCGCAGAAGAGGAAGCCTTGGAGATGGCCTCTCAGATTGGTTACCCTCTGATGATTAAGGCCACGGCCGGGGGAGGGGGGAGGGGGATGAGGATAGTGTACTCCCCGGATGATTTTATCCAGTCTTTTGTTACTGCGGGCTCTGAGGCAGAGGCTGCTTTTGGGAATCCCGGGTTGTACCTGGAGCGTTACATAAAAAACCCACGCCATGTAGAGTTTCAGATCTTGGCCGACAAATCTGGCAATTTGGTTCATTTGGGAGAGCGCGACTGCTCAATCCAGCGTCGCCATCAGAAGCTGATAGAAGAGGCCCCTTCCCCCGCCCTCAAGCAAAGGCTGCGCGAGAGGATGGGACGGGCAGCCATGACCGTGGCCAAGGCCGGGAATTATACCAACGTGGGCACCGTAGAATTCCTCTTGGACGAAAAAGGGAATTTCTCTTTCTTGGAGATGAACACCCGCATCCAAGTGGAGCATCCGGTTACGGAAATGGTCACCGGCATTGACTTGGTCAAGGAACAGATCCGCCTTGCGGCGGGAGAGCCTCTTCGATTCAAACAAGAAGACATTGAATTGAAGGGCCATAGTATTGAGTGCCGCGTTAATGCCGAGGATCCGGAAAGGTTTATTCCCTGCCCGGGAAAGATCTCCAGGTTCCTTCCTCCGGGGGGACCAGGAGTCAGGGTGGATACTCACTGCTACGCAGGCTACAGCATCTCACCCTACTACGATTCCCTTATTGCCAAGGTAATTGTTCATGGGGTGGATAGACAAGAGGCAATCGCTCGAGCTCGAAGGGCGATGGAGGAGTTCGTCATCGAAGGCATAAAGACGACTATTCCGTTTCATCAAAGGGTCTTCATGAGTCCGGACTTCGTGAAAGGTCGCGTGAACACCGGTTTCCTCGAAAGGCTAAATGCAAATCCCGCGTCAAAAGCACGAAATTAGAAAAGAGCTGACTGGCATGGTTCTGCCTGTCGTTCCCATCTCTAACCCAAAGAAAGGAGGATAAGTGATGAAGAAAGCGCTGATACTGTGCAGTTTTTTCCTCGTTTTGATGCTGGTGGTTTCTGTGAATGCAAGGGCGGCTGATACGATCAAGATTGGATTGATTACCCCGCTTACCGGTGATGTGAAAACCTTCGGGGAATCGATCAAGAATGGCTTTGAGTTGGCGATATCTGAGGCGAATGCAAAGGGGGGGGTCTTGGGAAAGAAGATCGTCGCCGTCATCGCCGATGATAAGAATGATCCAACCGAGTCCTCCAATGCGGCGATAAAGCTCATTAGCCAGGACCGGGTTAAGCTGATGGTGGGCTCGGCCACTTCGAAATGTACCATTCCCATATCCGACATTTGCCAGAGCAACAAGGTGGTCTTGATGCCCCCCTCGGCCACCAATCCCAAGGTGACGGTTGCCGACGGCAAGCGGAAAACCTTCGTCTTTCGGGCCTGCTTCATCGATCCCTTCCAGGGTTTCGTGATGGCAAGATTTGCGGCTAAGACCCTCAAGAAGAAAACGGCTGCCGTGCTCTACGATGTGGGGAACGACTATACCAAGGGACTAGCCGAGTTCTTCCGGGATGCCTTCAAGAAGGAAGGGGGGGAGGTAAAGGTCTTCGAATCCTACAGCAAGGACGACGTTGACTTCTCTGCCCTCCTGACCAAGGTGGCCGCTGCCAAGCCAGACATCCTGTTCCTTCCCGACTATTACAATAAGGTGGGCTTGATTGCAAAGCAGGCAAGAGAGAAGGGAATCAAATCGGTCTTTCTGGGCGGAGATGGCTGGGATTCCCCCGATCTCGTCAAGATCGCGGGTAAGGCAGTGGAAGGGGGATACTTCAGCAATCACTACTCACCCGAGGATCCGCGGGCCGAGGTGCAAAATTTCATCAAGAAGTACCGCGCCAAGTACGGCTCAACCCCGGACGCCCTGGCCACGCTCGGCTACGACGCAACCCTCATCCTGCTCAGTGGCATTGAGAGGGCCAAGAGCGATAATCCCGAAGCAGTCAGCCGAGCTTTGGCCCAGACCAAGAACCTTCGCGTGGTCTCAGGGAAGATCAGCTATGACAAGGATGGCAATCCGATCAAGAGTGCGGCGGTGATAGAGATCGTGAATGGACAGCAAAAATTTAAGACTACGGTAAATCCCTAATCTAACAGTGAGGAAAAGGGGGGGGGAGTCGATTTCTTCCTCTTTTCCTCCTTTTTCTTTTCTTTTTCATTCACTTCTATGGTCTATTTCTTCCAGCAGGTACTCAATGGCTTACAATTGGGATTCGTATACGCCTTGATCGCCCTGGGCTACACGATGGTCTACGGGATCGTTCGCCTGATTAACTTTGCCCATGGTGACGTTTTTATGGTCGGCGCCTTCCTGGCCTATTATGCGATTTCCTACTTCCAGCTTTCTCTCCCCGTAGCTATGATCGTTTCTATGGCTGGCTGCACCCTGCTCGGGGTCACTATCGAGAGGGTCGCATACCGGCCGCTACGACGTGCACCCCGAATCGCAGCCCTGATCACCGCCATAGGAGTATCCCTCTTCCTGGAATACTTCTGCAGCCTGAAATTCGTATTCGGCCCCAACTACCTCTCCTTTCCTCGGCCTTTCGAGGTCACCACTTGGGAATGGGCCGGGATCAATTTCTCCAACATCCAGGTCATCATTTTTGCCGTGGCCATCTTCCTCCTCGTTTTGCTCCAATACATCGTCCATCACACCAAAATGGGAAAGGCCATGCGCGCGGTTTCCTTCGATCATGACACCGCCAGACTCATGGGAATCAATGTGGACTCCGTCATCTCCTTCACCTTCGGGTTGGGCTCTGCGCTGGCCGCCGCGGGAGGCTGTCTTTATGGCATTGCCTACCCACAGATCAACCCCTTCATGGGAATTATGCCGGGCCTCAAGGCTTTTGTGGCCGCCGTATTGGGGGGAATTGGAATCATCCCGGGGGCCCTGGTTGGTGCCTTGATCATGGGGATAGCCGAGGTTTTGACCTCCGCCTTCATTTCCTCAACACTTCGGGACGGGGTGGCCTTTGGCATTCTCATCTTAGTGCTGATGGTAAAGCCTTCGGGGATCCTGGGGCGCAAAAGCGGGGAGAAGGTTTAAGGCCATGAAGAATACCCCCTGGTTCATCTACTTGCTCATTCTTCTCTTTCCCTATGCAGCTATCTATGGGCTGATTCAAGGTGGGATTATCAATCCCTATTGGGAACACATCATCCAGTATGCCATTATCGTCTTCATCTCTTCCCTGGGTCTCAACATCATTTATGGCTATGCCGGGCTATTCTCCCTGGGCCACGCGGCCTTTTTCGGAATCGGAGCCTACACCTCAGCCGTCATCATGAAGGCCTTGGAAACGGAGAATTATATTATCTTTGTCCTGGTCCTTTTCCTGGGCGCTGCAGTTGCAGGGCTGGTCGCCTTTCTCATTGGCCTTCCCATCCTGCGCCTTCGGTCAGACTACCTGGGAATTGCCACTTTGGGCTTCGGCATTATCGTCAAAGTGGCCCTGGATAACTTCGACCGTCTCATCCCCATGATGGGAGGATCGAGAGGGATGAGCGGAATCCCAAAACTGACTAACTTCACTGTCACCTATGTTTTTGGGGCCCTCGCCATCCTCTTTTTGCGGAATTTCGTCTTTTCCAGCCACGGACGGGCCTGTGTTTCCATTCGGGAAGATGAGATCGCCTCTCAAACTATGGGGGTTAATACTACCCGATATAAGACGGTCGCCTTTGTCATGGGCTGCTTTTACGCAGGATTGGCAGGGGGTCTCTATGCCCATCTCTATGTCTTTCTTCATCCTTCCAATTTCGATTTTCTGAAATCCTTTGACCCCTTGTTGATCGTGGTGCTTGGTGGTTTGGGCAGCATCAGCGGCACGTTGGTCGCTGCCTTGGGCTGGACCTTCTTTCTGGAGGGATTGCGGGTGATCCTCCCCTCTCAAATTTTGGACTGGCGCATGGTCATTTATCCCGTCCTTCTCATTGTTGTCATGCTGCTGCGGCCCCAGGGCTTATTCGGGGGAAGGGAATTTGGATTCCTCAAACCCAAAGAGAAGGACGCCGCAGCCAGATGATTCCCCTCCTGGAAATTCAAGGCCTCTCCAAATACTTCGATGGCTTGAAGGCGGTCTCCAACTTTCATCTTGCCTTGCCCAAAGACGAGTTGGCGGGCTTGATAGGCCCCAATGGAGCCGGGAAAACAACTGTCTTCAACCTGATCACAGGCCTCTATGAGCCAGGTGCAGGGACGATTCGCTTCGATGGTCAGGATATCTTGAGGCTCAAGGCCCACCAGATCACGAAGTTAGGGATCGCCCGGACTTTTCAGAATATCCGCCTCTTCAACGAACTTACCGTTCTCGATAATGTGCGGGCAGCCTATCATGGCCACCTGGAATATGGGCTTGTACCAGCCATCCTTCGCACCCCCGGTTTTCAGAAAAAAGAGAAGGAGCTCACGCAAAAGGCCCAGGAGCTACTGAAGATCTTCAACCTTTCGGCGCGCCAAAATGAGGTGGCCAAAGGGCTTCCTTATGGGGAGCAAAGGCGGTTGGAGATCACCCGGGCACTGGCGGCCAATCCCAAGCTGCTCCTTCTGGATGAGCCTGCTGCGGGGATGAATCCTGCGGAGGTTCGTCAGCTTATGGGGCTGATCAGCTGGGTGAGGTCGGAATTCGATCTCACCATTCTCCTCATCGAACATCAAATGCAGGTGGTCATGGGATGCTGTGAACGAGTCGTGGTGATGGATTTTGGGGAAATCATCGCGGAGGGAACCCCCAAAGAGATTCAGACGGATCCGAGGGTCATCGAGGCCTATCTGGGAAAGGAGATCTAATTGCTCCTCGAGGTTCGCGACCTCGTTATTTATTATGGTGCGATCCATGCCCTGAAAGGTGTTTCCTTCCAGGTCCGGGAAGGGGAGATCGTAACCCTGATCGGGGCAAACGGTGCAGGAAAAAGCACGATTCTCCGGAGCATCTCCGGGCTTTTGCGCCCCCGATCCGGGGAGATCCTCTTTCAGGAAAAGCTGATTAATGCAGTCCCTCCTCATAAGATTGTGAGCCTGGGGATCTCGCACGTGCCGGAGGGGAGAAAACCCTTTGCCAATCTGACTGTCAGTGAGAATATCGAGATGGGGGGATTCACGATTCGGGATCGCAGGGAAGTGGTCCGTTCGCGGGAGCAGGTATTTCAGCGATTCCCTCATTTGCAGGAGAGGGCCAAGCAATTGGCGGGTACCCTTTCGGGGGGAGAGCAGCAAATGCTGGCCATGGGGCGAGGACTGATGTCTCGGCCCAAACTCCTGCTTTTGGACGAGCCGTCCATGGGACTCTCTCCCATCCTGGTGAGAGAGATCTTCGACATTATACGGGAGATCAATTCCCGAATGGGCACCAGTATCCTGCTGGTGGAGCAAAATGCCTATATGGCCCTCTCCATTGCACATCGTGCCTACGTCCTGGAAACCGGCTCCATCGTTTTAGAGGGTGGGGCAGAGGATCTTCGAGCAGATCCCCAAGTGAGATCCGCCTATTTAGGGGAACTGGTGGAGGAGGGGCCATCGGCATATCCCTCCGATCATGCACCTTAAGAGCAAACTCCTCCGCCTGCCTTTCTCGAAGTGTTTCCCTTCCGCCCCCTAATCTCACTAAGTATCAAAGGAAACAAGAGACCCAGATCATGAATGCAAAGCCCGGAAGAAAAGCGACTGCCGCGGGCATCTCCATTATTTCCAACCTTTCTTTGGTCATCCTAAAGCTGATCGTTGGATTGATCACCTCTTCGGTATCCGTCCTCTCAGAGGCTGCGCATTCGGGTGTTGACCTGGCAGCCTCGGGGATTGCTTACTTTTCCGTAAAGAGGTCGGACCTCCCCGCAGACCAAAGACACACCTACGGACACGGGAAGATCGAGAATCTCTCCGGAGCGGTGGAGGCGATTCTAATCTTCGTCGTCGCCCTGTTCATTATTCATGAAGCCGTGGGAAAGCTTTTATCAAAAGAGCCCATTCAATTCCTGGGTCTCGGAATCTGGGTCATGGCTTTCTCGGCCGTGACCAACCTGGTCATTTCCCTGTACCTTTTGCGGGTGGCGAAAGCGACCGACTCCATGGCTCTGGAAGCGGATGCCCATCATCTGCTGACCGATGTTTACACCTCAGCTGGAGTCATGTTGGGTCTTCTTCTGGTTCGCCAGACCGGGATTGTCCTTCTCGATCCCCTCTTTGCATTGGGGGTTGCCCTTCTGATCACGAAGACAGCTTACAACCTTACCCGAAAATCCCTCGGTCCTCTCATGGATGCAAAATTGTCCGATGAGGAGGAGGAATTGATCGCCTCCATCATCCGGGATCACTCCTCCCAGTTCGTGGAATTCCATAACCTTCGCACGCGGAAGGCAGGGTCGCAGAGGCATATCGACCTTCACCTGGTTGTCAAAGAGGATGCCCACGTGGAGGAGGCCCATCGGATATGTGATCATCTGGAGACGGAAATTCGAGCCGCCCTCCCTCAATCCATGATCACCATCCATATCGAGCCTGATAGCATTTCTCGTCTGCAAGCCCAAGGGGGAAGGGATGCCGGAGTCCCAGAGACAAATGGGAAACCGATCGAAGAGTACCAGGGTCCTCCGGGTTAATCCCCATGCCCCTGAAGAGAAGATCATCCAGGAGGCGGCCCAGGCGCTAATAGAGGGAAGGCTGGTTGCTTTCCCCACCGACACCCTGTATGGTTTGGGGGCTAACGCCAGAGACTCCCAGGCCGTAGAAGCCATATTCTTAGCCAAAGGTCGGCCCAAAGACAAGCCCCTCATCGTGATGGCCAGGGATTTCCTGATGGTTGAGGAATTGGTCGAGGGAATCGATGGCCTCGCGCGGCAATTGATGCATTGTTTCTGGCCCGGGCCTCTCACCCTCATTTTTGTAGCCTCCCCCCATCTTCCTTCTTCCCTTACCGGTCATACGAAAAGATTGGGCGTAAGGATCCCGGGAAGTTGCATTGCACAGGCGTTGTTAAAGGCGACTTCTCTGCCCCTTGCCGCCCCCAGCGCCAATCTTTCGGGGAGTAGGGATCCCCTCAACGCCGAAATGGTCTGGGAGGAGCTGGCTGGGAAGGTTGACCTCCTATTAGATGGAGGGCCAGTGCCGGGAGTTGCCTCCACGCTGTTGGACCTTACCGTTCGCCCTCCCCAAATCCTCCGTCAGGGGGCCATCCCACAGGATCTCATCTTAGAGGCCATTGCTGGAAAGAAGGGGCAATAAATGAGGATTGTCATGGCCAGTAGACCTGTGGTATATACATACATGGGAGTTGGAAGAGATGGCACTTGGAGCGGGTCCCCCAGTTCGAATAGAGGATATCGAGGAGGAGATTCAGAAGTATAACCCTGACGCCGGCCTAGACCTCCTGCGCAAGGGATATGTCTTCGCCGCGAAGGTCCATAGTGGTCAGGAGAGGAGATCAGGAGAGCCCTACCTTTCTCATCCCTTAGAGGTGGCAAAGGTCCTGACCAGGCTCAGGATGGATGTTCCCACCGTGACGGCGGGCCTCCTCCATGACGCCGTGGAGGATACTTTCACCACCTTCGATGAGGTTAAGGGGATCTTCGGTGAGGAGATCGCAAATCTGGTCGACGGGGTGACCAAACTGAGCAAGCTCGCCTTCCACACCCGAGAGGACCACCAAGCAGAAAGCCTGCGCAAGATGATTCTGGCGATGTCCAAAGATATTCGGGTCTTGTTGGTTAAGTTTGCAGATCGCCTCCATAATATGCGTACCCTGGACCCACTTGAACCTGGAAAAAAAAGGGCCATCTCCCAGGAAACTCTGGACATCTACGCACCCCTGGCCCATCGGCTGGGCATTGCTTGGATCAAAATGGAATTTGAGGATCTGGCCCTCCGTTACCTGGAGCCAGAGGTCTACAGGGATCTGGCTTTTCGGGTCGTCAAGAAGAGAAAGGAAAGGGAAGGGGAGCTTAACGAGGTAATCAGCATCCTCCAAGGAAAGCTGAAAGAGATGGAGATCAAGGCCAGAATCACCGGACGCCCCAAGCACTTCTACAGTATCTTCAAGAAGATGAGAGACCAAGGTCGACTCTTTGATGAGATTTACGATCTCACGGCGGTTCGGGTCGTCACCCGATCGATACAGGACTGTTATGGGGCACTTGGCATCGTTCACACTCTGTGGAAGCCAATTCCGGGACGGTTCAAGGATTTTATCGCGATGCCTAAGTCGAATATGTATCAGTCCCTCCACACTACAGTCATCGACCCCGAGGGGGATCCGGTCGAAATTCAGATTCGGACTGAACGAATGCATCGGACCGCCGAAGAAGGCATTGCGGCGCATTGGCGATACAAAGAGGGAAGCAACCGAATCGATCCCTTCGATAAGAGCTTCGTTTGGTTACGGCAACTCTTGGAGTGGCAACAAGACCTCAAGGACCCCAAGGAGTTCATGGAGACCGTGAAGGTCGACCTCTTTCCCGACGAGGTTTATGTATTCACGCCGAAAGGGGATGTCAAGGAACTCCCACGGGGAACCACCCCGATCGACTTTGCATTTAGCATTCACACGGATATCGGGATGAAGTGTGTGGGTGCCAAGGTGAATGGAAAGATGGTCCCCCTTCGATATGAATTGAAGAACGGGGACATCATCGAAATCATCACCTCAGCCAATCATGCGCCAAGTAAGGATTGGCTGAGGATCGTCAAGACTTCGCGGGCCAGAAGTAAGATCAAACAGTGGATCAAAAATGAGGAGCGGGGGCGTTCGGTCAGCCTGGGCCGAGATATCTGCGAAAAGGAGATTCGCAAGCTCGGGAAGAGCCCCACCCAGGTATTAAACTCGGAGAGTACGGCCAAGGCAGCGGAGAGATTCGGGTTCCACAACCAGGAGGACCTCTTTGCTGCGGTGGGCTATGGGAAGGTATCCCCACGACAGGTTATTTCGAAGATCCTCCCGCCGGAGGAGTTGCCACAGCTCAAAGAACTGGAGGAATCGAAGGAGAAAAGACCTGAGCGGGTCTTCAAACCCAAGACCGGAGAAGGGATAAAGATCTCCGGGATCGAGGATATTTTATTCAAGTTTTCCAAGTGCTGTAATCCCTTACCTGGGGACGAGATTGTTGGGTATATTACCAGAGGGCGGGGCGTTTCCATACATACGACCGATTGTCCTAATGTACAGCAACTTATGTATGACGCAGAGCGAAGGATTGATGCGGAATGGGATCTTGCGCAGATAGGGTCCCATCAGGTGAAGATCATGGTCCTGATTGGAAAAGATCGTCCTGGAGTATTGGCCGAGATCAGCTCCGCCATCTCCTCCACCAACACCAATATTACCCAAGCTGAGGTGAAAGTAACGGAAGAGAAGACGGGTCAGAATACCTTCGTGCTGGAGGTTTCTGATCTCAACCAGCTTAAGACCGTCATCGCCGCCATTCAAAAGGTAGATGGGGTCATCAGCGTGGAAAGAGTAAGGGCTGCTTGAGCTCTAGCCCCGCTTTGCCCGCTACCTTTGATATTCTTCCTGAGCGGAGGCACCGGGTACAGACTCTCATGGTTCTCGAAGCGCCCTGGATGTTGACCCGGGTGCGATGGACATTAGGATATTGCTTGTGGTTGGAGAGATTGTGGGCATGACTTACGAGGTGGCCGAATTGAGGGCCCTTTCCGCAGATGTCGCAACGGCTGGCTTTCATAAAATTACCTCCAATGATCTATTTTCGTGGTTATTGTAGTTTATTTCCTCCTATTGCGCAATCCTTTTTCTCGGAACGAATCCATTACCCTGTCGCTTCCAAATGAGGATCATAGGGGGGACAGCCAAAGGACGGCGCCTCAGGATTGGAAAGACACCCGAGATCAGACCTACTTCCGATTACCTTAAGGAAGTTGTCTTCGACATATTGCAGAAGCATATCAACGGTGTAAGGTTTTTGGATCTTTTTGCGGGCTCCGGCAATGTGGGAATTGAAGCCCTATCCCGTGGTGCCAGCGAAGTTATTTTTGTGGATAGGTCGCCCCGGAGCATTGGAATAATCGAATCGAACCTCCAAACCCTTGGTCTATCCGATCGGGCAACCCTCATGAGGATAGACGCATGGACGGCCATCAAAAGAATGGGAAGCCGGCACGAGAAGTTCTCAGTGATCTTCGTCGATCCGCCCTACCGCCAGGGGATCCTTCTCTCCACGTTGATCGCCCTCTCCGCATCTAATCTACTGGAGGATGATGGGGTGATCATTGTCGAGCACTTCCACAAAGAGGAATTGCCAAAAGAGGTCCCCGGCTTGACACGGGATCGAGAGATCCGCCACGGAGAGTCGAAGTTATCCTTTTTCTTGAAGGAAAAACCGTAGGAACAAAAATGGAAAAGGCAGTCATCTACCCCGGAACCTTTGATCCTATCACCAACGGCCACCTGGATATCATAGAGAGGGCGCTGCGGATCTTTGACCAGGTAGTCGTGGCGGTCGCCGTGAACCTGGAGAAGGACCCACTTTTTACCGGAGCAGAGCGGAAGGAGATCGTTAAGAAGGCAACTCGCCATCTGCCAAACGTCCGAGTTGATTCTTTTGATTGCCTTCTGGTGGACTATGTGCGAAGCCAGAAGACCAACGTGGTTTTGCGGGGGTTGCGAGCCATTTCCGACTTTGAATATGAATTTCAGATGACCCTCATGAACCGAAATATCGATGAGACCGTAGAAACGGTCTTCATGATGCCCGACAGCGCCTATTCCTATTTGAGTTCACGCATTGTTAAGGATATCGCAATCCACGGCGGTTCGGTGACACCCTTCGTGCCCCCCATTGTGGAAAAGCTGCTTCACCGGAAGTTGCGAAGTCTGCGTTCATTCAAGAAGGATAAGCTTTGAAACGAATCTGGCATTCCATCCGGGTAGAGAATTGGAGGATTACTGTATGTCTCTCTCAAAAAGGGCCAAAAACATAAGCCCCTCACCTACTTTGGCCATCACCGCTAAAGCGAAGCAGATGAAGGCTCAAGGGATCGATGTCATTAGCTTTGGGGCCGGGGAACCGGACTTCGATACCCCGGACAATATCAAGGAAGCAGCAATCAAAGCGATCCGCGAGGGGTTCACCAAGTATACCCCCGTCGGAGGTATCGATGAACTGAAGGAAGCGGTGGTCCAGAAGTTAAAGCGAGACAATAATCTTGAATATCAGAAATCAGAGGTCGTAATCTCGTGTGGTGCCAAACACTGCCTCTTTAATCTGGCGGAGGTATTGTTTGATCAAGGAGATGAGGTGGTCATACCCACCCCCTACTGGGTTACCTACCCGGAACAGGTGAAGCTGGCCGATGCCACTCCGGTCTTCGTCAGAACTGAAGAGTCGGAAAACTTCGCACTCTCCCGATCATTGTTGGAGAGCGTCGTCACCCCTCGCACCAAGGCGATCATTCTTAACAGTCCTTGCAATCCTACAGGGGCAATTTACCATCGCCAGGTACTGCGGGAGATCGCCGATCTCGCAATTCGGTCAAATATCTTTGTGATCTCGGACGAATGCTACGAGGCCCTTATCTATGATAGTGAGGAGCATGTCAGCATCGCTTCTCTGGGCAAGGAAATCAGAGACCTCACGATAGTGGTCAATGCTTGCTCCAAGTCCTATTCGATGACAGGCTGGAGGATAGGCTATGCGGCGGGTCCCCGGGAGATTATCAAGGCTATGGATGACCTCCAGAGCCAGTCGACCTCGAATCCGACCTCCATCGCCCAAAAGGCAGCCGTGGAAGCGCTCTTGGGTCCCCAGGAGGCAGTTCAAAAGATGCGGGCAGAATTTGATCAGCGGAGAAAATACATGGTGGAAAGGCTCAATGCGATGCCCAGCGTCTCTTGTACCACACCCAAAGGCGCCTTCTATGCCTTCCCCAACTTCTCGCCCCACTACGGAAAGAGGTGGGAAAAGGGAGTGATCAAAGGTTCTTCTGATCTGGCCGCCTATCTTCTGGAAGAAGCACAGGTGGCTATCGTTCCGGGCCTGGATTTTGGTAGCGATGGTCATGCGCGCCTCTCCTACGCAACCTCCATGACAAATATCGAGAAGGGCCTGGAACGCATTGCCGCTTCTTTGGCCAAGTTGGCTTGAGATTGAGTGAAGGACTTTCTCTGCGGCAGGAGCCGGGGGGTCTCCGTCTTGCTCCCCAGCTCCTGCCAAGTCTTTTTCCATGCTGCTTGAAGTGAAAAACCTCCATATCTCTTTTCCTACTGAGTCCGGCATGGTTAGGGCCGTTGAGGGCATAGACCTCTCCCTTTCTGCGGGAGAGATCCTCGGATTGGTGGGGGAATCCGGGTGTGGAAAGACGGTCACGGCCCTGTCGATCATTCGACTTCTCCCTGATCCTCCAGGAGTGCAGGTAGAAGGGGAGGTTCTCTTCGAAGGCCAAGACCTCTTACAGCTCAATAAAGAACGAATGCGGCACCTTAGAGGCAAAGAGATCTCCATGATCTTCCAGGAGCCGACTACCTCGCTCAATCCGGTCTTGACCGTTGGAAACCAGATTTCCGAGGTGCTGAGAGTTCACGAGGGAATGAGCGAGAGGGAGGCCCGCTGCAAGTCCGTGAAGATGCTCAAGCTGATGCGGCTTTCCGATGTCCAAAGGGTCATGTCAGAGTATCCCCATCGTTTGAGCGGAGGCATGTGCCAACGGGCCATGATCGCAATGGCTCTGGCTTGCAACCCCCGTATCCTGATTGCGGATGAGCCGACGACTGCCTTGGATGTGACCATTCAAGCCCAGATCTTGGACCTGCTGAAAAGGCTGAGGGACGAATTAAAGATGGCCGTCCTCCTCATTACCCATGACTTAGGGGTGATCGCTCAAGTGGCCCAGAGGGTAGTGGTGATCTATGCGGGGAGGGTTGTGGAAGAGGCAACCGTTGCAGATCTCTTTCGGGTCCCCTTCCATCCCTATACCCAAGGGCTTCTCCACTCGATTCCTCCCATGCGGAATTCGAAAACCAGGCGATCCCGTCTGTCCGCCATTCCCGGCTCCGTTCCTAATCTGCAAGCATTATCGCAGGGCTGTAAGTTCCATCCGCGCTGTTCAAGAGCCCAAGGGATCTGTAGGGAGAAAGAGCCGAGACTGGACCCAAGCTCTCTCGGACATCGTGTCCGTTGCTTCTTCCCCGGATAGAGGAGAGATGGACCCAGTTCTCTTGGAAATCAAAAACCTGAAGAAACATTTTCCCCTGAAGAGAAGCCCATTTTCTCGAATCCGCGGGAGCATTAACGCATTAGACGGGGTGAATCTGGAGATTAGTCAAGGGGAAATGCTGGGATTGGTGGGCGAGTCCGGATGTGGGAAATCTACCTTGGGAAAGCTCATTTTGAGGCTGATTGAGCCCACTGAGGGGGAGGTTTTCTTTGAAGGAAAAGAGATCTTCAAGCTGGACAAGGAGGCACTGCGCAGGCTTCGCCCGAAAATGCAGATCATTTTTCAGGACCCATACTCTTCGCTCAATCCCCGAATGAAGGTAGGGGATATCGTCGCCGAAGGGATCGTCATTCAAAATGGCGAGCAGAAGGAGCAAAGGCATGAAATCGTGGCCCGTCTGCTGGAGAGGGTAGGAGTCTCCCCCCAGTTGATGGATCGTTATCCTCACGAATTCAGTGGGGGCCAGCGGCAAAGGATCGGAATCGCGCGCGCCATCATCTCGGACCCCAAGTTTGTGGTAGCCGACGAACCCGTTTCCGCCTTGGATGTTTCAATCCAGGCCCAGGTTCTCAATTTACTCATGGATCTTCAGGAAGAGTACCGTCTTGCCTGTCTCTTTATCGCCCACGATCTAAGGGTGGTCGGTTTTTTGAGCGATCGGGTGGCCATCATGTATCTGGGGAGAATCGTGGAACTGGCCGAGAGTCATGAGATCTATCTTCACCCCCTCCATCCGTACACCGAGGCCTTGATATCTGCGATACCATTACCGGTGGTGGGAGATATAGGAAGGCGAATTCTCCTGGAGGGTGACCCCCCCAGTCCGACAGAGCGTTATCTCGGCTGCCGATTCTTCAGCCGTTGTCGCTGGCGGACACCGCTTTGTGTCAAAGAAGATCCAACCCTCCGCGAGGTCTCCCCCGGACACTTCGTAGCCTGCCAGCTGCATGCCCATCGGACAGGAGAAAATCAATGATCTTAGAAATGAAGGATTCACTCGGGAAAGAAAAGATTCCGGATGGAGATCAAGAACGAACTGGGCCTCAAAGGATCTCCCACTTTTATTTCTACAAGGAGATCTCTGCCCTCCCCTCGGGAAAGGATATTCTCAAATGCATTCAGTGTGGGACCTGCAGCGCAACCTGCCCCGTATTCAGATATAATCCACGAGGCAATCCGCGAAAAATCATCGCCAAGGCCCTTCTGGGCTTGAAAGAGGAAGTAATCCACTCGGACATGATCTGGCTCTGTGCCAAATGCCAAAGTTGCATTGTGAAGTGCCACAAAGATGTCAGTCCGGGCGAGATCATAAGCGCAATAAGAACCATAGCGATCAGGGAAGGGGCAAAGGGCGCTGGTGTGCGCCACGCTAAAGCCTTCGCATTCGACATTTATCGGTTTGGCAAGCTTAACGAGGCGACCCTGCCTTTGGTGACGCTCCGTCATCGAATCGTGAAGATGATTCCTCTGGCCCTTAAGATGCTAATCCGAGGCAAGCTCCCCTCCCCATTGCCCAAGCGGGCCAAGAACATGCAGCAGGTAAGAGGCCTATTTGATCGATTCGACAAGGAACAGGGATGAAAGAATTCGCGTACTTTCCGGGATGTGCTGCCGAGGCCTCAACGCAGGAGGCAGACAAGGCGACCCAGGAGGTAGCGGGTCTTCTGGGGATTCGCCTTTGCCGCGTAGAAGACTTCACCTGTTGTGGGGCAGGGTGTCTTTCAGAGGAAAACCCCAAGCTTAACCTGGCGTTGAACGCGAGGAACATCGCGGTCGCTGAGAGGGAAGGAAAGGACATCCTGACCCTGTGCAACACCTGTTTCCTCAATCTGCGCAAATGCCAGATGGAACTCGGCGACCTGAACCTGCGGGAGGAGATCAACGGGGAGTTGAGGAAGTTCGACCTGGAATACCAAGCGAAGGCCGAGATCCTGCATTTCCTCCACCTTCTGGGACGAATGGGACCCGACAAGCTCAAATCGATGGTTAAGAGACCATTAGATGGCCTGAAGGTGGCCCCTTTTTATGGCTGCCACCTTCTGCGCCCACAACACATCTTGGGCCCGGAATCGACCAGAGAGCCTATCCTCCTGGAGGAATTGATTGCGGCCACAGGGGCGATCCCCCTGGTCTACAAGGAAAGGCTCGATTGCTGCGGTTTTCACATCCTTCTAGTGGATGAGAAAACCTCTCTCCAGATGGCCTCCCATTGCCTGGATGGGGCAGGGAGAATCAAGGCTGATCTCTTGCTTACGCCCTGCACTCTTTGCCACATCAGCCTCGACATGTACCAAGCAGAAGCGGCGAAATGGGCGGACAGGCCTTACCACATCCCTGTGCTCCATCTTGCCCAACTGGTGGGTCTTGCCCTGGGGATTCATCCCCGCAAGCTTGGCCTACAGAATCATCTGGTCAGCACCAAGGACATAATGAACAAGATAGGGGGGAAGGCCTCCGCGCCTTCTTCGCCCTTGCCTGGAAACGAAAACCCTGATCATGAATCAATCACAGTAGGAGCCCAATGAGCACCGAGGAGAGAAGAAGAGAACTCAATCTTGAAAACCGACCCAATGGTAGCCGGGTCGGGGTATTCCTCTGCAAGTGCGGCGACAATATCTCCAGGACGGTGAACCTCGATGAGGTGCGGGAGTTTTCCTTGGGGCTGCCAGATGTTGCATTTGCCGCCTATCAGCAGTTCACTTGTTCTGCAGAGGGGCAGGGGATCATCCAGAGAGCCATTGAGGAGTTCAACCTCAATGCGGTGGTGATTGGCTGCTGCACTCCAAAGCAATATGAGGAGATGTACCGTCAGTGTGTTGCGGACGCAGGCCTCAATCCCTACCTGTTAGAAGTGGTTAACCTTCGCGAGCAGTGCTCTTATCCGCATCACGACGATCCGGAAGGCGCGACCCAGAAGGGTAAGCTTCTCATTAGAGCGGCAGTGCAAAGGGTGAAGCTGCTGGAGCCCCTGGTTATTAAGAAGGCCAAGGTATCTCGCGAGGTGGCGGTGATCGGGGGTGGAATCGCGGGAATCAACGCCTCTTTGTCTCTGGCCAAGATGGGATATATGGTCCATCTCATCGAAAAGGAACCTACGATTGGTGGTAACATGGCGAGGCTGGTAAAGACTTTTCCCACCGACGATTGCGCCATGTGTACCCTATCGCCCAAGATGGATGAGGTGACTAAGAACCACAACATCTCCCTGTACGCCTATTCCGAAGTCGAAAAAGTCGAAAAGATCCGCGAAGGACTGAGCATTTCCATAAAGAGAAAGCCGAGATATGTTGATGAAGGGCGGTGCACTGGCTGCAATAAGTGTGCAGAGGTTTGTCCGATCAGGATCCCCAATCCATACCATAAAGGATTATTCTCGACTAAGCCCGCAGTCTACAAGGAGTTCCCCGCGGCAGTGCCCAATAAATTCACTATCGAGCGACTCGGCATTCCTCCCTGCCGTCAAGCCTGTCCCATTCAACAGGCGGCGCAGGGATATATCGCTTTAGTCGCTCAAGAGAAATTTCCAGAGGCACTGGCGGCCGTCCGTCGCGACAACCCGCTGCCAACTATCTGCGGGCGGGTATGTAACCATCTATGCGAGGATGAATGTGCAAGAGGTGAAGTGGACGAGAGCATATCGATCGCCGCCATCAAGCGTTTCGTGACCGAATACGGCTACCAACACCGAGAGGAAATCCTCTTTTCTCTTCCCGATCACCCCGGGCAGGCGCCAAGGATGGTCAATTTGCTGGCTCCTCCTCCTCCGCCTTCAACAACAGGCCATTCTGGGCTGGAGGGACTGCTTCCCTCACAAGGGGGCGCCAGCGGGGAATCCGAGAGGGACTCTGGTCCTTCCGCCAAGAAGGCCATGCGCGAGTGGCCGAAAGAGCCGAAGGAAGTGGCCATCGTTGGAGGTGGGCCAGCTGGCCTTGCATGCGCCTACGAAATCGCCCTCAATGGCCATCAAGCAACGATCTTCGAGGCCTCAGAGGAGGCGGGGGGCATGGTGCGCTGGGGCATACCGGCCTTTAGGCTTCCTGTGGAATACCTACGTCATGACATTCATTTCATTGAGGCCCTGGGGGTGAAGATCAAAACCCAATGCCAGATCGGGAGGGATATCCACTTTGACGATCTCCTGGGACGGTTCGACGCAGTATTTCTGGCCACGGGTCTTTCTCACAATGTCAAATTACAGATCCCAGGTGACGAGCTCCAGGGTATCTATTACGGATCTGACATCTTGAGGCAATGCCGGGGGGACCAGGGACCCAGAATCGAGCAGTCGCGAGTCGTAGTGGTGGGCGGAGGCAACGCCGCCATTGACACGGCCAGGACCCTGGTTCGACTCGGATGCAAGGTTACGATGATCTGTTTGGAAACCCGTGAGGCCATGCCGGCGATTAAGGAGGAGATCCTCGAAGCTGAGGGGGAAGGAATTGAAATCAAAACTTCTACATCACCCAAACGCTTCGTCGGAAATTCCCAGGGCCAGGTGAGAAGCGTAGAGTGTGTCGCGGTAGAGAGAATAGATCAACAATCCGACGGTCGCCTGAATCCCATATGCAGAGAGGGCACGGAATTCAGCATAGATGTCGATCAAGTTATTTTGGCCGTCGGCAACCGGCCCGATACCTCTTTTCTGCCTCCAGGCCTCGAGGTCAACCCCCGAGGCTTAGTTCAGGTCAACCCCACCTCCTTACAAACGAGCTTGCCGAAGGTTTACGCTGGCGGGGATATGACCAGCGGGCCTAGCTCAGTGGTTGAGGCCATTAGCTCGGGTAAGGCGGCTGCCCGCCGCATCATCTGCGATCTGGAACAGGTGGAATACCATGAGAGATTCCAAGATCTGCCGGGCTTGCCCATTCAAGCCCAAGAGGCTATCCGGCGCAACCGCGGGTATTTTGAATCCGGGGGACGGAGCCGGATGCCGAAGCTTTCCCCCCAGCGCCGGAACAACTTCCAGGAGGTAGAGCAGGGTCTGGCAGAAGAGGCAGCGGTGGCGGAAGCGAAGCGGTGCCTGAACTGTGGTGGCTGCAGCGATTGCCGTGAATGCGAGAAGGTCTGCGAAGCCCAGGCAATCGACTACTACCAGAGGGAGGAGATCATCCCCGTTACCGTGGGGGCAGTGATCGTGGCCACCGGTTTTGAGGAGTTTGACCCGAGTGGACTTCATTACGGATATGGAAAATACCGAAATATTGTCACCCAGTTTCAAGTGGCTCGAATGATGGATCCACTGGGTCCGACCGACGGAAAGCTTCTGCGCCCGAGCGATGGCAAAGAGGCGAGACGAATCCTCATGGTCCAGTGTGTTGGGTCGCGGGCTGGCGAGCAAAATCTCCAGGGCGGGCACCCCTATTGCTCCCGGACTTGCTGTATGGTTGCCCTTAAACACGCCAGCCTCATCAAGAAGTATCTGACAGAGGATGCCCAAATCTACATTTGCAATATCGATATCCGTGCCTTCGGAAAGGGATACGAGGAATACTACGAAAAGGTTAAGATGATGGGAGTAAAGTTTATCAAGGGTCTGCCCGGAGAGATCCTTGAAGAGAGCGAAACCCAGGACTTACTTGTGCGCGTAGAAGATATGTCAACCTCGACCTTACTCGAGATCCCAGTCGATCTGGTAGTGCTCTCCACCGCCACCGAACCTGCCAGGGTGGATGACCTGCTGAAGAAGCTGGGAGTGGCCCGGGATGAATCTGGCTTTGTAAAGGAATTCCACCCCAAGATCAGGCCGGCTGACACGAGTGTGAAGAATATCTTCGTCTGTGGTGCTGCGCAAGGGCCCAAGGATGTCTCCGATACCGTAGCCCAATCTGGATTGGCAGCAATGGCCGCCGCCTCCTACCTGGGAGAGGGATATATCTTGCTCAATCCTCAGATTGCCGAGGTCGACCTGGAATTGTGTCGAGCCTGTGGACGCTGCGAGAAAGAGTGCGAATTCCAGGCCATCAAAGTCGATAAGAGACAGCTTGTGGCGGAAGTCGAGGAAATTATGTGCGAGGGGTGTGGCAAGTGCACGGTCGTTTGCCCAACAGGGGCCCTTTCCGTCAAATCCTACAAGAAAGAACAACTCCTGGCAACCATCGATGGTCTCTTTGAGGACTTACCGGAGAGAAAAGAAAAGGAAGAGGAGATGGCCGGGACAGCCGCAAAGAATTGAAATACCACAATCTCATCGAATGAGCAAAATGGACATGCGCCGATCAAATATGGAGGATTCAATTAACCTGAACGAGGACTTTGAACCGATTGTCATTGGCTTTGCCTGCAATTGGTGTGGCTATGCTGCGGCCGACCAAGCCGGGATGAGCAAGATACAGTACCCAACCAATATTAAGCTGGCCCGGGTCATGTGCCTGGGAACAGTGGACCCCTACCTGATTATTAATGCCTTCACCAGGGGTTTTGATGGCGTGATGTTAATCGGTTGTCACATTGGTGAGTGCCACTATGTGAGTGGGAACAAGAATGCAGCGTGCGTGGTGGAACGGCTCAAGAAGATCCTGAATATCGTCGGCCTGAGGGAGGAGCGGCTCAGGATCGAGGAGGCCAGCGCAGGTGAAGCCCCGAAGTTCGCCAGGGTGGTAAAGGACTTCATCCAACAATTGAAGCCATTAGGGCCCAATCCCCTGCGCAGGACTGGCCTTCGGGAAGAAGAGCAGAAGACGGCGACCTCGAATCGAGATGCGATGCGAATCGGATAGTTATGGGTAAGGGCAAATTAGAGGATGAGACAAGGAGTGCAATTGAAGCCTAACGAACTCGACTGTATTCAGTGCAACAAGTGCACCATGTATTGCCCGGTGCACTGGGTGGACCCAGAGTACTCACCGAGAGGGATGATCCTCCGCTTGCTGATGGGGGAGGAGGACTTACTTATTCGGGACAGAAACATCTTTCGTTGTTTGACCTGCGACGCCTGTCGCGAGGTGTGTCCCTCCCACGCAAAGTTCGTCGACTTTCTGCGCCAGTCTCGCCGCATGGCCCGTGGTTTGGGTATTGGGAATGACTGCAAGCACGGCCTTCTTCTATCTTCAGTTCAAAAAATGATGGCAGATCTTGATATCCCCCAAGATCGCCTCGAATGGGCGGAGGGACTTCAGGTCGACCCTGACTCCCGGTTCTGCTACTTCGTAGGCTGTCTCCCCATCTTCGATCAAGTCTTCTCCCACACCCAGAGCACTACCATCGCCCGCAATACCCTTGAAATCCTGAACAGGCTGAATATCAAACCCGCCGTGTTTCAGGAGGAGAAATGCTGCGGCTACGACTCGTATTGGGGCGGAGACGACGAGACGTTCGAAAAGCTCGCCAAGCGTAACATATCACTTCTCCAGGAGAAGCAGATCGATCAAATCGTAACCTCGTGCCCGGAATGCTACCATTCCCTCAAATTCCTTTACCAGGGCCTCGACCCGTCCTTTCGTCCTGAGGTGGTACACATTACCCAGTTTGTCGCTCAGGGGATTAAGAAAGGCGGGATTAGATTTAAAGAGGTCGTTAAAAGGGTCACCTATCACGATTCTTGCCGGCTTGGCCGGGTGACAAAGGAATACGAGGCGCCCCGTTCGATCCTCCGGGCGATTCCTGGGTTGGAATTCCTGGAGATGCCTCGAAACAAGGAAGGCGCTCCCTGTTGTGGGGTAGGGAATTTTTCTAACTGCGACTCGCGCACCAAGTTTCTCCAGAATGAACGCCTCAAGGAGGCCCTCTCCACTGGAGCACGAGTTATGAGCACTGCCTGTCCCAAGTGCAGGATCCACTTTAACTGCTATCTCGATGGTGAGCCGGTTGAAGAATTCAAGGCCCCCCAGATTGAGGACATCACCGCGATTATCCTGGAAGCAATGGAGGCGTGAGGAATTGAAGAAGGAACAATTAGAAGAGCTTCAGCGATTTCTCACCACGAATGAGATCAGGTTTCAGACTCAACGTCTGAGCGAGTATGTGAGCGACGCCTCCTTCTTGACCAAAGGGGCACCCTCTATCGCGGTCTTTGTCGCCACTGAGGATCAAGCCTTCAAGGTGGTCGATTTTATGGCAAAAGAATCGTTGCCGGTTGCGATTCGCGCCATGGGATCTTCCACCGCCGGGGCCAGTCTGGCGGACAAGGATACGGCACTTCTTCTGGTCGAGGGCTTGGGGATGTGCGACCAATGGGGGAACAGGACCTTATTCGGCGAACCAGATTTTTTTACGCCCGGGGGCGATCTATTTCCTAAGTCAGAGCTGGAGAAACTGCGAGGTCAACCCCACTCCCTCCGTGAAAGAGAGTTGTATGCACGGGTCCCGGCGGGCATGTCTACCGATGAGCTAGATCGATACCTAATGTATTACCATCTTCATACCACCATCGTGCCCTCGAGTGGATGGAGTTCAATCGCTGCGAACTTCTCTACCAACGCAGGAGGAAATGGGAGCCCGACCTATGGCACGTTCAAGGACATAGTCAACCGGCTCAGGATCGTTGGCACCGATGGAGCTCGAAACGCGAAGCTCTTTACGGTGACCGACCGAGAGAAGATTGTTTCCATGGCCGGGCACCAGGGACTATTGGGCATCGTCACCGACCTGGATGTGCGCGTGGTTTACAACCTTCCCGAGGAAGAACTCCTCAGTGCAGTGGTCTCTTACGAGGAGACCGATGTCAGCATCATCGGCCAAGAGGTGGGGATGTTCATGGATGAAGCCCAAAAGAGCTGCAAGATGATCAATGCGGAATTCCTTCTGCTGGACCCGTTGATCATTGACAGATCTAGCCCGGTCTTTACTGACCCGGAACTGGAGGACTTCTTCCACCTTAAACCGAACCACCGAAAAATGCTCGTACTCTACCAAGGGGAGCGTTGCCTGATGGGGAAGCTGCCCCAAATTGCCGCCTCATTTTCGGGGATTGACTATCAAGAGATCTCGGCCCGTGGTCTAAAGAAGATGCTCGAAGTGCGGAAGGCCGCGGCTGGGAAATCCCTTGGGCGGGTGGGTATTCCAGGGTTTGAGGATATCTTCGTCCGAGATCCCAAGAAATTGGGAAAGGTGTTGGCAAGAATCTTTGAGGTCAGCGAGGGCATCCTTCCCGGGCGGCCCTACGGCCATCAATATATCGATGGCTTGGTCATCCACTATCGGCCGTTAGCAAAGGTCGAGCATAACGAGTATCAGAGGGCATGGAGCCTGACGGAGAAGCTGGGACGAGAGATATTTGACAATCCCGACTATGCTACCGAAAAGCGAGCCGAACACGGCCTGGGGCTGGAGTTATTTGCTTTGTCTCCTGAGGAGAGGGTTCGGGAATTAGCGGCCCTCAAGAGGGAATTTGATCCGTCAATGATCTTTTCGGTTCTTCTCATGGATCCAAACCCGCAGCTTCATTTTGTAGGACCACGACTCGCAGGAATTGGAAATCCATAGAGACGATTACTCTTACGAAATAGGTGGTGGGGACTTCAGTGGTGGAGAACTTATCACCAGCGAAGAAGATAATCGTGCAGAGGACTTCGGGAAGAAAATGCCAAAGCTTAAGCTGATTACATTTGGGTGCCAGGCCAACCAGTTGGATTCCGAAAGGATCGCCGGCCTTCTCTCCCGGGAGGGTTTTCAGCTCACAGAGTGGGAGGAAGACGCGGACCTCATCCTTCTCAACACCTGTTCCATCCGTCAAAAGGCGGAAGAGAAATTTTACAGCCAACTGGGTAGGCTGGGGGTGCTGAAGAGCCGAAACCCGTCTCTAAAAATCGGAGTCTGCGGGTGCATCGCAGAGCAAGAGGGGGAGAGATTGAGAGGCCGGTTTCCCTTTGTGAGCCTCATAGTGGGTAGTGGTCAAATTCCCAAAATTCCGGCATTGCTGAAGGGAAAAGAGGAGCAAGGGGCAGCCCCCTTTACCCCACTTCGCTTCAATAAGGTTAAGGCCTGGGTTGAGGTAATGAAGGGTTGTAACAATTTTTGCACGTATTGTGTAGTCCCTTACGTGCGAGGCAGGGAAGAGAGTCGCCCACCGCAAGACATATTGCGGGAAATCGAGGATCTCATTTCCGATGGTTATCGGGAGGTTGTGCTCTTGGGTCATAATGTGAATTCGTATGGCAGGGGCCTGAATTCTCCCTTAACCTTTTCCCAACTCCTGCATCGAATTGAACAAAGGGCCTTGGGCTCGATTTGGATTCGATTTACCACCTCCCATCCCAAGGACTTCACTACGGAACTTGCACGGTGCTTCGCAGAGCTACCTTCCCTCTGCGAGCATATTCATCTGCCAGTTCAATCAGGTTCCGACCAGGTACTGACCCGCATGAACAGGGGCTATTCGCGCGCACACTTTTTGGGGATCGTCGATGAGTTGAGAAGCTGGGTATCGGACATCGCCATCACGACCGATATTATGGTGGGCTTTCCTGGGGAAATGGAAGAGGACTTTCAGGCAACCCTAGATTTGCTCGAAAGGGTGAGGTTCGACCGCATCTTTTCCTTCAAGTATTCCCCCCGTCCCCAGACTAAGGCATTGTCATACGGAGGTCACCTCCCGGAATCCTTGAAGGAGAGCCGTCTAAGTCAACTCAACGATCTGCAGAATCGCATCTCCCTCGAGAAAAACCGGACTATGTTGGGGAAGGTGGTTCAGGTCCAAGTGGAGAAGAAGGGGAGCAAGAAGGATCGAAAACTGCTTACTGCGCGTACTCGCACTAATCACATCGTTCACTTCGCCGATTCCAAGGCCGAAGAGGGATCTCTAATGCGAGTAAGGATTGAGCAGGCTTTTGCCTTCCACCTCAAGGGAGAGGTGATTCACTAAAGACAGGGAGTTAGCTTGCTCTTGCGCAAAAAAATATTGACACAGCAAGCACAAGGCCCTATTATAAAAAAGGTTAAGAGCTGTTAACCCACTCTCGTTGGTCAGATCGCCTTCTCCGGAGGAGGTTATATGAACAAAATAAATCTCGCTGAGGACTCTGGGGGAAAGGATGCCCCTTCGGGGTTGACTCCCCGCACCAAGCGTCTCCTTATTCTGTTGTTGGCCGTTTTCATTTTAGGGGCGGGATTCTTAGCGGCCCAACGATTCCTGTTCCAGGAAAAAATGCCTCCTCCGACTCCTAGTCGTTCTTTGGTTGTGGCACCAACTCCGCCCCCCCAACCTTTGTCTGAACCGCCCGAAGCCGGTCCGCCCGCTCCGGCGGTTTTACCATCGGCCGCCCCACCCTCTGTCGCGGCTCCAGTAGCTACTCCTCCCTCCAAAACCGGTGAAGCAGCAAAGCAGGCTGAAAGCCATCCTAAGCCAAAGGAGGCCAGTAAGCCGAGAGAGGCTGTCAAGGCGGAAGGTAAAGTGGAGGCTGAGAAAAAGAAAACTCCGCCGAGGCCAAGGTATTCAATCCAAGTCGCAAGTTCCGTACAAGAAAAGAATGCCCTCTCTCTCGTCCAAGGTCTGAAAGCACAAGGATTTTCCCCTCGTGTGACGAAGACCAAAGTGACTCTCACCAGACACAGTGTCTACCTGGGAGATTTCTCCGATCGGACCGAGGCCGCAGAAATGGACAATCGCCTGCGAGAAGAGGGGATCTCTGCAACATTGCAAATGATGGAGAAGGGGCGCTATGGCTATTTGATATTTTCTTCTTTCGTCCTAGACGAGGCCATCGACGCGGCTCACGAGTTACAGAAAAAGAACTATTCCGCGAAAATTCGTAGCGTGCCCGCTCAGACTCCGGTCTACCAAGTTCGGGTAGGCCATTATGCTGGTCGCGCTCAGACAGCCACGCCGACTGAACGGTTGCGAGAGCTGGGGTATTCTCCTATTGTGGTCAAAGAATAATTGACCATTTCTTGGTATTACGATGCCCAGGTCCAACTCAACAAACAGGGCTCGCCGCTTGCGACGAAGAGGAGAAAAATATTATGACCAAGGCAGATATTGCAGCTTTAGTGGCCGAGAAAGGCCTCACCAAGAAACAAGCCATGGAGGCCATCGAGTCCACCCTTGAGGTAATGAAAAAAGCGCTCAAGCGAGGGGAGAAGGTTCAGCTAGTTGGCTTCGGCAGTTTTCAGGTGCGGTTTAAGAAGGCAAGAAAAGGGAGAAATCCCCAGACCGGCAAGGAAATCACTATTTCGGCGAGAAAAGTATTGAAGTTCAAGCCTGGAAAGGCCCTTTTCCAGGCTGTAAATGCCAAGAGTAAATGATGCGCCGGCATCCTCCTGTTGCTTCGGAGAGTGTCCACCTTCCTGATAAACTCTTTTATAAAATCGGCGAGGTATCCCGGCTAACGGGGATTGCCGCTTACATTCTGCGTTATTGGGAAACAGAATTTGAAATCCTCCAACCCAAGAAGAGCAGGAGCGGTCAAAGGCTTTATCGGAAGAAAGATGTAGAGACGGTTTTTCAGATCAAGCAGCTTCTTTACCGCGACGGATTTACTATCGCGGGTGCAAAAGCGAGATTTCGTTCCCAACCGGAAAGGCGAGGCGCATCCAAGGGGAGAAATCAAAAGCAGGAAGATATCCTGGGATCGCTGAGGATTATCAGGGAAGGGCTCGAGAGAATCACTTGCATCCTAAACAACAAAGATTGAACCTTTCGGGGCGTAGCGCAGCCTGGTAGCGCACTGGCATGGGGGGCCAGTGGTCGTCCGTTCAAATCGGATCGCCCCGACCAATTCGCAATCATGATCCATCTTGCCCACCATTGTCCCGCCTTCCGTAGCCTTGCCTGTCATTGGAAATTCCTGATCGGAATCTGGGAGATCGGCCTTTCCGGAGGCTCGATAAGGCCGAATCTAACCATCGGTTTACTGAGCAGACGGAAAAGATCCGCGATTTCTCTGCAGGAGTGGGGATGACTTGTTGATCTTGGTCAGTAATGACGATGGCGTTCACTCAGAGGGATTAAGGTCGTTGGGGAGGAGTCTTGCGCGGTTGGGGGAGGTCTTTGTCGTTGCCCCTGATCGGGAGAGGAGTGCCGTTGGCCACTCACTCACACTAGACATTCCTCTTCGGATCACCCAGTTGGAGGAGCGTACTTTTGCGATCGATGGCACCCCCACTGATTGTATCGCTTTAGGTGTCTTGAAGATTCTTAAATCAAGGCCTGACTTGGTAGTCACAGGAATCAATATGGGGCAAAACCTGGGAGACGATATCACCTACTCAGGGACCGTCTCCGCCGCTATGGAAGCAGCATTATTGAGAATTCCCTCCTTCGCAGTTTCCTTGGTTGCAAGCGGTGATTATCGATTTGAGGCCGCCGCAGAGTTCTCTTGGGCTTTAGCTCAAACGATTTGTGAGCACGGCCTCCCTCCCTACACCCTATTGAATGTCAATTCTCCCAACCTCCCCCACGCCGAGATTAAAGGGGTGAAAATCACCACCTTGGGGAGGAGGCACTACAGCGAAACGGTCTTGGAAAAGATCGATCCCCGCGGAAGGCCCTATTATTGGTTCGGGGGGGGCGACCACAACTGGGAACACAAAGAGGGAACTGACATCGAGGCCATTGCCCAAAACATGATCTCGGTAACTCCTTTGCACCTGGACCTCACTGACTATAGGTTGGCAGATGAGATGAAACGATGGAAAATCGGGTTCAACCCCATGTCGAAATAAGGACGGAGTCTGGCGGGTAATTCGCCTTGAGGAAGGAGCCCTTGAGATGAAGGCACCCCCCAGCCTTTTCGCGGGATAAGAGTGAATTACGAGATATCAAGAGAGAGAATGGTCGCGGAACAGATCCTTGGCCGAGGCATCCAAAACGCAGGCGTACTCGCCGCAATGCGTAAGGTTCCGAGACACCTATTTGTGGAAGAGGCCTTTGCTGGAAGGGCGTATGGGGATTACCCGTTGCCCATTGGGGAGAAGCAAACCATTTCTCAGCCTTATATGGTGGCCTTGATGACCGAGGCTCTCGACCCAGGACCAAAAGATAGGGTACTCGAAATAGGCACCGGGTCAGGTTATCAGACAGGTATATTGGCTGAGCTTTGTGCAAAGGTCTTTTCTATTGAGCGGATCAAGCTTTTGGCGGAGAGGGCGGAGAGAATCTTGAGGTGCCTGGGATATCCCAATTTACTTATCAAAGTGGGGGATGGAAGCAACGGATGGAAAGAGGAAGCTCCCTTCGAAGGAATCTTGGTGACAGCCGGGGCTCCCAGCGTTCCAATGGCATTGATGCAGCAACTCACTGAGGGAGGAAGACTCATTATCCCGATTGGTGACGAATTTTCCCAATCATTGACCAAAATCGTTCGGAAAGGAAATGACTACCACCAGTCTAACCTCACAGGATGCGTGTTTGTCAAGCTAATCGGGGATCATGGATGGAAGGATTAATGTCGGGGCGTAGCGCAGCCTGGTAGCGCACTTGCTTCGGGAGCAAGGGGTCGTTGGTTCAAATCCAATCGCCCCGACCAATCTTTTGCAGGAATATCAAGCACTTAGAAGGAAATTAGGTCGTAGTAGAAGGTTGACCATCCGGGCATTTCTTACTCATTTCTTACTATCCGCCTCCTCCATCCCCACCATACATAATCCATTCAGCCGCTCCACCTCTGACCTCATATACTCCGGGCTCAAATGAGAATACCTCTCGGTCATGGCCACTGAAGTGTGGCCTAGGTGCTCCTGGACAGACTTCATGGACGTCCCCCGCATCATCAGATAAGAGGCACGGAGGCGTGCCTCAGATCGTGAAAGCGGAAATCGGCGATCCCGGCCTTCTTCAAGGTTGTCTTGAAAGCCTTCTTCACGTCCTTCAAGGGTTCGCCGTAGCGCCCGGTAAAGATGTACTCGCTTCCGTTCTGACCGATCCTCTTCAATAGGTCCACCAGGTCGCCGTTTAGCACCTTCGCCCCCCCCGCTTGCTTCTCTTCTTCTGCTCTTTGAAGTAGAGGATCCGTCTCTCCAAGCCGATATCGCTCCACTTGAGCCGGAGCAGATCGTTCTTCCGGAGGCCCGTAAGCAAGGCAACCTGAACGATGTTCCTCAGGTAAGCAGGGCAGGCGGCCAGGAGTTTCCGGATCTCCTCCTCGCTCAGGCACCGGCAGCGATCGTTTCTCTCTTCAAAGAAGATCGGCTGCGTGGACTTACTGAAGGGGTTTTCCTCCATCATTCCCTACTCCCCGGCCTTATTGAACAAGTGCCGGGGGGGGTTCGAGTTCCCGATTCACGGAGGCCTCGCATCGCGGCTTGCCGGAGCGAAGGGGAGTCTCCTTTCGCCTCTTCTTGAAATCCTCGGTGTCGAGCGGGGCAATCTGGCAGAGCGTCTTGTGGGCGAAGAACTCCAGCAGCGCCTTTAGGAAATACCTCTGGGATCCCTCAAAATAGGCTCCTCTCCCTTGAATCTCGGCGTTTTGTCGGCGAACTTCCGAAAGGTGATTCTTCGCTGCCTGGCTAAGGAGATGAATCCGCCCCTCTTGGCCATGGCCATCCGTTCTTCTAACTTCTCTGCCGGGCTTCCGTCAGGAGAGGGCCAACGATCTCCCGATGCTTCTTCCCTCCAGTATAATAATCGATTCCGTAAACGGTCCGGCTCTTCCTCACATACCTGAATATCCTCAGGTAAATGGTCTTTTGGTATTGACCCGCAATTGCTCACCTCCTTTCAAAGATTCAAGTGTGAAATCTTGCCCGGAATTCGGCCCGTTAGCGCTTCCCAGAGGCAAGATCTTCCTCTGGAGAGGTGATAGGTCCCTTCCCGGGAAAGGGGTCTCCTGAGGGGCGATCGAGCGACCCGTGACCCGAAAACCTAGGGAGGCGGAGGGAAGTACTGGGCTCCCTGACCCGATTCTCCTATCGTCGCCATCGTCTCGTCCTGTTCCTCATCTTCCTCTCCTTTATTGCCGCCCTCCTTTCTTCCTTTTCATCCGTCTTTTTTGCTTTCAAAACCCGGTTCATTCCCCCCTCTTTGCTCACCCCCAGAATCCCAGGCCCCCGAAGTATCCCCGGCCGGAGATCTTGCCTTGCTGGTCCTTCTGGTCCGGAAATCGGGCCAATTTCCGTCCCCTTTTTCCATCCCAATGCCCACCTCAAAGACCATCAGGAAGGGGAAGGGCAGGGGAGTAGTCCTTTGTCGATAACTTCCACGGGAAAGCAAGGGGGGGAGAGCGGAGACGAATGCCTTTCCCCGGACAAAATCTCTTACTATTTTCTCACTACTGAATAAATTGTCCTCAGAAAACTCTTTTGATTTCAAGCATTTTGATTTATACTTTGCTAAAATCAGATATCGCCGGCAGGGGCCAGAAAGCTCTTTCAAATCAGAGGGTTAGCGGAGTAAGTGTCCCAAGGCTTTGTTTTTTCGGAAGCAAGGGGTCGTTGGTTCAAATCCAATCGCCCCGAGCAATCTTTCTCAGGTCCGCTTCAAATCGAAAAAAGGGATTTTCTGTACTCCTACCTTCTTTTCAATTTCGCTCCGAGTTGAATCCGAATGCGGAAGACGTGACTTACCGACGCCTTGAACCAAGGTGGTCATTCCTCCCCGAAAAAAGGCGTTTCATGATCAATCAAAGGCAATTAGGCTGGGCATCTTTGGAGTTGATTATTTCTGGCGCGGTCCAAGGGGTGGGATTTCGCTTTTTCGCCCAAAGAGCTGCCCAGAGATACAGTCTTACAGGGTATGTCATGAATCTTCAAGATGGGAGAGTAAAGGTGTCGGCGGAAGGAACTCAAGAGGCCCTTTCTCTTCTGGTGGAGGAGTTGAAAAAGGGGACGCCACTCTCTTGGATTGAAGAAGTCCAAGTCAATTGGGCGGAATATCGAGGGAGGTTTCGGGACTTCTCCATCAGGTTTCACGAGTGAAGGGTTCCCTGCCAACTTCACGAATGGGGAGGATTTCCATAAGTCACGAACCGCCTGCCAGAGCGAATCGATGTAGCCCGAGGCCTGAGGGTACCACATATCCTCCCCTTGATGGATGCCTCGATGATCAATCTCTTCTCTGGCGAAGAATATGAGGATGATGTGGCCATTGCCGACATGGGGGCGGCTTTGTGGCCGGGAATGCATTGGCCCCAGCTTGCTTTACCTGTCCCAGGCCTCATGTCGGATCTTGGGATTGAAGGGGCAGTTTCCAATGATGAGCAGGATGGGTCCAGAAGTATCGGAAGAAGGGGGAGAATCCTCCCCCTTAGGTGAATAGGAAATTTCATGAATGCACCGATCTCGGCGTGGAAATTTGAAGACTTCATCTCAATAGTGCTCGGTGGCGAGGCGGGACAAGGGATACAGACGGTTGAATATCTCTTAACAAGAGTACTGAAGGCCGAGGGCTATAATGTCTTTGCCACTAAAGAGTACATGTCGCGCATTCGCGGCGGGAGCAATTCGTCCGAGATTAGAGTATCCGGGAGAAGGGTGGCCGCCCACGTCGACAAAATAGACCTGTTGGTCCCGTTGGATAAGGACGCCATTCCTCACTTGCAGAAGAGAATCGGGAAGAAGACAATGATTCTAGGGGACAGGGGAAGACTCATGACCGACCTCCCGATGGTTGATATCCCCTATTCTCAGATTGCGTTAGAGGTGGGGAATGCCGTATTCGCCAATACGGTAGCGGTGGGAGCCGTTTCTGCCCTATTCCACATTGACCGCGCAAATCTCGATCATTGTGTGAGACAACACTTCTCTGCCAAGAACGAGGACGTTATTAGGAAGAACTTGCAGGCAGCTAGTAAAGGCTATGAGATAGGATTAAGCGTGGCCCAATCCGAAAGGATTGAGATTAACATTCCCAAGACCCCTCAGGTCACGCAAGAGATCTTCTTGAATGGTAGCGAGGCAGTAGCACTTGGTGCCATCGCGGGAGGCTGCAACTTTGTCTCTTCATATCCAATGTCCCCCTCGACCGGAGTCTTCACTTACCTCGCTCAACAATCTCAAGACCTCGGAATCATCGTGGAACAAGCCGAAGACGAAATTAGCGCCATAAACATGTGTCTGGGGGCTTGGTATGCAGGTGCCAGGGCCATGGTCTCTACTTCCGGCGGCGGGTTTTCTTTGATGACAGAGGCCATCAGTCTAGCCGGGATGATAGAAAGCCCCATGGTAATCCACCTCGCGCAACGGCCCGGTCCAGCCACCGGATTGCCCACTAGGACGGAACAGGCTGACCTAGAGCTTGCGATTTATGCGGGTCACGGCGAATTCCCGCGGATCATCTTCGCCCCCGGAACCCTGCAGGACGCCTTCTATCTGACGCAAAGGGCCTTCAACCTGGCGGACAGACACCAGACTCCGGTCATTCTACTTACAGATCAGCTCCTGATGGATTCATTCTATAATATTCCTTCTTTCGATTTGTCCAAGGTTGCGGTGGAGAAGTATGTCGTGGAGGCGGATGAAGATTACCAGAGATACAAGATGACCGAGAGCGGGATCTCAAGCCGGGGAATCCCCGGATTTGGCAGTGGCCTTATTGCAGTAGATAGCGATGAACACGATGAAAGTGGGCACATTACCGAAGATCCGGAATTGAGATCCCAGATGGTAAAAAAACGGCTAAAGAAATTAGATTTGATTAGGAATGAGGTTATTCTCCCGGAGTTGGTGGGAAAGGAAAACTACCGAACTTTGGTAGTCGGGTGGGGTTCAACCTATCATGTCATCAAGGAGGCATTGGACGTACTTGGTAGGGATGATGTCGGGTTTCTCCATTTCAAGCAGGTTTATCCGTTGCCTTTGGGTGTGGCAGAGTACTTTACCAAGGCAAAGGAAATCATTGTCGTCGAGAATAACGCCACTTCCCAATTCGGTAAGCTGCTCAGACTCCATCTGGGCGTGGAAGCAAGAAAGCAAGTCCTCAAATACGACGGCTTGCCCTTTGCGGTCGAGGATGTATTAGCCTATTTTGAAAACAATTTAGTTTAGGAATGTTATGTGCAATAGTTAAAGAGATATCTAAATTAATCCGCGGCCTTTTCATATCCCACTACTCTCCGTCCCTTTTCCCCGGCCTAAACTCTCCTCGCGGCAAGTCTCTCCATCACTCTTGAAGTGGATTCGATGGGCGACATGGATAGCGTACCCTCTTTTCTGTAAAAGCAAAAAGGGGTAAGATCCTCCTGGAGAAAACAACCGCCCAGATGGGCAGAAGGAGGTTTACCCCTATGACCAAGATTGTAACACAAATTCCCTGGCAAGTCACGCAGAAGGTGAGGAAGCTGCCTCGCAAAGCGGCTCAGCTGGTGGAGGCCGCCATGCAAATCACGACCAGTCAGCATCCCCTGGCCTGGATCACCCAATGGGGTGCCCGACTGATGCTCCAGGTAGCCCTGGAAGAGGAGGTGATGGCGTTCCTTAGGCGAGACTGGTATGAGCGCCGACCGGGAGGTTCCTCGATCTGGCGCAATGGAAGCAAGCCTCGGACCGTGAAGGTGGCCGGCGGGGATGTGACGATCGCCATGCCGCAAGTGCGGGGAGCGGGACAGCCGTTCCACTCTGGGCTGCTTCCGCCCTACCTCACCCGCATGCGGGAGCTGGAGGAGGCCATCCCGCTGCTCTACCTCCATGGGCTCTCCACCCGACGAGTGCGGAAGGCCCTCGGCAAGCTGTGGGGCCAGCGAGGTTTGAGCAAGACGACCGTGGTGCGTCTGACCCAGAGGCTGGTGGAGGCCTTTGTCACTTGGCGCCAACGGGATCTCTCCCCGCTGGAGGTGGTCTATCTCTTCCTGGACGGGATCCGCCTGGGAGTCCGCAAAGGGACCCGGGAGAAGGAGGCGGTCCTGGTGGCCCACGCCGTCCTGGCCGATGGACGCTCTGCCTGTGCGTTGCACGCAGACAGGCGGGAGGTCCTGTCCGTGGCCCTGGGGAGCCGAGAATCCACCCGGGCCTGGACGGATCTCTTGGAGGATCTGAAGCGCCGGGGCCTGCCTGAGCCGGTCCTGGTCATCACGGATGGGGGAGGAGGATTGCTGGCAGCCGTCGAGGCGCATTTTCCGGAAATCCTCCGCCAGCACTGCACCAAGCACAAGCTGGCTAATGTCCTGGAGAAGGTCCCCAAAGGGTGCCACCTGCCTGTGCGTGGCCGCACGCAGACAGGGGGCGAGGTAGGGGATGCGGCTCGGTGGGTCTTGTATGCCCCCACTTTGGCGCAGGCCCAAGAGGCCCTGGTGCTCTTCAAGCGGGCCTATGCCAAGCGCTTCCCCTCGGCAGTGGAGTGCCTGCAACGAGACCTGGAGGCCTGTTGGACCTACTACCGGTTCCCTCTCCGCCACTGGAGGCGGATTCGGACCACCAATGTCCTG
>JAZDMQ010000078.1:0-9257 GCA_043800755.1 bacterium | reverse complement strand
CGCGACCGAGCGCGAGTTCTATGAGCTGATGGCCAGCCTGGATTTTCTGCCCAACAGCCCCACCCTGATGAATGCAGGCCGGGATCTGCAGCAGCTCTCGGCCTGCTTCGTGCTGCCGGTGGAGGACTCCATCGAGGGCATCTTCGACGCCATCAAGCACACCGCCCTGATCCACAAATCTGGGGGCGGGACTGGGTTCTCCTTCTCCCACCTTCGGCCCAAAGGGGATCGGGTGGCCACCACCCAGGGGCAGGCCTCCGGCCCCATCTCCTTCCTCAAGGTCTTCAATGCCGCCACCGAGGCGGTGAAGCAGGGCGGGACCCGGCGAGGGGCAAATATGGGGATCCTGCGGGTAGATCATCCGGATATCTTAGAATTCATCGTCTGCAAGGAGAAGGAGGAGGCGATTACCAACTTCAATATCTCGGTGGGCCTCACTGACGCCTTCATGCGGGCCTTGGAGAAGGACGGAGAGTACGACCTGATCGATCCCCGGTCTGGCAAGCCGCGAGGGAAGCTAATCGCCCGGGAGGTCTTCGACCTGATCCTGCAGATGGCCTGGAAGAACGGGGAACCAGGGATCGTCTTCCTTGACCGCCTGGACGCGGCAAATCCCACCCCGAAGTTAGGACCCATCGAGAGCACCAATCCCTGCGGCGAACAACCGCTCTTGCCCTATGAGTCCTGCAACCTGGGTTCCATCAACCTCTCCCGGATGGTGAAGCAGGGAAAGATCGACTATGGGCATCTGGCCCGGTGCGTCCACTCCGCGGTCCACTTCCTGGATAATGTGATCGATGCCAATCGCTATCCTCTGCCCAAGATCGAGGAGATGACCAAAGGTAATCGGAAGATCGGTCTGGGGGTGATGGGATTTGCCGATCTGCTGATCCGGCTGGGTATTCCCTACGATAGCAAGGAGGCGATCGCCCTGGGGGAGAAGGTCGTGGCCTTTATCCACGCGGAGGCTCGCAAGGCCTCGGTGGACCTGGCCAAGGAGCGGGGGGTATTTCCCAATTTCAAGGAGAGCATTTATGTTCGGCCGGGCGGAAAAGGCCTTCGCCTGCGCAATGCGACCCTCACCACCATCGCCCCCACCGGGACCATCTCCATGATTGCCGGCACCAGCTCGGGCATCGAGCCCTTATTCGCGGTGGCCTTTCAAAAGCATGTCCTGGACAACCAGACCCTCACCGAGGTGAACCCCCTGTTCGAGGAGATGGCCAGGAAGCGAGGCTTCTACTCCCCGGAGTTGATGGGCAAGATCTCCCAGAGCGGGAGCGTGCACGGGCTGAAGGAGGTCCCCCCGGAGGTGCAGCGCCTCTTCGTCACCGCCCACGATATCTCTCCGGAATGGCATATCCGGATGCAGGCTGCTTTCCAGGGGCATACCGATAATGCGGTCTCCAAGACCGTCAATTTCCCCCAGTCCGCCAAGGTGGAGGAGGTGGAGAAGGTCTATCGGCTCGCCCATCAGCTGGGGTGCAAGGGGGTGACCATCTACCGGGATAGGAGCCGGGAGGTTCAGGTGATCACCAAGGGGACGGAGAGAGGGGCGCCCACCCCATCGAAGATTGCCCCCCGCAAGCGGCCTCAGGAGCTTCAGGGGAAGACGATCGAGATGACCACCGGGTGCGGGAAGCTCTATGTGACCATCAATGCTGATGAGCAGGGCCCCTTCGAGGTCTTTGCCAGCCTGGGAAAGGCAGGGGGGTGCGCTGCGGCCCAGACCGAGGCGACCGCGCGGCTGGTCTCTCAGGGCCTGCGAGCGGGGATCGACCCCGATCTCATGGTCAAACAACTGAAGGGGATCCGTTGCCATATCCCCCATGGGTTTGGGGAGCAGGAATTGCTCTCCTGTGCGGATGCCATCGGCAAGGCACTGGAATATTACCTCCATGCCCGGCAATTGGCCCTGCCCTACACCTACGCCCCGCCCCCGGGGAATTCCGCGAACGCGGCGAATGGGGCGCACCCGGCGACCGCAGCCAAAGAGCCCTCCGGGGCGGCGGCGAAAGAGCCCGCTTCGCACCGATCCTCGGCCCCTTCCGCCTCCATCAACCCGACAGGAGGGCACCACGAGCGGGGGCACGGCTCCGGGGAGCACAAGCCGGCGAGCCAGGCGGCGAAGCATGCCAAGAATAACTTCAAAGGGGCCTGCCCGGAGTGCGGCAGCTCGGCCCTCCATTTCGAAGAGGGGTGCTTCACCTGCCGCTCCTGCGGCTATTCCGATTGCAGTTAACCGGCCCGCCTTTTTCCACGGCGCCTTTTTCCATCTTGACAGGGAAGAGGTGTGGCCGTATTTGATTGGCCCAAGTCTCCAAGGGAAGGAGGGCTTCTATGGCGAAGGGTGCTCTGGAGGGAATCAAGGTTTTAGAGTACGGCCAGTTCATCTCTACGGCCTACTGCTGCAAGTTGATGGGCGATCTGGGCGCCGAGGTAATCAAAGTGGAAGTCCCCCCTGATGGCGATCCAGCCCGCCGCTACGGGCCCTTTCCTCAGGATACCCCTCACCCGGAGAAGAGCGGCCTCTTCCTCTACCTCAATATCAACAAGCGGGGCATCACCCTCGATCCCCGGGCCTCGGAGGGAGCCAGGATCTTTCGGGAGTTGGTGAAGTGGGCGGACATCCTGGTGGAGAACTGGGGCCCGGGCTCCATGACCAAATGGGGCCTGGACTACCCTGAGCTCAAGGAGATCAATCCACGCCTCATCATGACCTCCATCACTCCATTTGGCCAGACCGGCCCCTATGCGCACTACAAAGCCCAGAGCCTCAATGTATGCCATGCGGCCGGAGTGGCCAAGGGGATCGGGTCTCCCGGTCGGGAACCTCTGACTCCCCCGGGCTCCCAGTCCCATTTCTTTGGGGCCCGGAATGCGGCAGCGGCGACGATGGTGGCCCTGTGGGAGCGGGAGAAATCTGGGGAGGGGCAATACCTGGACATCTCCGAGGCGGATTGCTGGGCCATGCTCTTTAATGGCGTCTGGTATTCCAAGTATCTATATGGCCACGAGGAGGTCATGCGCCTGGGACACCGAAGCAATCTACCTGTATATCCTTGGGCAGTCCTCCGTTGCGAGGATGGCTTCATCAGCGCCACCGCCCCCGAGGAAGCGCAGTGGCAGAGATTGATCGAACTCATGGGAAATCCGGAGTGGGCGAAAGATCCTCGGTTCGAAAACGGGGTGAAAAGGAGCCAGCATGCGGATGAGCTGGATGGACTGATCGAATTCTGGTTTGCCTCCCGCACCAAGGCAGAGATCTTTCAGGCCTGTCAGGAGAAGAATGTCCCCTTCTCTCCGATTCAGGACATCCGCGAGGTGGTGGAATCCCCCCATCTCAAGGAGCGAAACTACTTCGTGAAGATGCAGCATCCCGAGGCGGGTGAGATCACCTGCCCCGGCCCGCCCTACAAGCTCTCGGAGACCCCCTGGGAGCTGCGGAGGCCGGCCCCGCTTCTGGGAGAGCACAATGAGGAGGTCTATTGCGGACTGCTGGGCTACACGCCAAAGGATCCCGCTCGGTGGAGAGAGGAGGGAGTTATTTAGATGAATACGGGCAATCCAGGCCAAGATCTTGAGAGGGAAGAAAAAGGGATGCCCTTAGAGGGCCTCCGCGTCCTCGATTTCGGCTGGGTGTGGGCAGGTCCGATCGTGGGCCAGCTCCTGGGGGATATGGGCGCCGAGGTAATTAAGGTCGAATCGCGCAAGCGCCCGGACTTCGTCCGTATGTTTCCCCCCTTTGCCGAGGGCAAGCGGGACCCGGACGGGGCCCTGTTCTTCCACTCCCTTAATCGCAACAAGCTCTCCATTACCCTGGATCTGAGCCAGCCCCCGGCGGCGGAGCTGGCCAAAAGGCTGGTCAAGATCTCTGATGTGGTCATCGAGAATTTCTCCCCCAAGGCCCTCCGGAATTTGGGTCTGGATTATCCCGCCCTCTGCGAGATCAAGCCCGACCTCATCATGGCCTCCCTCAGCGCAGCAGGACAGACCGGGCCTTTGAAAGACATCATGACTTATGGCCCTTCCCTGGGGGCCCTCGCGGGGTTAGATAGCCTGATTGGCTACCCGGGGGAGCGGATGTTGGGCTGGCCGATGGCCTACACCGATCCCGCCTCCGGAACCCTGGCTGTCTTTGCCATCCTGGCGGCACTCTACTATCGGAAGAGGACTGGAAAGGGACAATATATCGATCTCGCCCAGTGGGAGGCTACATCCGCTCTGCTTCCCGAGTTCATCCTCGATTACACCATGAATGGACGGGTGGCAGGACCTCAAGGCAATCGCCATCCCCATATGGCCCCTCACGGTTGCTACCGCTGCCAGGGGGAGGATGCGTGGATCAGCATCGCCATTCAGACCGAGGAGGAATGGGGGAGCTTCTGTGCGGCGGTGGGGAATCTGCCCTGGTGTCAGGACGCTCGGTTTGCCAACCGGGCCAGCCGGATTCAGCATCAGGAGGAGCTGAACCGGAGGATCGAAGAGTGGACGATCACCCTTTCCCCGTGGGAGGCGATGAAGCTCCTGCAGAGGGCGGGGATCGCCGCATTCCCCTCTTACGGCATCGGGGACCTCCTGAGAGATCCTCATTTTGAAGAGAGGGGAGCCAAAGCCGTCGTGGATCATCCCAGGATGAGAGGTGAGATCATTTACGGCCTCCCCTGGAAGTTCTCCAGGACCCCCGGAGGCATTCGCCGGCGCGCCCCACTGTTAGGGGAGCATAATCGTCATGTCTTTTGCCAGCTCTTGGGGATGAGCGAGGAGGAGGTCGCGCGCCTGGAGGAAGAGAAGGTCATCTACTGATAGGGCAACTGACAGCAATCATCAAATCGTAGGAGAATAAAAGGGGGCACATTCAAGAAAATGGCCGGACCTTTGGAGGGGATACGGGTGCTGGATCTGACCTGGTCCATCGCCGGGCCTTATGCGGGCCTCCTGCTTGCTGATTTGGGCGCGGAGGTGATCAAGGTGGAGATCCCGGGGGCAGGCGATGTGACCCGCTTTGTCCAACCTTTCCAGGGGGAAGTCCCCGCCTATTTCCTCAATACCAACCGGGGGAAAGAGGCGATTACCTTGAACTTAAAGGCAGAGGAGGGAAGGAAGGTCTTTCTGGGGCTCATCGAGAAGGCCGATGTCCTGATCGAGAGCTTTCGCCCTGGGACCATGGCCAAGCTGGGCCTGGACTATGCCACCCTTGCGCGCCAGAATCCGCGCCTGATCTATGGGGCCATCTCGGGCTTCGGACAGACCGGCCCCTATGCGGGGCGGCCGGCCTACGATATCGTGGCCCAGGCGATGGGGGGGACCATGAGCGTCACCGGGGAGGAGGGCGGAGAGCCGGTGAAGGTGGGGGCCTTCATCGGGGATCTGGCCGCCTCCCTCTATCTGGTGATTGGCATCCTGGCCTCCCTCAAGGAAAGGGACCAGAGCGGGCAGGGGCAGATGGTGGATGTCTCCATGCTGGACTGCCAGGTGGCGCTGTGCCTCAATCCTATCGCCGAATACCTCGCCACCGGAAAAGTGCCCATGCCCCGGGGGACCCGGGCGATCCAGGCCACGCCCTTTCAGGTCTTCGAGACCAAGGACTCGCGCCTGGCCATCCTGGTCCTGGAGGAGAGTCAATGGGAGGCCCTCTGCCGCGTTGCCCAGCGGGAGGACCTGCTCTCCGACCCGCGCTTCATGAACATGCAGGCCCGCAACCAGAACTATCAGGCCTTCTATCCTATCTTTTCCGAGGTCATGGCCTCCCGGACGAATGCCGAATGGGAAGAGGCCCTCAAGGCGACCAATATCATCTTCTGCCCGGTTTACTCCATTGACCAAGTGGTGCGAGACCCTCAGGTAAAGGCCCGGGAGATGATCACCGAGGTGCAGGATGAGCGAAAGGGATCCTTCCAGGTGGTGGGAAACCCGATCAAGCTCTCTCGGAGCCAGGAGCCCCTCTCCGGCTCCCTACCGGAGTTGGGAGAACATACCCATCAGATCCTCTCCCGGCTCTTGGGCCTCTCCGATCCCGAACTCGAAAGGCTGAAGGCAGAGGGCATCATTTAAAAGGCTTCGTCGGATCGCCCTTTCCGCAGTGCTCTCACATTAGAAGAAGGAGGATCAACATCTCATGAGACTCTCTCCCCAGGCGTTGGCGGTGGATATCTCGCGCATACGCGAGCTCGCGGTCCTGGCCGATAAGGTCCCCGGAGTTTACAAGCTCTATTTCGGGGAGTCCGACATCCCTACCCCCGATTTCATCAAAAAGGCCGCCCAGAGGGCCATCCAGGAGAACTACACCTTTTACACCCCCAACGCCGGTTATCTGGAGCTGCGACAGGCGATCTCTCAGAAGGCCCTGGAACTGCAGGGGCTTGTTTATGACCCCGAGACGGAGGTCATCGTCACCGGCAGCGGGGTGACCGCCCTCATGCTCTCCATCTTCACCCTCTTGGGCCGAGGGGAGAAGGCGATCATCCTGTCCCCGGCCTGGCCTAACTCCAAGTCCATCGTGCAGATGGTAGGAGGGATTCCGGTGGAGGTGCCGCTGGTGGAAGGGAGAGACCGCTATCTGCTCGATCTCGATCGGGTCAAAGCCTCCATCGATGAGAAGACCAGGCTCCTGATCCTCTCCAGTCCCTCCAATCCCCTGGGATGGGTGGCCACGGTGGAGGAACAGAAGGCCCTGGCGGAACTGGCCTATCAGCGGGGGATCACCCTGCTCTCCGACGAGGTCTATGAACGCATCGTATACAATGGCCCGGCTGTCCCCTCGATTGCCAAGGTGGCCCCGCAGAGGGAGGGGGTGATGATTGCCCACAGCTTCTCCAAGAGTTACTGCATGACGGGGTGGAGGGTGGGCTACTGCCTCGGCTCGAAAGAGGCGATTGACCAGATGGTCAAGCTGCAAGAGTTCGTGATCTCTCATCCCTCTTCGGTGTCCCAGCGGGCGGCCATCACTGCCTTGGCCGAAGGGGAAGCATTCGTGAAGGGCATGGTGGAGAGATATCGGAGTCAGCGTGATTTAATGTATTCACGACTGATCCGGATGAAGGGCCTGGAGGTCAAGAAGCCCGAGGGAGCCTTCTATGTGTTTCCCCGGGTAGAAGGGCTGAAAGACTCCTTTGAGTTCGCCAAGGACCTCTTGCTCAAGAAGGCGGTGGGGGTGGCCCCGGGCTGCGCCTTTGGCCTGGGCGGGGAGGGCTGCATCCGCCTCTGCTTCGCCGCAGACCACGAGGTGATCGCGCCCGCCCTGGATCGCCTGGAGGAATACCTGGCGGAGCGGTCGTAAAAAAGGCGTCGCCGGCCTCTGAAGCTCCCTCCGGCCCTGGTGTAAGGGATTCAAAGGGGAAGCCGATGGGGCGGAGCGCCTTTTCTGGGAGAATCCTTTATGGTCGATGCGGAAAGGGCACCGGCTTTCCTTTTACTCTTCCCTGTCTCTCTCCTTGCCAATTCAATCACGATTAATCCTTATTTTATGGTGATTTATATTAATCCTGTTCATACTTCGTATGCAATTGTCTGCCCCCTGCTTTTTCAACTGCGCCACCTATTTCAAAAAATCCTTGACAAGGGACCAAAATCGTATATTAAGTATATTCGATATAATAAATATATTAACTATACCTTTAGAGTCTGACTCCTTTCCACGGAGGGCCTATGGTCATCCAATTAGAAGAAGCAGATACTTTTTCAACGCAGGAAGTGTGCAGGATGTTCGATATCGCCAAACAGACCCTGTATGGCTGGGAGAAGAGGGGGGTCATACCTGCCGTGGCCAAGGACTGGCGGGGATGGCGCATATACGACCGGCAGCACATCATGGCGATCCGGGAGATCATCGAGGGAAAGAGGGGGAAAAACCTCATCCGGGCGTAAGCGACTAATGGGAGACAGGTATGGATATTTCGGCCCTCGTCATGCACTCTGGGCCGGTGGCCAAAGGGGTTCTCTTGATTCTGATGGCTTTCTCTATTGGCTGCTGGACCATCATCATCATGAAGTGGCGCCTCTTCAGGAAAGCAGAGGCGGATTCGGCGAAGTTTCTCGCCGCCTTCAAGGAATCGGAAAGCCTCTTCCTGGCCCATGAGGCGTCCCGGAGGTTTCGCCATAGCCCTCTCGCCTCCATGTTTGGGGAGGCCTACCGGAAGCTGACCCCCTTTCTCAAGGAGAACCCGGGAATCGAGTCCCTCCGGGGCGATTCGCACCTGGCTGATTTCTTCGAGGGGATGAACCGCACCCTCCGGCAAGCCAGCATTCGCGAGCTTTCCCAATTGGAGAAGCACTTGATCTTTCTGGCCACCACCGGCGCGGTCACCCCGTTCATCGGCCTCTTCGGGACGGTGTGGGGGATCATCGGGGCCTTTCACGGGATCGGGGCCGCGGGCTCGGCCAATATCGCCGCCGTTGCCCCCGGGATCTCTGAGGCATTGGTGGCTACGGCCGCCGGGCTCGGGGCCGCTGTTCCTGCGGTGATCGCCTACAACTACTTCCTCAACCACATCAAGGGGATGAGCACCAATATGGAATTCTTCTCTTTGGAGTTTTTGAACTTACTGGAACGTCTTATCTATCAAAGAAAATGATGGATTACGGAGACAGACGAGGAGGATCGGCCCTTTCCGAGATCAACATCACTCCCTTTGTGGATGTGGTCCTGGTCTTGCTGATCATCTTTCTCATCACGGCTCCCATGTTGATCCGGGGGATTGATGTCAATGTTCCTCGCACCGAGTCCAAGAACATCGAACCGGAGGAGAGGCTGGTCGTGGCCATCACCAAGGATCAGACCATCTATCTCGATGATCAGCCGATCACCCTGCCTCGCCTGGAGAGGGTGCTGGCCGGCTTGAAAGGGAGGAGCGCCAGCGCCTCCATCTTCATCAAGGCAGATCAAGAGGTCCCCTATGGGATGGTGGTCAAGGTGATGGACGCGGCAAAGAAGGCCGGCATCGATAAGCTGGGGATGATGACCGAGCCGATTGTACCTGGGCAGCAATGAGCCCTTTCTTAGAAAGGCGGGATCGTGGTTCTCCTCTCTGGGCGAGCTTCCTTTTCTCATCCGGGATTCATATGGTCGCGATCTCCGTAGTCCTGTTTGGTCCCTCGTGGGGACATAGAAGCTATTACAAGGCCCCCATGGCCTTCATGGTGAGTCTGGTCGAGCTGCCCGGATTACCGAAGGGAACGGGTTCCATCCCCTCACCCCCGGCCTCGCCGGCCCCGAGGGCGATAGAGAAACCAAAGGCGCCCGCGCCCGCACCGGCAAA
>JAZDMQ010000045.1:0-5891 GCA_043800755.1 bacterium | reverse complement strand
CGGAATCGGAGGAGAATCCCTTCGTGGCGCCCCGCCCCTTCCGGGTCAACGCCGGGGCGGTCCATGCCTACATCCGGGTGCCAGGCGGAAAGACCCGCTATCTTTCGGAGCTGAAGGCGGGATCCGAGGTCCTCCTGGTCGGTTTTGAGGGGAGTACCCAGCGGGCCATCGTGGGCCGGGTAAAGATAGAACGAAGGCCCATGCTCCTGGTGGAGGCAGAGGCGGAGAGTCGGCCCATCTCTGCCATCCTGCAGAATGCCGAGACCATCCGCCTGGTGAACCCTCAGGGCGAGCCCATCTCCCTCCTGGAGATGAAAGCGGGACAGGAGATCCTGGTGGCCCTGGGGCAGGAGGCCCGGCACTTCGGGATGGCCGTAGAGGAGACCATCGAGGAGAGGTGAGAGCGGAGACCCCCACCTCGCACTTCGTTTGCCATCAGGAAGCCCGCTGCATTAGGTGGTAGATTAGGGAGTAGAATTTCGCCCCCTCGGGCAGATAGATGAAGAGGAGATTGGAGAGGGTAGGTCGCGGCAGGCTGGGCCGCACATGGGAGAAGATCCGCAGCAGGGTGAGGTGGGCCCTTTTCTGGTCGGGGAGGGCGTCATAAAGGTAGAGGCTCTCGGTGTGGGGGATGAAATCATCGGGCACCCCATGGACCAGGAAGAGATACGCCTTCAGGTCACGGAGATAATGGCAAGGGGAGAGGATCTCGATGGTGTGCTGCAACTGGAAAGGCAACTGGGAGAGGAGCCCTGCCGTCTGGTCCGGGTCCTTGTTGTTCAATAGGCGATAGACTGCCCGGCCCTCCGGGCTCAAGCGACGGAGGAGGTCGGCCTCCTCATTTTTTTCCTTCCCGCCAGCGAGCCTTTCCAGAATCTTCCTGTCCTGGCCATGGGTGAGGAGGTCCAGATTGTAGTGGAGGAAGATCCAGCGGGTATAATCGTTGGGGGGGCGGTGGAAGGACTCCCCCTGATAGGCATGATGCCCGGTGGTCGCGAACTGAATGATATTCCTCAGATCGTAATAGCCCCCAAAGGAGATGAGGAAATCAACCTGGTGGCGGATGGAGGGATCGCAACCGGCGATCAGGGTGGGCCCGGCCCCGTAGCTGAAGCCGGCAATCCCCACGCGGTCTCTCTGCACCAGTTGGCCCCGGGAAGCGAGATAGAGGAAGCTGTCCGCGATCTCTCCGATATCCGAGGGTCGTAGCCGCAGGGACTTGAAGCCTGAGAAATCGGGCACCAGCACCGCGAAGCCCGCACGGCAGAGGATCTGCGCCGCCCAGCAAATGCGGGGGTCCGCCTTTCCCACCTCATTCACCCCATGGACCAGGACGAGGCCCGGGTGGGGCTGGCCATCCTTCCGGAGGTAGAGGTCTGCCTCCATCTCCTTCCCCCCTCCCGCATAGCGAACCTGCTCCACCGAGGGCTGGGGGGTGACAAACCGCAGAAGGGGAGGTCTCCCCGCGCGCAGGATATCCACGACGATCAGTCCAGAGAGAGCGGCGGTGCGGATCTCTTGTCTGAAAAGCCCCGCCAACACGGCGAGGAAGAGGAGGGTGATCAGGGCCTTTTTCATTGGACATGCTCTCCGCGCCCATGCTACCATGCAAGGCATGGCGTTGCAAGCGCCCATTCCATTTCCGATGAAGCTCGATTCGGCCTGTCGGAGGCCGCTTCAATCAATCAAGAAATCCCGATGATGTCCAGAGGATCTTAGAAAGGAGATCAGAAGAGATGAGATTGGCAGACAAAAAAGCCATTGTGACCGGGGCCTCGCGGGGGATCGGGGCGGCGATCGCCCTGGCCCTCGCGAAAGAGGGTGCGGATGTCCTGATCAACTATGTGAGCCGCGACCAGGAGGCACAGGAGGTGGCGGCCGCCATCTCTGCCCTGGGCCGATTCGCCTTGGTCTTCAAGGGGAATGTCGCGGATTCCGCCCAGGTGAAGGCCATGGTGGAGATGGCCTTGGGGCAATGGGGCCGCATCGATATCCTGGTCAATAACGCGGGCATCACCCACATTGCCAACCCCTTCCAGACCACAGAAGAGGATTGGGATCGGGTGATGGCCATCAATCTCAAGGGCGCTTTTCTCTGCTCCAAGGCGGTGCTGGAGACCATGGTGAAGCAGGGCGGCGGCCGCATCATCAACATCTCTTCCGTGGTGGGCAAATCCGGGGGCATTGCGGGGTTGACCTATGCCACCTCCAAAGCGGGCATAATCGGCCTCACCAAATCCCTGGCCACCCACTTGGCCTCCTACAACATCCTGGTGAATGCCATCGCCCCGGCGTTGATCGATACCGAGATGCTGCGCTGGCGCACGGAAGAGCAGTGGAAGGAGACTATCGAGAGCATCCCCCTGAAGCGGCTGGGGGACCCGGCGGATATGGCCGAGGCCGCCGTCTTTTTGGCCTCCAATGGGGGCAACTTCATCACCGGCGCCACCATCGATGTCAATGGTGGGCTTTACATGGATTGAGGCGAGAAAGAGAAGGCCATGGAGGCGGACATTCCCATTCGAACGACCTGGAACGAGCAGGAACTGCACCTGTTGGAGTCGATCCAGCGCCGGGTGCTCTGGTTGGCAACCTATACCATCCATTATGCCAATGAGATCCGGCCCAATTCGGATGGCACCAAGACGGGCGGGCATCAGGCGAGCTCTGCCTCGGTGGTCTCTATCCTCACTGCGCTCTACTTCAAGCTCTTGCGTGCGGGTGACCGCATCGCCATAAAACCCCATGCCTCCCCGGCTTTTCACGCCATCCAGGCCTTGAGGGGCAAGCTGCCTTTCGAGGCCCTCAAGACCCTGCGGGCCTTCGGGGGGCTTCAGTCCTATCCCAGCCGGATCAAGGATCCGGACGGGGTGGACTTCTCCACCGGGTCCGTGGGATTGGGCGCCGTCGCTCCCAACTTCGCCGCCCTTACGGAGCAGTATATCCTCGATCACTTCGGCGGCGGCTCGCCGGGGCGTTTCATTGCCCTGGTGGGAGACGGGGAGTTGGACGAGGGCAATATCTGGGAGGCCCTGGGTGAGGATTACGCCGGCAAGCTGGGCAACGTCCTCTGGATTGTCGACCTGAACCGCCAGAGCCTGGATCGCGTGGTCCCGGAGGGCAAGGCCCAGCGCATCCGGGCCATGTTTGCGGATCAGGGTTGGCATGTGATCAATCTCAAGTACGGGTCGAAATTAGAAGCGGTCTTTCGCCTCCCCCATGGGCCGGCGCTCCGCAAGCGTATTGATGACATGAGCAACACCGAGTATCAGACCCTCCTGCAATTGGATGGGGAGAGCATCCGCCAGGAATTGATCGAGGGAGATGCGAGCCTATCCGACGATCTGGCCGCCCTGTTGCAGGATCGCCCCCCTGCCGAGGTGCGGGAGCTGCTCTTCGATTTAGGCGGACATGACCTGCACCGCATCATGGAGGCCTTCACCGAGGCGGATCAGGTGACGGACCGGCCCGTGATGATCCTGGCCTATACGATCAAGGGCTGGGGGTTGCCCTTTGCCGGAGACCCCCTCAATCATTCCCTCCTGCTCACCTCCACCCAGATGGAGGCGCTGCAGGCCGAGCTGGGAATCCCTGAGGCAGAGAAGCTCTCCGGGTTCGCCTCGGATAGCCCTGAAGGCAGATTCATCACCCAGCACCTCGCGCAAGTGGAGCGGAGCCCGCTCCAGGGCAAGACCGCCCGGCCCATCTTCCTCTCCATCCCCGATACCTTGTCGGTGCGCTTCCGTCAAGTCACCTCCACCCAGGAGGCCTTCGGAAACATCCTGGTGGCTATCGGTCGCCATCCGGAGCTGGCCAAGTATGTCCTCACCGTCTCCCCGGATGTGGCCATCTCCACCAACCTGGGGGGCTGGATCAACCAGATGGGGGTCTACGCCCACAGCGAGGCGATTGACTATTTCCGTCGGCACAAGCTGGCCCGCATCTTGGATTGGCGTCAGGATCCCACTGGGCAGCATCTGGAGCTGGGGATCTCCGAAAACAACTTCTTCTTGCTCCTGGCGATGTTGGGCCTCTCCCATGAGATGACCGGAAAGTTGTTGCTGCCGATCGGCACCCTCTATGACCCCTTCGTCTGCCGGGGTCTGGATGCCTTGATCTATGCCGCCTATTCCCACTCCAAGTTTATCTTCGCCGGCACCCCCTCCGGGGTGAGCCTTTCTGCGGAGGGCGGCTCCCACCAATCCCTGATCACCCCCTCTATCGGCCTGGAGCTTTCCCAGGTGAGCTATTATGAGCCCACCTTCGCCCAGGAGTTGGAGTGGATCCTCCTCTCCTCTCTGCGGAACCTCCTGGATCGGAAGAAGGGCCAGATCGTCTACCTCCGGCTCTCCACCAAGCCGGTTGATCAATCCCCCTTCACCGCCATTCTCCCCTCGGATGAAGCCCAGCTAAAGCTCCTGCGCGACCAGGTCAACCTGGGCGGCTATCGGTTGAAGGATTACTCGGACGGGCCCGCCTATCGGCCCGGCGAGAATGTGGTCCACCTCTTCGCTGCCGGGGTCATGGTGCCGGAGGCCCTGGCCGCCAGCGAGCGGCTGCGGGGGGAGGGAATTTATGCCAATGTCCTGGTGGTGACCAGCCCGGATATGCTCTATCGGGGATATCGCCACGCCCGTCGCATGGAGATGACCAACCCGAGCCAGCGCATCAAGTCCCATCTCGGTCGACTCATCTCCCATTCTGAGCGGGCCGCCCCGGCGGTTACCGTCATGGACGGCCATTCTCACACCCTGTCCTTCATTGCCGGGGCCTTCGGGATGAGGATGATCTGTCTGGGGGCTGATGAATTCGGACAGACCGGGACCCGGGCCGAGCTTTATCGGGCCGAGGGGATCGATGTTGATTCCATTGTCGGGGCGGCCAAGCTGGCCCTGACACGGTTCGGGCATTAGGCTCGCTCTGCTGGCTTCGCCTCCCCTGAAGATACCCCTCGCCTATGCGGGATTGTCAGTGGCTCCTGCCCCCGTCGTGACTGAGAATTGCCATATGGAAATCCGTGAAGCTGCGCCCAACGACAACGCCGAGCTCCAGACATTGCAGGCACAATGCCCGCAAGGCACGACGGTCATCGTCTCCATCGTCAACACCCCTGACTTCTTTGGTCGGGTCAGAGCCTATGAATCCCACAAGGTCTTCGTTGCCTGCGAGGAGGATCGAATCATCGGTTCAGCCGCCCTGGCCATACGGCAGGGCATGGTGAATGGCGAGCTGAGCCGCATTGGGTATCAGTTTCAGTTCTTCACCTCTCCCCAGCACCGCCGCAAGGGGGTGGCAAAGCAGCTCCATCGCCAGGTCGAAGATCACTTGATCCAGCAGGGCGCGGCCTTGTCTTACTGTTTGATCATGGAGGGCAACCTACCCTCGATGCAGCTCGTTGAGGATCAGGGGTTCAGGCGGCATCGGACCCTGATCATGGCGAGCCTGATGGTGAATCGGGAGATGGAGGTGGCATCCAGGGGCACGGTCTCGCCGGTTGCGGCAGAAGACCTGGGGGCGGTCGCCAGGCTTCTCAATGAGACCTGGCAGGGCTACGACCTTTACGAGCCCACCTCGGCTGAAGCCTTAGCCCGATTCGTCCATCGCACGCCGGGATATGGTTTTGACCACCTGTTCGTCCTAAAGGATCAGGGAGCGATCCTGGCCTGCCTGGGCTTCTGGGATTGGAGCCAGATCATGCGGATTAGGGTAGAGGCCCTCAGCTTGAAATGGCGCTTGAGGGGATTGCTCCGGGATGTCGTCCGCAGATTCAGACCGATGCCGAGGATCATCAAGCCGGGTGAGGTGTTGAGGCAGATGATGCTGACGCCGATCGGATTCAAAGAGCCCCGGCACCTGGGCGCGCTTCTCAGACATATCAATCATCAGGCCTT
>JAZDMQ010000029.1:0-8384 GCA_043800755.1 bacterium | reverse complement strand
TAAAGTATAATCTCGATCTATACCTGGTAAAGGCTATTATACACGCTGAGTCTCGGTTTAATCCCCAGGCTGTTTCTCCCTGCGGAGCAGCGGGTCTCATGCAAATCATGCCAGGGACAGCCTCTCTGCTGGATTTGAAAGATCCCTTAAATCCAATGGAAAACATCTTTGCTGGGGTACGCCATTTTCGATCCCTCTTGAACTATTTTGATGAGGACTACGTCTTGGCCTTAGCAGCGTATAATGCTGGGATTGACAGGGTCATATCGTATCGAGGGGTTCCCCCTTTCCCTGAAACCCAAATCTACATCCACAGAGTCCTTAAATACTTTGAGTCTTATAACCAAAACGAGAGTCTCGCTTTCCATGCCAGAGGCATCTCTAAGGATTTCGGTCTCTCCATGCCTCAAAGGCCGAAGGCCCTCCAAGTCTTGGCGGATCGAAGCCCATCCCCTGCCGCTCCAGAAGCCAACAGGCGATAAACGATGTCGGGCAAAGCCCGGCACATGCCAACTCATCCAAGGTCTATCGATCCGGGGCCCTGTTTCATTATTGTGCGTGTGATGTGGAAGACCTGATGCCCTGTGATGGTTTAAGTCCCGACTGCTTGCCGGGATACAAGACGCCCTGCGAATGCGGGGAACATGATTGGCATATCGGCGCTCTAAAATAACGATTCCCCCCAACCTCTCTCCTCCCGGTCGGCTTTTTATCCCACCCGGCCATTCCTCAGTGGATCCAGGGACCTCGCCGTGGGTTGAGGGGCTCTTCATGGCGGCGAGGTCTCGACCCTGGGGATTGATGCACTTTGAGAACGAGGATATTCAAATGAGCAGGGCCTACCGCTCCGATTGCTGGGATTCAGTGAATCACTTAACCCGCTACTGGGAGGTATGGGAGAGGAGATGTGTGAAGAGTGCGAGGGGGAAGGGAAGAAATGGGAATGTGGAGACGAAGAATGCGAGAATGTGGGTTGGATGTGTCAAATATGCGAGCATGGGCAAATGGAAGGATCTGAGCGGAGGGCGATCTCCCCTCCAAACGAAGCGCTAAAGGCAGGAGAATCTCTGCGAGGGTTGGTATTGGACCCACCAGCTGGAGGAAATTTGGGTCCCTTGGGCCGTGCGTCACGGAGGAGGTGCAACCATGAGAAAGCTCTCTTTAGACCAGCAGATTGAGGGTGCACAACGGCTGCGGGAAAAACCGCCCAAGCAGGCTGGCAAGTCGCCGGCGAAGCAGCAAGCCCGGACGGTCGAAGCGGCAGACGAGCTCTCCACCTCCCTGAAAGAGCTGCGGGTGACCGCGGAGGAGCTCCGCAGGCAGAACGATGAACTGGCCGCCTGCCAGATCGCGAAAACGGAGCGCCAGCGTTACGAAGAACTGTTTCAGTTCGCCCCGGACGGCTACCTGGTGACGGAGGCCGAAGGGATTATTCAGCAGGCCAACCGGGCCGCAGCGGAACTGCTCCACGTGGGCCAGGACCTTTTGGTAGACAAAGCGCTGATTCTCTGTGTGGCCAAGCAACACCGCGCGGCGTTTCGTACGCTGCTGACCCGGCTGCAGGAGCGAAAGGAGGCGCGAAGCGAGGGGTGGGAAGTGTACCTGCAGCCCCGTGAGGGCACGCCCTTCCTTGGTGCGATCACTGTGGCCGCTGTGCGGGACTCACAGGGCAAGCTGATCCGCTTGTGCTGGTTGATCCGCGACATCAGCGAGCAGAAGCGGGTGGAGGAGGCGCTGCGGCAGAACTCAGAGCGGCTCGAAGAGAGGATAGAGGAGTTCACCAAAGAGCTCCGAGAGACGCGGGAGCAACTGGCGCGCCAGGAGAAACTGTTCGAGCTGGGGCAATTGGCTGGCGGGATAGCCCATGAACTGCGCAACCCACTGGGAACCATCAAGAACTCCGTCTACTTCCTGAATATGACCCTGGAAGAGCCCACGGCGCAGGAGGCAGAAGTGCTTCAGATTCTCGAACGAGAGGTTGGTAATTGTGACCGCATCATCACCAGCCTGCTGAACTTCGCCCGGCCCACGAGTCTGACCCTTCGCAAGGTGAACCTGCGTCAGGTCCTGCAGGCGACCCTGGTCCCTAAGGCCATACCGGAGGCCGTTGAGGTCGAAACCTGCTTCGACGAGGCGCTGCCAGAGCTCGCGGCCGACCCCGACCAATTAGAGGTGGTCTTTGCAAACATCATCTGCAACGCGGTCCAGGCCATGCCCGAAGGGGGGAAGTTGAAGACCACCGCCCGTTCGACGGAGAAGGATGCGATATTGTCCTTTAGCGATACGGGGGTTGGGATCCTGCCCGAACATCTGGATAAGTTGTTCGAGCCTTTGTTCACTACCAAGCCCAGGGGCATCGGACTGGGCCTGGCAGTGAGCAAGTTGCTGGTGGAGGCGCACGGGGGCACCATTGAGGTGGAAAGTGAAGTGGGAAAGGGGAGCACTTTCACCATTCGTTTGCCGTTGGCCCAATTGCAGCCCACTCCCACTTCTTCCACACCATAGAGACAAGGCCATGTCCGAAAAGACCCGGGTGTTGATTGTAGATGACGATTCTAGCATGTTGCATACTACCGCCCTCGTCCTGGAGGGCCTTGGCTACGCCGTGGACGTGGCCAGAGATGGCGACACGGCGATCGAAAAGACCCAGCAGGCGGACTTCGACATAATCCTGATGGACATCAAAATGCCCCTCATGGACGGGGTTGAGACCTACAAGCGGATTAAAGCCATCCACCCTGAGGCGGCGGTGATCATGATGACCGCCTACGCCGTGGAAGACTTAGTAGCCGCGGCGCTCGAGGAGGGAGCCTGTGGGGTGCTCTATAAACCCCTGGACTTCGAACGCACCGTTGGGCTCATTGAGAAGACCAGGAGAGAGAGAGGAAACGAAGCCGGGTGTAAGCGGTAGATGGTGGACTGGAGAAACCGAGAGGCGAAGGGCCATGGGCGTGGGAGAACAATAGGGGCAATAGGGGCAGTCGCAACTGGACCTTTGCCTAAGAACCACAGGGATAATTGCCCTGACCACTGACATCGGGCTGCTATCGTGAAACTTGAGAGGCAACCCTTGGAGCGTATGGTGGAAGTGCCAAGCATACTCATCGTGGATGACGATGAGGGCATACGCCAGAGCCTGGCCCTGATTCTGAAAGAGAAAGGCTACCAGCCGACCACTGCGGAGACAGGCGCGGCCGCCCTCTCCTTGGCCCAGGACCGGCCATTCAACATCGCCCTGGTGGATGTCCGCCTGTCAGACATGGAAGGGACTGAGCTGCTGTCGCGGTTGAAAGAGTCGCACCCTGATCTGGAGGTAATACTCATCACCGCCTATGCCTCGCTGGAGAGCTCCATACAGGCGGTGGCGGAAGGGGCGTACCGCTACTTCACCAAGCCACTGGACATGGATGAGGTGATGGCTGTTATCAGGGCGGCCCTTGAGAAGCAGCGCATGTTGCTGGAGAACAAGATGCTGTACCAGGCCGCTCAGCAAGAACTGGCCGAGCGCAAGCAGGCGGAGGAGGCGCTGCGGGAGAGCGAGGCCCGCTACCGGGCCGTGGTGGAGCAATCCGCCGACGGTATCCACTTGGTGGACGCGGAGACCCGACGCATCCAGGAGGCCAACTCCGCCTTTGTCCAGATGCTCGGTTACACCGCGGAGGAGGTCCAGGGGCTGTCCATTTACGACTTCGTCGCAGCCAACCGGGAAGAGATTGACCGAAGGTTTCAGGACATTCTGAATGAGAAAGTCCCCTTCTCCTACGAGTGCCAATACCGCCGAAAGGACGGCTCCCTGGTGGAGGTCTGGGTCAGTGCGAACCTCATCTTCTATGGAGAAAAGAAAGTCGTCTCTACCCTGGTCCGGGACCTCACCGAGAAGAAGGCCCAGGAGGCCCATCTCCTCCGCGTCCAGCGCGCGGAGTGCATCGGCCTCCTGGCCGGGGGCATCGCCCATGACCTGAGCAACCTCTTGACCCCCATCCTGATCAATGCCGAGCTCTTGGGCCTCACCCTTCCGGACCCCACCAGCCAGAAGATGCTCTCCTCCATTGCCTCCAATGCCCAGCGGGGAGCGGACATCGTGAAGCAGATCCTGACCTTCTCCTGCGGGATGGAGGGGAAGTATCTCTTGGTCTCCCCCCAGTACCTGCTGAAGGAGATGGAAGGATTCCTAAGGAATACCTTCCCCAAGACCATCGCCGTAGAGATCGAGATCCCCCAAGACCTCTGGTCCCTCTCCGCGGATGCCACCCAACTGCTCCAGGTGCTGATGAACCTCTGCCTGAATGCCAAAGATGCCATGGAGAAAGGGGGGACCTTGAGCCTCTCCGCCAAGAACTTCCTCGTGGATGAGGCTTATGCCCGCATGCATCCGGAGGCGAAGGTGGGACCCTATCTGGTCTTCTCGGTGAAAGATACCGGCAGCGGCATCCCCCCCGACCTCCTTCCCAAGATCTTCGATCCCATCTTCACCACCGAGGAGCGAGGTCAAGGAACCGGAATAGGGCTCTCCACCGCCCATGCCATCGTGAAGGGCCATGGGGGATTTATCCGGGTCTATTCCGAGGAAGCTAAGGGAACCAGATTTCTGGTCTTCCTGCCCGCCTTTCCGACAGCAGAGATGGCCAAGGCCGAAAAGGAGAGAGCCCCCCTGCCCTCGGGCCAGGGAGAGCTTATCCTGGTAGTAGAAGATGAGGCCCCCGTCCGGGAGATCACCCAGGTCACCCTGGAAATCTTTGGCTATCGGGTGCTCTCGGCCGCCGATGGGGCCGAGGCGGTGGCCCTCTATGCCCAGCACCGAGGGAAGATCCAAGCCGTCATCACCGATATGGCCATGCCCATCATGGATGGCGCCGCCACCATCCGGGCCCTGCAGAAGATGGATCCTGCCGTCAAGATCATCGCTACCTCAGGGATGGATGCGGAGAAAATGGTGGCGGAGGCCAGCGGATTGGCCGTGCAGGCCTTTCTGCAAAAGCCCTTCACCGCGGAGAGACTGCTCCGGGCGCTGGCGGAGGTGCTAAAAGGCGGGGGACGGGGGCCAGGGGTCGGGGGTCAGTAGGCGGGGGTCGGAGGATGGGGGACGGGAATCGGGGGCCAGTCGCCGGGGGTCGGCGATCAGCGAGAGGCAATGACGGTCAAGAGTTTTCGGGACCTGCGCGAGTGGCAGGCGACAATCGAGTTGCTTGAGGAGATTTACCGCATTAGAAGCATCGGAGGTGGAGCGGAAACGAACGGAAGGCGTTGAGAAATCCAGGCCGAGCGGAAAAGAGGGGGATCATGAAAAAGCCATCCAGACCAAAAAGCCTGAACAAAAAACCGGCCAAGGTTTCACGGCCAGAGACGCCATCCCCAAAAAATGGCAGCGCATTCCCCATCGTCGGCATCGGCGCGTCCGCCGGGGGACTGGAGGCCCTGGAGGTGTTCCTACAGAACGTGCCGGTGGGCAGCGGCCTGGCCTTTGTCGTCGTCCAGCACCTGGACCCGACGCGCAAGGGCATCATGGCGGAGCTGCTCCAGCGCGCCACCCCCATGAAGGTCATCCAGACCAAGGACCTCACCCGGGTCCAGCCGAACTGCGTCTATGTGATCCCGCCGAACAAGGACATGTCCATCCTGCACGGGGTCCTGCACCTGCTCGATCCGGTGACGCCGCGCGGGCTGCGCCTGCCGATTGATTTCTTCTTCCGTTCCCTGGCCGATGACTCGGAGGAGCGCAGTATCGGCGTCATTCTTTCGGGCATGGGCTCCGACGGCACGCTGGGTCTCAAAGCCATCAAGGGCAAGGCGGGCGTGGTCTTCGTGCAGGACCCGGCCTCGGCCAAGTTCGATGGCATGCCCCGCAGCGCCATTGACGCCGGGTTGGCGGATGTCGTCGCCCCGGTGGAGGCGCTGCCCGGCAAGATCGTCGCCTATCTCTGCCACGCGCCCCTCATCGCCAGGCCCGGACTGGCCGAGGAGGATAAAGCCCACAGCGCCTTCGAAAAGATCGTGATCCTGTTGCGCGCGCATACGGGCCACGACTTTTCCCTGTACAAGAAGAACACCGTGTACCGCCGGATCGAGCGGCGCATGGCCATCCACCAGATTGACCGGATCGCCACCTATGCCCGGTTCCTGCGGGAGAATCCCCAGGAGCTGGAGCTGCTGTTCAAGGATCTTTTGATCGGGGTCACGAGCTTTTTCCGCGACCCCGAGGCGTGGGAACAGTTGAAAGCCGAGGTCATCCCGGCGCTGCTGAAAGACCGCCCGCCCGGTCAGGCGCTGCGGGTCTGGATACCCGCCTGCGCGACCGGGGAGGAAGCCTATTCCCTGGCCATCGTCTTCAAAGAGGCGCTGCAGCAGCTCAAGCCGGCCCAAAACCACACGCTCCAGATCTTCGCGACCGCCCTGGACCGGGACGCCCGCGAGAAAGCCCGCGCGGGCATTGTCCCGGCCAACATCGTTGCGGATATGCCGCCGGAGCGGCTGAGCCGGTTCTTCGTCCAGTTGGAGCGCGACTACCAGATCGCCAAGCCCGTCCGGGAGACGGTGATCTTTGCGCCGCAAAACGTCATCATGGACCCGCCCTTCACCCGGCTCGACCTGGTGATCTGCCGGAACCTGCTCATCTACCTGACGCCGGAGTTGCAGCAAAAACTCCTGCCGCTCTTTCACTACAGCCTGAATCCCGGCGGCTTTCTGTTTCTGGGGAGCGCCGAGACCATCGGCGGCTTTACCGACCTCTTCGCGCCGCTGGAGGGCAAGTCGCAGCTTTACCGGCGGCTCGAATCCGGCCTGCGGGTGGAGCCGATTGAGTTTCCCACCTCGTTCACGTCCGCCCGGAAGGGGGTGCCGCCGAAGGCGTTGAAACCGACGGCCAACCTCCAGTCGCAGGCGGAGCAACTGCTTTTACAGCGGTATTCTCCGGCGGCGGTGCTGGTCAACGACAAAGGAGACATCCTTTACATCAGCGGGCGGACGGGCAAATACCTGGAGCCAGCGGCCGGCAAAGCCAACTGGAACCTCTTCGCCATGGCCCGCGAGGGCCTGTGCTATGAGCTGACCGATGCCTTCCGGAAGGCGCTCCGGCAACAAGACGCGGTCACCCGCAAGAACGTGAAGGTCGGAACCGATGGCGGCGTGCAGGCGGTGGACCTCACCGTTCAGGCCATCGCCGAGCCGGAGGCGCTGCGCGGATTGGTGATGATCGTCTTTACGGACGTGGCCACGCCCCCGGAAACGAAAGGGCCGGCCAAAGGGCGCCCCGCCAGCAGCGCCCGGATGGCGGCACTGGAACGGGACCTCGAGCAAGCCCGCCAGGAGTTGCAGACCACCCGCGAAGAGATGCAGACCTTCCAGGAAGAAGCCAAGTCCTCCAATGAGGAATTGCAGTCCACCAACGAGGAACTGCAGTCCACCAACGAGGAACTGACCACCTCCACGGAAGAGATGCAGTCCATGAACGAGGAGCTGCAGACGCTCAGCGCCGAGCTACAACGCAAGGTGGACGACCTGTCCCGGCTCAACAGCGACATGAAAAACCTGCTCGACAGCACGGAGACCGCCACCCTGTTCCTGGACGCCGCGCTCTGCGTGCGGCTGTTCACGGCCGGGTCGAACCGGGTTTTCAAGCTCATCCCGGGCGACGTGGGCCGGCCGATCACCGATATCGCCTCGGAACTGGCCTACCCGGAACTGGCCGACGACGCGCGCGAGGTGCTGCGGGCGCTGGCCATTCACGAGCAGCCGGCCGCCGCGAGCGACGGGCGCTGGTTCCTGGTGCGCATCATGCCCTACCGCACCCTGGAAAATAGGATGGATGGCGTGGTGATCACGTGCGCGGACATCACCGCTTCCAAGCTGCTCGAGGCGGAGCTGCGCAAGACGCAGGACGGCCTGGAAAAACACATTGTGGAACAAGGCCTGAAGCTGGAGCAAGCCGAGCAAAGGACCAAACCGTGAAAACGGAAAAGAACCGGGACCAGCCCGTGGACGCCGCCAAGCTGCGCCACCACGCCGAAGAGCGGTTGAAGCGCCAGAGGCCGGAAGGCAGAGGGCGGAGGACGGAATTGGAGCCGGCGCGGCTCATCCACGAACTGCAAGTCCACCAGATCGAGCTGGAAATGCAGAACGAGGAACTCCAGCGGACGCGCGCCCAGGTAGAGGCGCTCCTGGCCCAATACACCGACCTCTACGACTTTGCCCCGGTGGGCTACTTCACCCTCGACCGCGACGGGACGATTCGCCAGGTGAACCTGACGGGGGCGCGCCTGCTGGGCGTGGAACGCTCCGGGCTGGTGAACCGGCGCTTCGGGCTGTTCGTTTCCGCTGATTCCCGCCCCGCCTTCAACGCCTTCCTGAAGAAAGTATTTGAGAGCCAGGCGAAAGAGACCTGCGAGCTG
>JAZDMQ010000154.1:0-2844 GCA_043800755.1 bacterium | reverse complement strand
ACAAGGACGGCCTGCCCACCGAGGACGCCAAAGCGGCCCTGGAAGGCCTCATTCTGCCGGTGGGCGGACACAAGGGCTATGGCCTCGCCCTGATGATGGATGTCCTCTCCGGGGTCCTCACCGGGGCCAGCTTCGGCCCGGGCGTCGGCGCCCTCTACAACAACCCGGGCACCCAGAGGATCGGGCACCTGCTGGCGGCCCTCAACATCGAGGCCTTCATGCCCCTCTCCGAGTTCAAGGCCCGGATGGACAAGATGATCAGGGATATCAAGAATTCCAAGAAGGCCAAGGGGGTGACGGAGATCTTCCTTCCGGGCGAGATCGAGATGGGGATCGAGGCCCAGCGGCGGAAGGAGGGGATCCCCTTGAGCCGGGCGGTCTACGATGAGCTGTGCGGCCTGGGCGAGAAGCTGGGGGTTAAACCGGATTTTGCCTGATCCGATCGGATCGGACGCGCTGCGCAAGACAAAAAGGGCAACTGCCACTCGGCAGTTGCCCTTTTCTTTGTGCTCGCTCCTCTGCTTCTTTGTCTATCCGACCAAGAAGAGGGAAGCAGACAGGCCGTTCAGTTACTTCTGAGTGAGCGCCAGATTGATGGCATCGATGAACTCGGGGACCTCAGGCGGCGTGCGGCCCGTGGCGTGCTTTCCGTCCACCGTGGCCGCCCATTCGAAGTTGTGCTCGCCGCCCATGATCTTCACGGCATCGGAGCAGGCCAGCCATCCCGCGATCTTCTTCCCTTTCACCAGATCAGCGGCTGCCATCGGGATCGAGGCATGGCAGATGTAGGCCATGACCTTGCCGGCGGCATTGGCCTTCTTGAGGAACTCGAGGCACTCCGGTGTAAAGAGCATGTTCCAGGGACAAAAAGCCCCCGGGATCATGACGGCATCGATCTCGCTCAGCTTCACGTCCTTGAGCTTCTTGATCTTATAGTAGGAGAGGGGGATCTCCTGAAGCGGGACGGTCATGCCGAAATTGCCCTGCACCACATCCAGGCCCAGCATCGCCGGTCGGGCCTTCATCGGGGCCGGGAAGGTCGCCATGATGACCGAGGCACCCCGATAGAGGAACTCCATCGCGGGCACGCAGAGCTCGATGTCCTCAAAATCCTCTCCGGCGACAATCAGTATCCTCTTGCCGGCCATGGCCCCTTTCCGGGCATCATTGAAGCTGGGGTCGAAGATCTTGCAGAGCTCGCGCACGAAGGCTGGGGTATCTACCGTATCTCCGGCGGTGATGATCTTGCCGTCGACTACGACCGGCTTCTTCACGAAGGTCCCGATCTTCTTGATCATGAACTCAACAGCCGGATCCCCCGTGGCCTTCTTTCCGTTCATAATGCCGACACGGATATAGGGCATGGAGCCGGCACCGATAGCGCCCAGCCCAGCACCGTTCGCATAGGCCTCTTTGACGAAGTTCTGGACCTTCTCCTCGGTCACCATCACATCGGCCGAGTGCCCACCCATGACGATCAGGGCATCGTGATCCTTGGGGTTTGCCTCACCCAGCTTCTTGGACTCGTATTTCGCATAGCCCATCGTTGGGATCGGATCGAGGCTCAGATCCCACATGCCGCGGACGCCTTTGGGGGAATCGGCCCGCACAGGCAGAACCGCCCCATCAATCTTTAGCTCGCCAGAGGTAGTTCCCCTGAGGGTCGATATATCCCCAGCGACCACCGTCCTCCACCCTGGCCAGCCCCTTGGAAAAGGGCCCTGCCTCCTCGAACCGCGGCGGAATCACAAACTCACCGGACTTGTTGATGTAGCCGTATCGATCCCCATACATCACCTTGGCCAGTCCCTCGGAAAACGCCTCTGCCTCCTCGAACCTGGAGCCAATCGCCATTTTCCCGGAGGGGTCTATATAACCCCACTTGGTAGCCTTCCTCACCGGGGCCAAGCCTGCTGCAAAGGCGCCCGCTGCATCAAACTTGGGCTTGACGACCATCTTCCCTGTCCGGTCAATGTAGCCCCAACAGCGAATCAGGGGATCCTCGCTCACATCGACACCTGCCAGGCCCTCAGAGAAGGGCCCAACCCGGTTAAAAGCCGGGGGAATCACGAATCTGGCTCCCTTATCGATAAAACCCCATTTGTTCTCCGGGGTTTTCACACTGGCCAAACCTTCGGAGAAGGGATTGGCCCAGACATACACCCCCTGGTTGATGAACTCCCCCTTGCCGTTGATAAAACCCCACTTGCTACCACAACAGCCGCCGATTACCGCATAGGCCAAGCCCTCGGAAAAATCGCCCGCCGCGGAGTACTTTAGATTAATGACCGCTTTGCCCTCCCGGTTGATATAGCCCCACTTGCCGCCCTCCTTCACCGGGAAGAGCGCCACCTTGTCCACTCCGGCCTGAGCCATCCCGGAGAGGGCCAAAATTAGAATGACGATGAACAGAGCCCTGATTCTTCCCATGTCTCTCCCTTATCGCTTGAGTGAGACTGCATCTCGTCCCTTCATGGAGGTCCTTTCCGACCGTGATCAGCGGAGAAAAAGCGCTCTAATGATATTACGCACCGAGGGAGAGGGTAAGCGGCTTTGTCGGCAAGAGGTGACCCGGGAGCAAAAGAGATTGACAAGGAAGGGCGGGAGGAGTAAATATCCTGATGAAAAGCGACTCAATCTGCCGATTTTCCCATTAAATCGCAATCCCCTTGGACAAGTAGAGATGGAGCCGTCGCGCATTTTCGGCAGAAGGTGGTATCAACAATAGGCACCGGATAGATCTTTCGCTGGAAGATCGCGGTGCCTTTTGTGCTTTCAGGGGGAGAAAGTGGCGCCGATATGGAGCCTTGATAGGGAAATAAGGAGCTCACCATGAGGAAGATC
>JAZDMQ010000133.1:0-5908 GCA_043800755.1 bacterium | reverse complement strand
GCATATATTTCCTTTGCCAAATCGAGGCGGTGCGGCTACAATGTCCGCAACCGTCGGGGATATGCAGCCGAAGATGGGATGCAATCCCTTGCACCAAGATGGAGGCCTATGGACCCCGGAAGGCGACTAAAGATCTCCCTCTGGCTGCTGCTCCTGGTCATCTGCGGAGGGGTGATCGGCTATCGCTTCCTGGAGAGGCTCTCTTTCCTGGATGCCCTTTACATGACGGTCATTACCGTCTCCACGGTGGGCTTCAAGGAGGTGATCGAATTCTCCCCGGTCGGTCGCCTCTTCACCGTTCTCCTGATCGTCTTTGGGGTGGGGACCGCCCTCCTGGTCTTCACCAACATCACCCAGTGGGTGGTAGAAGGAGAGCTAAGCCAGCTCTTGGGGAGGCGCAGAGTGGAGAAGAGGATCGAACGCTTGGAGGATCATTATATCCTCTGCGGCTTTGGGCGGGTGGGACGCCTGATTGCCAGGGAGTTTAGCAGACAGAGGGTGCCTTTCGTGCTTATTGAAAAGGATCACGAGGCCCTCGCCCGCTATCAATGGGAGGACCTCCTCTTCATCCAGGGGGACGCCACCGAGGAGGGAACCCTGATCCAGTCCGGGGTGAAGAAGGCCAAGGGGTTGATCACTGCCCTGCCCTCCGATGCCGAGAACCTCCTCATCACCCTGACCGCTCGCGATCTTAATCCCGACCTCTACATCCTGGCCCGGGGAGGCGAAAAGGAGGGCTCGGAGCGCAAGCTGGAACGCGCCGGGGCCAACAAAGTCATCTCCCCCTATTATATCGGCGGGCTGCGGATGGCTCATACCATCTTGAAGCCAACGGTGGTGGACTTCATCGAGATCGCCACCCGTAGCGAGAGCCTGGAGCTGGAGATGGACGAAATCCAGATTGAGCCGGCCTCCCCGCTGGCCAACATCGCCCTGGGGGATTCGGGCATTCGCCAAGAACACGGAGTAATTATTGTGGCCATCAAGAAGGGCTCGGGAGCCATGATCTTCAACCCTACTTCGGAGGCCTCACTGGAGCCCGGAGACCGGCTGGTGGCCATGGGCGAGCCGGAGCAACTGAAGCGACTGGAGGAGAGGGCCTGTGGCTGAGCCAGACTTGATTCGCTCCTGGGCGGAGGAGGGGCAACCTGCGGAATTCGTTGACGGCATGGCTAAAGTGAGGTATGGTGGATGACAGATCCGGTGGGCAAGGGTGAGGGGAGAATGCAGGACGAGCAAGCGGAGGCGCAGGAATCCCTGTTGGTGGAACCATCGTCGGAGGAATGGCGGGACCCCCTGATGATCCTGGCCTTTGCGGGGTGGAACGATGCGGCCGAGTCTGCCACCTCGGCGGCGGAATTCCTGGTAAAGGCCTGGGCAGCGAGGCAATTCGCCTCCATCGATCCCGAGGACTTCTTTCATTTCGCCCTGCTGCGCCCGATGGTCCGCTTCCGAGAGGGATCGGATTGGGGGGAGAGGGAGATCGTCTGGCCTGCCAACCATTTCTTCCGCAGCCAGGCCTCGGGCCTGCCCCGCAATGTGATCATCGGAATCGGGGCGGAACCCCATCTGCGCTGGAAGACCTTTTGCCGCCTCGTGCTGGATTTAGCCAGCCGATGTAAGGTGAGCATGGTCATCACCTTGGGGGCCTTCCTGGCTGATGTCCCCCACACGCGACCGATCAAGGTCTCCTGCGTCACCGCCGATCGAGAGCTGGCCGCCCGCCTCCAGACGACCTTCACCCGCTACGAAGGCCCTACCGGCATTGTGGGTGTGCTCAACGATGCCTGCCGCCGGGCCGACATCCCCACCATCAGCCTCTGGGCCCAGGTCCCCCACTACATCTCAGCCGTTCGCAACCCCCACGCCATCCTGGCCCTCGTCCGGCGGGTGCTGGATCTCCTGGAGTGGAGGGCAGATCTGACCGTCCTGGAGGAGTCAGCGAGGCACTTCGATGCCCAACTGGCAGAGATCCTGGCCCAGAACCCCCAGGTGGCGGAACAGGTGAAGCAACTGGAGGAACGGGAGGAAGAAACCGGGGAGAGCGAAAGGAAAACCACTATGGAGCTTCCCAGCACCCCGGAGCTCATGAAAGAGATTGAGCAATTCCTGCGGCAACATCGAAGGGAGTCCAGCTCTTAAGGAGGACCCACATGCGGTTTGCAGGGAAGGTGGTTTTAATCACCGGGGCAGGGGTGGGGATTGGGCGGGCTACTGCCGTCCTCTTCGCCCAAGAGGGGGCCAGGCTGGGGATCAATTCCTTCACCCCGGCCCACGGGCAGGAGACCCTGAAAAAGGTGCAGGAGGCCGGAGGGGAGGGAATCTACATCCAGGGGGATGTCTCCCGGGCGGCCGATGCCCAGCGGATGGTGGAGGAGACAGTCAAGGCCTTCGGCAAGCTGGACATCCTCCTCAACAATGCCGGGATCGTGATCCCGGGCAGGATTGACAACACCTCCGAGGAGGACTGGGACCGGACCATGGCGGTCAATTTGAAGGGGGTCTTTCTGGTCTCCAAATATGCCATCCCGGAAATGCGGAAGAATGGCGGTGGGGTGATCATCCATAACGCCTCGGTCCTGGCCACCAAGGGGGCGAAGGAGCGCGCGCCCTACACCGCCTCCAAGGGCGGGGTCTGGGCCCTCACCAAGGCCATGGCCGCCGATTACATCTCGGAGAACATCCGGGTTAACTGCGTCTGCCCGGGAACCACCTATACCCCCTCCCTGCAGCAAAGGATTGACGCCTTCCCCGATCCCAAGGCCGCCCTGGCCGACTTCATCGCCCGTCAGCCGATGGGACGCCTGGGGAAGGAGGAAGAGATCGCCGCCGGCGTCCTCTATCTGGCCTCCGAAGAGGCCGCCTTTATCACCGGGGCAACCCTGCTCGTGGATGGAGGGATGAGCATCTAATAATGGCCTCTCCGCGCCGAACGCGCGTCGGTCCGGCGACCCCTTCGCTTCCGCGTGCATTCGCTCGTGCGAGCTCGGCGGCCGAGAACTCGCCCTCCTCACCGAAAGCCTATCGGAGGGCTCAGACAGCTCGGCCTGACATCGCCGAGCTCTCCTCGCTTATAAGCGCCCGAGGTCGCTCAGGAGTCGGCCGGACCAGCGAGATAAAGTGCCGCCGGGCCTCCTCGGGGGGTATCTACGATCTGAGAGCCAGAAAGTGCTGGATTTGACCGGAGACTTGTCCCATGTTGGGAATTCACTTCAAGTCCCTACCTATCTCTCTTCTTCTGGGCGGGCTGATCCTGGGGGGAGGATTGATGATTTCTGAGGCGGCTGAGATCTCCTTGCCCAAACCCTCCGAGGATGGCCGGGTATCGGTGGAGCGGGCCATCAAGGCCAGGCGGACCATCCGCCAATTCCAAATCAAGCCCCTCACCCTGTCCCAGTTGAGCCAGTTACTGTGGGCAGGCCAGGGGGTTACGGAGGGCGGGGGCTTCGAAGGACGGGCTGCCCCCTCGGGAGGCGCGCTCTACCCTCTGGACCTCTACGCGGTGGTGGGCAAGGACCAGGTGGCGGGGCTGAAGCCTGCCATTTATCAGTATCTGCCGGAGAAGCACACCCTGCTGGAGGTGAGCCCCGGGGACCAACGGCAGGCCCTGGCAAAGGCCGCCCTGGGCCAGATGTGGATAGCCGATGCCCCGGTCATCTTGGCCATCACCGCCGAATACCGAAGAATCACGGGAAAATATGGGGAGCGGGGCGTGCGCTACGCCCTCATCGAGGCCGGTCACGCCGGGCAGAACATCTTCCTCCAGGCGGAATCTTTGGGCCTGGGGGCAGGGATCGTAGGCGCCTTTGCCGATGAGGCGGTGCGGTCACTGCTCCGGTGTGGCCCGCGAAGAGACCCCCTCTCGCTCTTCCCTGTGGGCTACAGACGCTGAGAGACGACGGAGAGCAACGAGATCGATGATCCCCTTGAGAGAACAACCTGATACTGAACTGGTCAAGCTGGCCAAAGCGAAGGACCTCCTCGCCTTTTCGGAACTGGTCAGCCGCCACAGCGCCCGAATCTACTCCCTGCTCTATCGCCTCCTGAAGAATCGGGGGGACGCGGAGGATCTATTGCAGCAGACCTTCCTCAGTGCCTTCGAGAACCTGGGCCGCTTTCGGGAAGAGGCGAGCTTTCGTACCTGGGTTACCCGCATCGCCACCAATTTTGCCTTGATGAAGTTCCGGAAAGAGAAAAAGAACCAAACCGTCTCCCTCGATGTCCCGAAAAACTTCACCGAGGACGGGATTCCCTTACCCATGGAGATCGCCGATTGGTCAGTGAACCCGGTAGAAACCCTGGAGAGGAAGGAACTCGTGGAGATCCTGGAGGCCGCCATCGCCAGGCTCCCGCAGATCTACCGCACCGTCTTTCTGTTGCGAGACCTGGAAGGCCTCTCCAACAAGGAGGTAGCAGAGATGATGGAGCTCTCCGTTTCCGCAGTCAAGTCCCGGCTCATGCGAGCCAGGCTCTTCCTGCGGACGATCCTGTCGGACCTTTTGAGGGAGAAAGTCGATGCACTGTAAGGATCTGCTGGAGGCCATTTCCGATTATGTGGATGGAGAGCTGGACGAATCCCTCTGCGCGGATATCGAGGAACATCTAAAGAACTGCGAGCCTTGCCGCGTGGTGATAGACACCACGAGGAAGACGATCACCCTCTTCAAAGAAAACCTGCCCTACGAGATCCCACAGCCGGTTCAGGACCGCCTGCAACGCGTCCTGCGCGAGCGCTGGAAGAAACGGACCTCTTCCTCCTGATAGCGCCCCCTGATCGATTCCTGCCCTCGCCGGGTTAGGCATTCCGCTCCTTTACCCCCTCCCCCCCACCCTCCACCTGCCTGATCTCTCCCCAGCCCCTTTCCCTTGCCGGATGATCCGCCCGCAACTTCTTGGCGCCCCTTCGCATCAGTATAGATGGATAGGAGGTGAGAAGAATGGCGATGGTGGAATATAAATGCCCGACTTGTTCTTATTCTTTTGACCAGTATCAAGCCAAGGGGGAGGGGGAGCCGAAGGCGACCTGCCCCCACTGTGGCAGCAAAGAGGCGGCTGCGAGGGGTCCGGCCCAGAAGAGGGTCGCTGATGATGGGTTGCAATACTTCCAGAAGAATCGCTGCAGCCTAACCTTTGGCTGAAGGTGAGTGAAGGGCCGTAGGCCCGGATCAACGAGAGAGAAACGAAGAAAACGATGGAGAGACAAAGAGGTAGTGCCATGTTCCCAGCATACGATTATCTGATCTGCAAGGACTGCGGGACTACCAATCGAGTACCCGCCGCGCGGAATCGAGGGTCCCTGCGATGCGGAAAGTGCAACAGCCTCTTTCCCGTGGCGAATCCCAGCAATGGGAAGCCGGTGGAGGTGAGGGATGGGAACTTCGAGCCCGAGGTGCTCAAGTCCCGGGTGCCGGTGTTACTGGACTGCTGGGCTCCCTGGTGTGGACCCTGCCGCAGCGTCGCCCCAACCATTGAGCAGTTAGCCAGGAAATATGCGGGGCGGGTCAAGGTGGCCAAGCTCAATACCGATGAGAACCCGGAAATTACCTCCAGTTATGGGATTTTGAGCATCCCTACCCTGTTGATCTTCAAAGAGGGGAAACTGGTGGACCGGATGGTGGGGGCGATCCCCAAGGGAGAGATCGAAAGGCGACTCAGCCGGGTGTAGGGCGTCCTCGGCAGCCGATCGTCCCGTAGCACGGACCAAAAAAGAAAGCCCAGGCGATTCATCGCCTGGGCTTTCTTTTTGCTGAGAGGGACCTACCTCCCCGCCTGAGTCCCGCCCCGCTCCTCTTCTCCTACAGAAGGAGCAGGCGTCTTCCCCTGGGAGGAGGCGTCCAGCTTGCTGACTTGCGAACTCTGGTTCTCCCGGGGTCGATCCTCGACCCCGCATTGCGGGGAGATTCAGGTG
>JAZDMQ010000160.1:0-17785 GCA_043800755.1 bacterium | reverse complement strand
CGACCAGGAGGACCTCGGATCCCGCCTTCAGCTCCGAAAGATAGCGGGTCTTTCCGCCTGGCACCCGGATGTAGGCATGGACCGCCCCGGCGTTGACCCGGAAGGGGCGGGGCGCCACGAAGGGATTCTCCTCCGATTCCGCATGCACCAAGAATAGGGCGCGCCCGGAATTGCCGACCAGCATCCCCTGACCAATCCCCATCTGGGTGCAGGTGTCCACGCAGACCCGGTCGCCCATGCCCAGGGGGACGAGGCGGAGGATGCGGACCGGGGTGAGGGCAATCCTCTCTTCCGGCTCCTTGAGGGCGGCAATGGCGGAGCGCAGGGCGGCTGGATCGGGGATATCCAGCAGGACGCCATCCACCCCCTTTTCCAGGACCGAGAGCATGGTCTGGCCCTGGGCTAGGTCGGCCACCTCCACCACCAAATTCCCGGTCTGGGCGATCAGGTTCTCCAGGGGGATGATGGTCCAGTCTCTGGCACGGACGATGACCAAGGCGGAGCGGCTGCGCTTCAAGATCTCCGCTTCGTCTTCCTTCCCCCTAATCTCCCACTCCAGGACCTCCTCTCCCAGGCGGAGGTCCCCGTCGGGCGCGATCACCTGGATCAGCCCCATACGCTTCATCTCCTCGCTAAGGCCTGCGGGAATCAGCACGGCGTCCGCCCCCGCCTCCAACGCCGCAGCGGCCAACTCCGGCTTCCAGGGGATAATCTTGGCCCAGACTCGTTTCATCTTCCGCCTCCCAGGAGGGCCAGTGCCTCATCCACCGGGGCGTCCTCGTGGACAATCAAGCTGATGGCCTTGACGATCAGGGAGGGATTGCGATGCTGGAAGGCATTGCGGCCAATGGACGCCCCGCGCGCCCCAGCCTCCATGGCACCCTTCACCATCTCCAAGATATCCCGGTCGCTCTCCATCTTGGGACCCCCGGCGATCACCACCGGGACGAAACAACCTTTCACCACCTCTTGGAAGGTGTCTGCCTTGCCGGTATAGTTGACCTTCACGATGTCTGCCCCCAACTCCGCCCCCAGGCGGGCTGCGTGTTTGACCACCTTGGGATCGTATTCATCCTTGATCTTGGCCCCTCGGGGATAGACCATGGCCACCAGGGGGAATCCCCACTCCGAGGCCCTCCGGGCCACCATCCCAAAGTCCCTCAGCATCTCCTTTTCGTCGTTGGCCCCCACGTTCACATGGATGGAGATCGCATCTGCCCCCAGCTTGATTGCTTCCTCCACCCCGCATACCAACACCTTGGAGTTGGGGTCCGGCGCCAAGGCGGTGCTTGCGGAGAGATGGATGATGAGACCGATGTCCTGGCCCCGCCCCCGATGGCCAGCGGTCACCAGCCCCTTATGGATGATGATGGCGTTAGCACCCCCCGAGGCCACCGCATCCACCGTCTGCTTCATGTCGATGAGGCCGGGGATGGGCCCCAGGGTGATTCCGTGGTCCATGGGGATCATGACCGTCTTTCCGGAATTGCGGTCGATGATCCGTTCCATCCTGATCTGCTTTCCTATCATTGCTCCTCCTCCTTTCAGGAAGGTTGACCCTAAAATGAAAAGCCGCGGAAGATGACCTCCCACGGCTCAAATAAAACAGAAAGGCCGTGGGTCTTTTTACCTACCCACGGCCCTTGACAGGCGCTAACGGGCGCAGGCAGGCTCAGCTATAGTAATAGTACCAAAAGGTACAGCCGAGCCCGAAGATAGCGCTAAGATTTTCCACCGTTGTCTCAAACTCCTTGAAGACAAGGTTTTTGGATCGATTGGTGGTTTCATAGCACGGGGGAGAGAGGGTGTCAAGCAAAAAAGGTGCCCCGCTTGCCTTCCTATGTCTCCGAGAAAGGGGCTTTCCCTCCGAGGTCAAATCGGGTAATATGCCCCGAGGCAGCCTACCGAGAAAGGAGCCAATCGTGGAGGAAAGGGAAAGGGAATTCGATCTGCTGATCAAGGGAGGGAGGGCCCTGGATCCACTCAGTGGCCTGATGGGTCCTTATGACATTGGAATCAAGGGGCAACGGATCGCCCGCGTGGAGCAAGAAATCCCCGCCTCGGAGGCAAAGGAGACGCTGGAGCTGCAGGGGGATTGGGTCTTCCCCGGCCTGGTCGACTTCCATTGCCACATCTTCTGGCCCGGCACTCATGTCAGCGTGGATCCGGAGGCCCTGGCCGCCCGGTCCGGAGTGATCACCCTGATTGATGGGGGCAGTGCGGGCTCGTGCAACTTCCACTCCTTCCGGAAATCGGTCATCGAGCCGTCGGCCTTTCGCCTTCTCGCCTTCCTCAATATCTCCTGCGTCGGCCTGGCCACCGTGGGAATCGAGGGATTGACCGTGCAGGAGCTCGACTATCCCCCCTTGGCCCATCTGCCTTCCGCCTTAGAGACCATCGAAGAGAACCGGGATCTCGTCGTGGGGGTGAAGATGCGGGCCTATCACGGGCTCAGTTCCTTGGCCCCGCTCGAGCTGGCACGATCCGCCGCGGACCAGACGCATCTTCCCCTCATGGTGCATCTGGCGCCCTCCCCCCCATCCCTCCGGGAGATCCTCCCCTACCTGCGGGAAGGAGACATCCTGACTCACATCTACCATCCCGGCCCCGAGGCTCTGATCGACGAGCAGGGAAAGGTGAGGGCCGAGTTCCTGGAGGCCCGCCAGCGGGGGGTCTGGATGGATGTGGGCCTGGCCCAGTTTCACTCCGATTTCTCTGTGATCCAGGCTGCCCTGGACGCAGGGTTCTTGCCCGATATCATCAGCACCGACTTGAGCTCCCGGAACATCAAGGAGCTGGTCATTGACCTGCCCACCACGGTCTCCAAGTTCTTGAATTTCGGCCTGAGCATGGAAGAGGCCTTGCCCATGGTCACGCGGACTCCTCTGCGGGCAGCAGGCCAAGGAAATCGAGCAAAGGGGCTTCAGCCAAACGAGCCCGCCGACCTCTCGATCTTCCGCTGGGAGGAGGGTCCAGTCGCCTTCCGGGATTATTATGGGCACACCCTGGAGGGCAAGGGAAGGCTGGCCATGCGACATACGATTCGCAAGGGAAGGCTGCTTTAGAGGTGCGACCGAAGCAGAGGCGGATCATCTATGTAGAAAATGGACCGGCAAGAGGGCAAACCTCGTTGACTTGAATGATCATTCCTGTTTAAATGAGGGCTGGACGGAGTGCGATCCGGAGCGATCCCCAGACCTCGAAAAAGGAGGGTTCCAATGAGAAAGCAACGCTTCATCCCATGGGGTGAGATCGGGGTTTGGGCCATTTTTTCCTTGACCTTCCTTCTCCTTTCAATCCCTCCCTGCGGGGCGCAAATGGCTTACAAGATCGTGGGGCCGGGGGATCCTTTCCCGGATTTCACCCTGGAAAACAACCTCTCCCCTGAGGACTCTGCCTACTTAGGAGTCTCTCCCGGAGGCACCCTCTCGCTCAAAGACCTGAAGCAAGAGGTGATACTGGTCGAGTTTCTCAATGTCTACTGCCATACCTGCCGCGAACAGGTCCCCATCTTCAACGAGCTCCTCGCCTCCCTGAAGAAGGACCCGGTGCTGGCGGAGAAGGTCAGGATGGTGGGGATTGCGGTGAAGGGAACCCCTCAGGAGATCATCGACTTCAAGAAGGAGTTCGGGGCGTCCTACCCGGTCCTGTCTGACCCGGAGAAGAAGGCCTTCGCCTCCATCGGCGCCCCGCCCGCCACCCCCCATTCCTATATCATTGCCTATGGTGAAGGGGGGGGTCGCTTCGTCATCGACTATCACCGAGGAGGGGTCGAATCTCCTCAGCCCTACCTGCGGGAGATCCGGAAGGCCCTGAAGGGGGAGTTGACCGGCTACGATCTGGGCAATAGGCTCCCGGGCCTGGAGGGATCCTTGAAATCACAGAATCTCCGCCTGAGCGATCTGCGCGAAGGGTACCTCCTGCTCTATCTGCCAGCGGCCACGACCTATCCCGGGGCCGCGGACCTGCGGAACAACCCCAATCAGGTGCAGGAACTGAAGAAAATCATGGGCGAGTTGAAGGAAGAGATCATGGCCTGGGTGCTGCCCAACGCCTCCCTTTCGGAAAAGGACATCCAGGATGGGCTGGGCGATTCAGCAGGCTTGCTGCTGGACCCCAAGCGGGACCTTCGTGAAGCGATGGGAGCAAAGGGGGAGCCCCTGATCCTCATGGTCAATAAGGCGGGGAAGATCCCCTATCGGGGGCCCTCCATCACCCTGGATGTGGCCTCCGGGATCGTCAAGGGAAAGGCCCTGGAGCCTCCTCACCTCGATATGTCCGAGGAGCAGGTCCGGGAGAAGATCAAAGGGGCCATGCTGGAGGTGAATCCCAAACTGACTTCGGTGGAGCCGGCGAAGTTGGAGAGTGGGGAACAGATCTATGTGGGGAAGTTCCCTCAGGGAGAGAGGGAGGGATATCTGTTGGCCAAGGTGGTCGGCAAGATCACCCTCTGCGATGTCTGCCACGATACCCACTATTTCTATGTATTGGATCAAGAGGGGATCATCCGGAACTTCACCCCTCTCTTGATCACCAAGTATGGGAACGAGGAATGGGACCAGGAGGATGTCAACAAGATCAAGAAGCGCTTCGTAGGGAGATCCCTCTTCGAAGCCTTCAGCTTCGATCCCAAAGTGGATGCCGTGGCCATGGCCACCATGTCGTCCAGCTTGGTCTACGAGGGATTCAACGAGGGCGCCCAGGTCTTCGGTAACCTCAAGAAATTCGATTTTCGGCCCGAGTATTGGAAGAATGTCTGCTTCGACAATATCTGTCGGATCAAGGAGGCAGTGAAACGGGCCAAGGCGGAGGCCAAGGGGGAATGGGAATTCGACCAGGACGCCATTGCCCGGTTCTTACCTGATAAGAAATTTCCCCTTTGCCCCTTGGAGGGCATGTATGTGGAGTATGAGGGGGATGTCCTCTGCTCCTATCACGGACTCAATCTCCGAGGATGCAAATAGGGTCGAGGGACGAAGATGGGCGCAGAGGCCTCTGGTCAAGAAAGGAGGTTGAAATGAAGACATCCATGGCAGTGGTGATCAACAAATCAAAGGTGGTGAATGATCCCTCCAGCTTCAAGCTGATGATGGAGGTGGGTCCCAAGGTCTGCATCACGACCGCCTCTCATCCTGGTTTCTTGGGATACGAAAATAGCCTGCAGATAGGGGTCCTCCCTCTCGGGGGCCGGTATGGCGGGGCCAAGATCCACATGGAAAAGGAGCTCAATCCCATCGGGATGTTCCAGTATACCTTCTGGAGGTCCTGGCAGGACCATGAAGACTTCCACCAGAAGGAGTTCGACCGGGTCTTCGAGCTCTGCAGCCACTGCCTCTCCATGGTCGTGGAGGGGCCGTGGGAGCCGATTTATGAGATTGTGGCCGCCAAGATGCCTTACCCGGCCGGGGAGATGATGGCCCAGGCAACGCGCTCCTTTGCTAACCCGGAGAGGGTGGTCGTCGTGGCGGAGCATTCGGTGAGGGAGGGCAAGGAGAGGGACTTTGAGAAAGGGGTGCCCCAGGTTTTAGAGATGATCTCTCAATCGCCGGGATTCCTGGGCTATATGCTGCTGAAGGCAATCGGGGTCTCGGCCCTGGGAAGCTTCCAGTTAGCCCCAGGCGCCTTGATGGAGGCCCTACAGACCCTGGGCGCTCATCCTCCCAAGGCAAAGAAGGGGAACTTTTCCCCCCTGGAGGCGGCCCCCAGGCCCACGGAGTATATCGTACACACCGAGTGGGAGACGCCGGAGTTGGCCCATTCCGGATTGGCCAAGATGCTGGTCAACCACCAGATCCGGGAGGCCCACAATGAGAAAGTCCTTTCCCATGTATTGCGCGGCCCCTACCTCATGCTCTTCCGGCCCATGATGGAAGACCCCAGTTGGCGAAAGCATCTGGCCCCTTAAGAAGAGTCCGAAAAGAACCAAATGGGGCGCCCTGTTGGGCGCCCCATCTTTTTTCCATTCTTCGGTATCGCTCCTGAACGATCCCTTCCAGGCCTGAGGGGATCAAGTGCGGGCCCAGGCCTCCTCCAGGACCCGTTTCGATCCGGCCAAGACCGCCTCCGGATCATCCCCTGGCCTGGGCTTGATCTCCAGGGAGACCCTGGACCGCTGACCTTCCTTAAGATAGCCGATCTCGAAGAGGCCATGCAGGAAATCGACCACTTCCTCCACATCGTTCTCCCCGCCCGCAATGCCGAGAGGGGGGTGGCTATCTCCGTAGGCAGGATGTTTCTTGTCGGAAAGTACACAGTTGCCCAGGTGGATGTGGCCAACATGTCCGGCTAATATGCGGAGGCTCTCTGCCGGTTTTTCATGCAGGAGGGGCAGATGCGATAAGTCCAGCATCAGGCGGAAGCGAGGATATCCTTTGGCCACCTCCTGGGCAACCCAGAGGGCGTCGGAGGAGGGCCCGATGAGGCAACACTTGTCGATCTCGCAGTCGAAGGTCTCCAGGACAATGGGGATCTCGCCCCGCGATCGAGCGTAGTCCCCGATCTCCTGGAGCGATTGGACCAGGAGTTGCATCGCCTCAGATCGCCGATCAGGGGGATTCGGACCGCTGATCAGGGAAAAGAACTGGGCCCCCATCTCTTGGCCTTCATCGTACGCGGAAAGGGCGACCTTCACCGCCTCCCTCCGCTTGGTCTCCTCAAGGGCATTGAGATCGTACTTGCCCATCATGAGGACGCCAGCGCCCGAAAAACCAACCTCCAGGCAAGACGAGGAGAGGATTTGCAGGGCCCGCCTGCGGATTGCCTCCTCCTTCACGCTCCCGATCTCCACCACCGAGAAGAAATCGTCCTCGGCGATCTTCCGTAGTGCCCATAGGAAGGGTTCCCCTCCCTGGGCGGCCTCCGGAAAAGACATGCCGAGAACGAGGCCTATCTTCATATAAGAGTGAAGCGATCCTTTCACGGCTGCCCTCCTTTGCGGCGAAGAAATCCCCGGGCGATCGTCTGATCTCTCCTACACCCCCAGCAATCTCACCCGTAGCTCGCGATCCGCCAGAAGCTCTCTGGCGATCCCGGAATGAACCATCACCCCATTGTTGAGCGCATAGGCTCGATCCGCAATCGCCAGGGCCAGGTCCGCGTTCTGCTCCACCAAAAGGATGGTGGTCTCATTCTTATTCTTAATCTCCTGGATCACCTTCCAGATCCCCTCCACAATGGCGGGGGCCAGCCCCTCGAAGGGCTCGTCCAGCATCAGCACCTCGGGATTCCCCATCAGGGCCCGGGCAATGGCCAACATCTGCAGCTCCCCGCCGCTGAGGGTGTCGCCCCGGCGGCCTTTAAACCTCTCCAATTGAGGAAAGAGATGAAAGATCTTTTCGATGTCCCACTGCTTTGTGCCGTCTCGCTTGGCCATGTTCAGGTTTTCGGTCACGGTCAGATTGGGAAAGATCCTCCTTCCCTGGGGCACCAAACCGATCCCCAGGCGGGCCACTTGCTCTGCGGGATGTCCCGCGATCTCCTGTCCTCGATACCGGATGCTGCCGTCTCGAGGGGCCACGATTCCCATGATGCTACTCAAGGTCGTGGTCTTGCCCGCCCCATTCCGTCCTAAGAGACAAACCACCTCTCCCTCCAGGACCTCCAGGCAGACATCATGGAGGATGTGGCTCTTGCCGTAATAGGTGTTGATTCCCTCCACCGCCAGCAGGGCTTCGCCCTCCCGCCTCTCGCACACTGGAGCGGGCTCCTCCGCTTCCTGCACGACAAATTCCTCGCCCACCTTGAAACCGCCCAGATAGGCCTCTTGAACCTGATGGTTCTCTTGGATCTCCGCCGGGGTCCCCTCGGCAATCACCTGGCCCTGATGCAGGACGGTGATGACATCGGAGAGCGCCAGCACGCGATCGATGTCATGCTCGATCAAGAGGACGGTGTAGGATCCGGTCAGCCGCCTGATGAGATCGGATACCCGGACGCGCTCCCGGGCAGAAAGGCCAGCCAATGGCTCGTCCAGAAGCAAGAGCTCCGGATGCGTGGCCAGGGAGATGCCGATCTCCAACAACCTCTGATCTCCATGCGAGAGGCTGCTGGCAGGGATGGAGGTCTTCTCTGCAAGGCCTACCGTCTCCAGGATGGATCGGGCCTCGCGATTGAGATCCTCCAATTTCTCGGTGCGGGAAAAGAGGTCGAAACGGTGTTTGCTCTTGGCCTGGATGGCGACCCGGACATTCTCGAAGACCGACAATTCCTTAAAGATGCTGATGATCTGGAAGGACCGGGAGACCCCACAGGCAACGATCTGGTGTGGCAGCATTCCGGTGAGGCGCCTCCCCTTGAAGTGGACCTCCCCCCCATCGCTGGGCAGAAGGCCCGCCAGCACATTGAAGAAAGTGGTCTTGCCCGCCCCATTCGGCCCGATGATGGAACGCAGCTCGCCCTCCCTCACCACCAAGTTCACCTCGTTGACCGCTACCAGGGCCCCGAACCGCTTGGTGACCCCCTTGGCCACCAAGACCTCTGGACGGTCCGCAGAAAAGCGGGGCCTCTCGGCAACCGCCACCTCGGGCGAGGGGAGATGGGCCTCCTCCCCTTCCTTCGCCCCCGAATCGAGGGCCGTTTTGCCCTCCGGGGAAGGCAAAAGGGTACTTTTTGCTGCTTTGCCCTTGAAATAGCCCATGAGGCTCATGGCGATCCCCATGATCCCATTGGGCGAAAAGAGAATGAAGCCCATGAAGACCAAGCCAAAGATCAGCAGCCAGTTTTGGGTCAGGGAAGAGAGGGAGTCTCTCAGGAAGACGAAGACCCCCGCCCCCACCAGGGGACCAAAGAAGTTGCGCATCCCTCCTACCACGGTCATGGCCACAATCTCTCCCGAGAAGGTGACATGGGTCGCCTCGGGGTAGCAGAAGTAGAGCAGGAAGGCGTAGAGTGATCCTGCGAGGCCGCTAAAGGTGGTGGAGAGGACGAAGGCCAGGAGCTTATACCTCTTGGGGTCGTAGCCCACGCAACTTGCCCGCTGTTCGTTTTCCCGGATGGCTTGCAGAACATGGCCAAATGGGGAATGAACGATCCTCCAGATCACGATGGTAGAGGCCAGCATGACGGCCAGCACGAAGTAGTAGTAGACGAAGGGCTTATTGAGGTCGAGCACGAAGACGCCGGGGATTCCGATGGGAAAGCGGCTGATCCCGCCCAGCCCATTCTCCCCCCCAGTCAAGGCCGTCCAGCGGTAGAAGATGTAGAAGAACATCTGGGTAAAGGCCAGGGTCAGGAGAGCGAAGTAGACGCCGCGTTTTCGCATCAGCAATAAGCCGATGATCACCCCAAAGACCAAAGTGACCAGCGCTCCCAGGAGGATAGGGGTGATCACCCCGGCGATGAAGTTCTTTTGAATCAGGGCCGCCGCATAGGCCCCGATGCCAAAAAAGGCCCCATGGCCGAAAGAGAGGAGGCCGGTATATCCCAACAGCAGGTTGTAGCCCAAAGCCAGGAGGGCAAAGATGAGGATCTCCGTAGCCAAAGACACGGTGGAGTGAAGTCGAACGATAATGAAGGGCAGGATGATCAACACGCCCAGCATCAGGGTCAGGGGATGCCATAGAAGGCGCATCGGGGTTTTGGCGGTAGACGAATTCTTCATTAGTCAAATCTCTCCCATCTCTCGCCGAGGAGTCCTCTCGGTCTCAATAATAAAACGATGATCATGAGCACATACATGGAGGCCTCCGCCGCCGGGGGGCAGAAAAGGATGCTCAGGCTGACGGCCTCACCGACCAAGAGGCCGGCGATGATAGCCCCCCAGAAGCTTCCCAGCCCGCCGATGGTGACGACCACGAAGGCCGCGGTCCCTACATTGGTTCCCATGGCCGGTTGCACCCCGGCTAGTGGGGCAGTGAGAACGCCCGACAGGGCGGCGAGGGCAACCCCCAGGCCGAAGACGAAGGTGAATATGGGCTTGAGGCTGATGCCCAGGGCCCTCACCATCTCCGGATCGCGGCTTCCAGCGCGAATAATCATCCCGTAGGGCGTCTTCTCCAGAAACCACCAGAGCCCAGCGATGACCAAGAAGGAAAAGATCAGGATGAAGAGCCGGTACTTGGAATAGGTAAAAGGACCGAGGGACGAGGACCCGAAGAGCAGTTTGGGGATATCGAAGGGGATCCCGGTCGGCCCCCAGGCCATGCGGACCAATTGCTCCAGAACCATGGCCAGGCCGAAGGTAAATAGCAGGCCGATCTCCGGGGCCGCCCGGTACATCTTTCTCAGGAAGGCGGCCTCGATGATCATCCCGATCACCCCCACCGCCACCGGGGAAACGGCAATCCCTCCCCAAAAGCCCAAATGGCCCTTTAAGACCACCGCCCCGTAGGCCCCCAAGGTGTAAAGGACCCCGTGGGCGAAATTGACAATGCCGATCATCCCGAAGATCAGGGAAAGGCCAATCGCCATGATGATATAGAGGCTTCCCAGGACGAAGCCATTGACGATAAATTCCAACAATTGGGTGTAATTCATCTAACCTCTACCTTTCGCGCAGGGCATCAGGCAATATGGAAATCCTCCCGCAGCAGGGGTGCGGGAACCTGTAAATGTGAGCGAGCAAAGGCCTGGGGATCGATTCCAATCCCCAGGCCTTCTTTACCCGAAATCCTGCTGTCAATATTGGGCTCTGCAAGGGGGGAGGGACCCCCGCGTTTGGCCAGGATCCCTCCTCCGGACGAGGCTCCAATCCGTTTAATCGATGGACTCCAGCTTGCACTCGCTGTCCTTCCTGGCCAGGGCGATGGTCTCCAAAGGCTCCTTCTTGGTGGGGACCTCCTCGATGACCTGCCAGATATCCCACTTGTCCTTCATCTGGCCCTTCTTCTTAGGCTGAACCACAAACATGGGCTGCATCAATTGGTGGTCCCAATCCCGGAAATAGAGGGGACGGCCCTTGATCCCGTCGAACTGGAAGTTCTCTAGGGTCTTCACCAGGGCCTTGCTGTCGGTCGACTTCGCCTTCTCCATGGCCGCCGCAATCACCTTAACTGCCGTGTAATCTCCCCAGGCCTGATTCTCCGGAGGCTTGCCGAATTTTCCATTAAAGGCAGTATAGAATTCCTTGGAGCCAGGGGCCCTGAGATCATGGTACCAGATGAGGGGAAATACGCCGGTCATGGCATCCGGGCCGACGGCCCAAGCCTGGGCCGTATCCATCACCCCTCCGGAGACCTCAGTCTTAAAGCCGAACTCCTTATACTGCTTCAGGAAGTTAGTGATGTCCGCTCCCGCCAGGTTCATAAAAACCAAGTCGGGCTTGGCATTGCGGATCTTGATCATGTAAGAGGAGAAGTCGGTGCTGCCTGTGGGGATCAAATCGTTGGCGATCTCCTGTCCCCCGTGTTGGGTGAGAAGCCTCTTGGAGCAACGCGACAGGTCGTGACCGAAGGCATAGTCCGCGGTCAAAACATACCAGCGATTGAGCTTTCTCCTCTTGATAAGCCACTGGCCAATGGCACTGACATACTGGGTGTTGCTGCCCTCGATGCAAAAGGTATAGCGATGGCATCGGGCTCCCCGGATCTCGTCGGAATTGGAGCCCGAGTTGATGAAGAGAACCTTGCTCTGGTGGCACACATCGCTCATCGCCAGGGCACAGGCAGAGCTGACCGTCCCAAAGACGGCGTGCACCCGCTCCTTATCGATCAGTTTGCGGGTCTTCTGCACTGCCACACCTGGGTTGACCTCGTCTTCGGTGATCATCTCCAGGGGACGACCCAGGACCCCACCCTTCTTGTTGACCTCCTCCACGGCTAATTTCGCCCCCATATCGCCGTAGATGCCCGTCATGGCCAAGAATCCGGTCACGGGGACGACATGACCGATCCTCACCGGCTCGGCGCCCGAGGCCCAGGTGGGTAGGAACAGGTCCTTTGTCCCGCCCAGGGTGGCGGCTAAACCGAAAATGCTCGCCGTCTTCAGGAAGTCTCGGCGCGTCATCTCCGCCAATAGGCCTTTCTCTTTCTCCTCCATTCCTTATCCTCCTTCCTGTAGAAGCACCCCAGCACTTTCTCAACCCGAAAATTCTCGCTCCCATCACCTCCTCATTCTACCTCTACCTCTACCGGGATCCCCTGTCGGATGCTCTGGGTCACCACGCAGAAGTCCTCGAAGAGTTCTTTGCAGCGTTCTACCCTCTCCTGCATCGAGGCATCCACTTGGGGAGAGATCTTCACCCTGATTCCCCCGATTCGCAGTCTCCCCTGATTGTTCCGGGTCAGGGTGGTCTCCACCTTGGTGCTCATCCCCTTGACCTCTGTCCTCGCTTTGCGCAGACAGAATAGGAGGCTGGCGCTGAGGCAGACTGCCGCCGAAGCCGCCAGCAGCCGAGCAGGATTGGGACCCCGATTCTCTCCCAGGGGCGCCGTCTCATCCACCACCAGGTCCGGCATGCCCTCCACATCAAACCTTGCTTTGAACTGGTAGCCCTCGAGGAGCTCGAGGTCGATATGTATGGGTTTTCCCTCTTCACTCATGATCTGACTCCCCTTTTATCTCCGGGCCCGCCCGATCCCTTCTTCTCTCCGCCCCTCACTCCTCGCGGGGCGATTCCTGGAGGATTACCTCCAGTTCGTGGGGTTCCCCGTCCCTGAGGACGGTGATATGCAGAATATCCCCGGGCCTTTTCCCCTCAATGAAATGAGTCAAGGCCTCCATCCCTTTCATCTCTTCACCCTCGATTCCGGTGATCAGATCTCCCCCTACGATCATTCGCTGATTGTAGACCTGGACCGATACTCTTCCTCCCCGCAGTCCCGCCTTTTCTGCAGGGCTTTCCTTGATCACCTGGGAGATAAGTACTCCCCGGGGGGCAGGAAGGTTGAGGGCCTTGGCGAGCTCCGGGGTGATATCCTGTCCCGAAACCCCCAGCCAGGGCCGAGAGACATGGCCGTGGGCGATGAGTTGAGGAACCACCTGCTGTGCAGTATCCGCAGGGATCGCAAATCCGATGCCAATATTTCCCCCGCCGGGGCTAAAGATAGCACTGTTTATCCCGATCAATCGCCCGTTCGTATCGAGCAAGGGCCCACCCGAGTTCCCCGGATTGATCGCTGCATCCGTCTGAATGATCCCCCGAATCAGCCTCCCATTCTGCGCCCGAATGCTCCTCCCCAGGGAGCTGACGACCCCTACAGTGAGCGTGCGGTCCAGGCCAAAGGGATTGCCGATGGCCAGGACCTTTTGGCCCACCACCAGATCAGAAGAGCTCCCTATCGGGATCACGGTGAGCCGCTCCGGGGGCGCATCAATCTGGATCACCGCCAGATCATTATTGGGATCGACCCCGGTCAGGCGGGCCGGAAACTTCCCCCCATCTGCCAGGGTGACCTGTATTTGCTCCGCCTTCTCGACGACATGATGGTTGGTCAAGATGTGGCCCTGCCGGTCGATGATGGAGCCGGAGCCGGTCCCCCGCCCAGGGATGGGGCTGAGGAAGAAGTCGTCGTTGAAGGCCGCCGTGGCAATATTGACTACCCCGGAGCTGAGCTCCCGGTAGATTCTGACGTTGACCTCTTCCTCTGGAACGAGGGCCACCGTGGACGCGGGCATCCAGAGGAGGAAGGATCCGAGGAGCAAGGTTGCCTTCACTCGACGCGGGGGTCCGACCTTGCTACCGTCCCGGGACATTCTTTCTCTCCAGTGAAGCTTCCGTCTTACGGGGAAGGGGGGCCTTGGGCAGGGCATGTTCCGGTCGCCTGGGAGGGTGAAGAGCCCTGTAGGTAACGCAGGGCTGCGAGGGCCGCCAAACAGCCTTCAGCTGCCGCCACCACCGCCTGTTTCAACTCCTTACAACGCACATCCCCCGCGGCAAAGACCCCCGGCAGATTCGTCATCATCTCCTGATTCACCTGTAGGCAGCCCTGGTCTCCCATTTGCAGCGAATCCCCCAAGAACTCGACCTCCGGGCTTCTGCCTTTGAGATAGATGAATATCCCCTTTACTGCAAGGTCTCTTTCTCCCTCGCTCGGGGTACTGATCCGCGCTGCCTCCACCTGCCCGCGTCCCTGGATGCTCAGGAGGCGTGCCTGCCTCCGAATTTCGATCTTGGGTTCGTGGAGAACCCTTTCCACCAGCTCCTTACTTCCCCTCACCTCCGCTCCGGGCACCAGAAGATGCACCCTAGCCACATGTGAACAAAGCGCCAGGGCCTCTTCCAGGGCGTAATCGCCCTCTCCGGCCAGGGCCACCTCTTCCCCCCGGAAGAAGGCACCATCACAGGTGGCGCAATAGCTGACCCCTCGGCCCAAGAGCTCCTCCTCGCCGGGGATCCGATCCTTTCTGGCCATGGAGCCAGTGGCAATGATGATCGCCTTGCCCTGGTGGCTGCCCTGGGCGGTGAAGATCTCCTTGGGACTCTTTTCAAGCTCAGCGCCTAGGACCTTTTCCTGGAGGAATTGAGCCCCGAAGCCTTCTGCCTGGCGGACCATCGTGGCCAGGAGCTCCCTGCCCGATATCTCTCCGGCGACCCCCGGGTAGTTGGCTATCTTGGGGGCCCAGGCCAGGGCTGCTCCGGAAATATCCTTGTCCAGGACCAGGGTCTCCAGGCGGGCCCTCGCGGCATAGATGGCCGCAGCGCAGCCTGCGGGCCCACCTCCCAGGATGATCACCTCATAAATCTTGAGCATATCCATACCCCGAGAATAGATGAAACGAATAAAAGTATCCCCTCCCTTCAACCCCTGTCAAGGAATTTTTTCGCAGCGAGACGGATCGAGGGACCTCCCGTATTGACACCGGCGCCTTAAAATAGTATATGCTCCCCAACTCACCCATCGAAGGAGGAAACCTGATGGACTTGTATATGGTGAAAAGCGAAGCGAGATATTGGGCGAGAAGGACACTGCCCCTCCCCCGCGCGGTCGGCAAGGCGATGGGGATTGGTGCCTTCTCCCTGATGACGGCCCTGGGGGCCTTCGTCTATATTCCTCTCCCCTTCACCCCGGTCCCCTTAACCTTTCAGACCTTCTTTGCGCTCCTCTCCGGGGCCTTTTTAGGAAAGGGAGGAGGGGCTCTATCTCAGGGCGTATATATCTTGATGGGCAGCATGGGTCTGCCTATATGGGCGGGGGGCGCATCCGGCCTGTCGCGACTCTTCGGACCTACTGGGGGCTATCTCCTCGGATTTCCACTGGCAGCCTGGATGGTTGGCCTGATCCTGGAGCACGGGGAACGTCCTAACTGGTGTAAGATCCTGGCGGCCATGGGCCTGGGTTCTTTGATGATTTATGGCCTGGGAATTCTGCAGCTCTCCCTCGTCTTGCATTGGGGATTGAAGAAGGCCCTGACGCTGGGGGTCCTGCCCTTCCTACCTGGGGATCTGATCAAAGTCGCCCTGGCCAGCCTCGTCTGTCGCCGAGGAGCTCGCCCTGATGCTCTTTAATTTCTTTAAGGAGGGGACATGGAGAAAAAGGATAGCTTAGATAGGAGGATCCAGGGGGAGATCGAGGCGATTGTCTTGGTCGATACCCACGAGCATACGACGCCCGAGTCGGAACGGAATCAGCAGGCTACTGATCTCTTTTCGACCTGGCTCCTTCACTACGCCTCCTCCGATCTGGTCTCTGCCGGCATGAGCATACCGGCCCTGGGACGGATCAGGGATGCCGCGAGACCCTTGGAGGAACGATGGCGCGAGTTCGCCCCCTCCTGGCGGCATGCCCGGACCACCGGCTACGGGCGTGCGCTGCTCCTCGCGGCCCGCGATCTCTTTGGGATTGAGGACATCAACGAGACGACCTGGAGGGACCTCTCGGAGAGGATCACGGCTGCCAACCAACCCGGTTGGTACTGGAAGGTCATGAGGGAGCTGGCCAAGATCGAGGTGGCCATCCTGGATCCCATTTACTACGAGACCTATCCCGTGGACTTGGAGCTATACGCCCCGGCGACTCGCTTCGACCCTTTCCTCGTCCCCCGCACCCGCGCCCACCTGGATTCCCTGGAGCACAGCACGAATTGTTCCATCCACTCCCTGACTGACCTGGAGAAGGCCCTGGGCGTGGGCTTTTCCCAAGCCCTTGACCGGGGAACGGTGGCTGTCAAGACGGCCCTGGCTTATTTCCGCACCCTCGACTATCAGAGGCCAACCCGACACCAGGCGGAGTTGGTGTTCAATCGCATCGTCTCCCATGTAGACCCCATGCGGGTCCGGGTCCATCCGGGCGCAGGCGAAGGACCCTCCTGGGAGGAATGCAAGGTCCTCCAAGACTACATGATGCATCAGGTCCTCAGGCTTGCCCTGGAACATCAGTTACCCATCCAGGTCCACACCGGCCTCCAGGAAGGGGTGGGCAATGTCCTGGCCAACGCCAATCCCCTCCTTCTCACTGATCTCCTTCTCGAATATCCGGAGATCAAATTTGACCTCTTCCACGCAGGCTATCCCTTCGCCTTCGAGGCTGGATGCCTGGCCAAGAACTTTCCCAATGTCTGGGTGGACCTCTGTTGGGTGTGGATCATCTCGCCTTTCGCAGGAAGGCGCATCCTGCACGAGTGGATCGAGACGATCCCCTCCAACAAGATCCTCGGCTTCGGAGGAGATTATCGCTTCGTGGAGGGCTCCTATGCCCATTCGCGCATGGCCCGAGAGGGAGTGGCCCAGGTATTGGCCGAGAAGGTAAAGGAAGGCTACCTGGCGGAAGAAGACGCCCTGGAAATGGGCAAGAAAATCCTGCGGGAAAATGCCTGGGAGCTCTTCGGGTTGGACAAGAGGAAAAGGGGCTGATCCCCCCCGACCCGCCCCAAAAAAAACTGAAGCTCCCTCCAGCTGGCTGGAGGGAGCTTCATGAGCGAGTTCCTATCACTTGTCAGAATTACCCGGGATGAATATCCAGGCCCCTCAGCCCAGGTAGATCTTGCTGCACTATCGGATGGCGATGGGCTCACCCGGTGAACCCGTAGCCCCGGCAAAAGGTACCGGGATGTAGATGAAGAGGAAGTCATAGACCCCATCTTTGGCCATCTGTCCCAGCGCATCGCTGCTCAGGTTCTCGATGTTCCAGATGCCATTGACGGTCTCCATCAGGTTGTGGATGTAGAAGGCCCCCTTGGGATCCTCTGAGGGGATCGATTCCAGCGGCCAGGCATCCAGGCCGGTCATGCCGACGTTCTTCTTGATCAGGTACTGGGCCACTTCCATGCCGATGCCCGGGCAGCCGGAGGCAAAGGTCTTGTGATCCTTCCAGTACTTGCCCACAAAGCCGCTGCGGAAGATGACCGCATCGCCCTCGCCGATCGGGGCGATCCCGGCCTTCTTGATGCAGGCCTCCACATCGGCAAGGGTGATCACTTCGCCGACCTTCATGGAGTCCACGCCCTTCAGCCCCGCCACATCGATCAGGACACCGCGGGTCACGATGGGACCTAACTTCTCCACGCCCATTCTCTTGGAGCCATAGACGTTATCGGGGCTATTCCCCTGGTATCCATTGTACCAGCGGTCGATCCCATCCGGACCCCGGATGCCCACATGGAACTGGGCATCGAACTGGGTGCCTACCTGTCCCAGCTCGCCCACGATGAACTCATCGTTCCACACGATATTGTTTTCCCCCAGGGGACCGCCCGCGGGCAGACCGGGGATGTGGAGCTTATAGGTACGGGCGCCGAACAGAGGCATATCGTTGGTATAGGGCATGCCCAGGCGATAGACCTTGCCGGACTTGGGGATCTTCAGGGCCGACATGACCTTGGCCGGGGTGTTGGTGTTGAAGGAACCCCTCTCATCATCCGGACCCCACTTGGAGGGCCACCACTTGTCGGGCCAGTACTTCGCTGCGAAGGC
>JAZDMQ010000113.1:0-4250 GCA_043800755.1 bacterium | reverse complement strand
GGATTTCTATTCCTTCAGGCCCTCTCCTAACCTCATCTTTCATAAATCATAAATCAGAGTTATCTTAATCAGGAACAACATCCAAATGCAAGCCTCGCTAAAGAAAGCGCAGGCTTTCGTGTGTCGGTCCTCAATATGTCCTACTTTAGTTGGCGGAGCCTCATAAGGCTTAGTCACGCAAAATGTTTGGTCATTGTAAGGCAGCTTATCCATTATGCGGTGCCTGGCAATGATAGCCCAGAATATCAAAAAGGGAGAGGATGGCTGATGAACCCTTTTCATGAAAGGAGACAAAGATGAAAAGCAAAGTAGTTCTTGCGGTTTTCGTGGCGGCCGCAGTGGCCCTCTGCTCTTCAGGTCTGGCTCAGGCCAAGGAACATGTATACAGGCCCACGCCAGACAAATTCTACTTCCTCTTTGGCGGGGGAGAGCCCGTCCTGAAGGTGGAGCCGGGGGATCGAGTCAGGCTCTGGTGCGAGGATGCATTCCAAGGGAAGGTCAGGACCAAAGACGATGTGTTCTCCAAGGCGGTAGCGCCGATTTGGCCTGCTGTCAACCCCCAAACCGGCCCTATCTATGTGGAGGGCGCTGAGCCTGGGGACACCCTGGTCCTGAAGGTCGTGAGCATTGAACCCGACGGGAAACAGGGGTGCAGTGTTCTTATCCCGGGTTTCGGATTCCTGTCGCAGACACGTAACACCAGCATGCTCCATGACCCCCTTCCAGGGATCGTATGGATATATCCGATCAACAAGGCCAAGGGTACGGTAACATTTGTTTCCCGCCTGGGCCCTGAAAAATACCAGGTGGAAATCCCTATGCACCCCTTCGTGGGAACCATCGGAACCGCACCGGCCGATGGTGAGCGGATGCACTCCCTAACCCCGTACTTCCATGGCGGGAATATGGACTGCGTGGAGACTGCCCCTGGCACGACGATATATCTACCAATCAGTGTACCCGGGGCCATGTGGAGCACGGGCGATGTCCACCTCGCCCAGGGGGACGGCGAGACATGCGGCGTGGCCGTTGAGGCGTCGGCATGGGTCACCATTGACATCCTTCCCCTGATCAAAGGGAAGAAGGTGGCCACGCCGAGGTTTGAGAACGACACTTACATCATGTCGGCAGGATCCGCCCGCCCCATTGATGATGCCATCCGGATTGCATATGTGGATATGGTGAACTGGTTGGTAGAGGATTACGGCTTCGATAAATGGGACGCTTACCAGCTGATGACGCAGGTGTGTCCCGTGCGGGTGGGAAATATCGTCGACACCTTTTATACCACTGTGGTCAAGTTTCCCAAGAAGTATTTGCCGAAGTAAGTAGTGCATCTATGAAGGGTCCATGGGTAATCCATGGGTGATCCATAAATGACCTGCTCAGCCATCCTCTCGAGGGGGAAGGGCTTTCGCTCAAGGCCCTTCCCCTTTTTTTGGAGTTGCATTTGGATTGGCCTCTTCGGCCCTCCCTTTCATAGGTGACCCCTGCTGCAGGTGACCCCCACTGCGGGAGAAGGAAAAAGGGGCTGCAATGTGCAGCCCCTGATCTTTGGTGGGCGCTACTGGTTTCGAACCAGTGACCCCTGCTGTGTGAAGACAGTGCTCTACCACTGAGCTAAGCGCCCGGCAAGCTAGTATCCCATATCCAGGGGAAGAAGATCACCTTCAGTATTGATCCCCAGAATGAGATCCTGGAGTTCAATGAGGGCAACAATTCCGTGGTCCTCGACATCCCCTGAGCGTTGAAAGCAAGGGGCGGGGAAATCCGATCCTTCCCCGCCCCTTTTCCTTTATCCTTCCTTGATTCGGTTCCCTCCCCTGATCACGCCCTTCGCGAGGCCTTGTCCCTCCCTTCGCCCGAAAAGATTTGACAGGGAGGTGGCTCCAGTGATACAAAAAAGTTGGAATGCCCTGCGCACAGATGGAGGCATCGCCGGTGATTATATTTTACTGCTGACCTGGCGGTGAGCTGCGGGGAGGGCGGTCGGCATCCATTTCAACCCGAGAGGAGAGAGGAGATGGAAAAGAAGAAGCGGATTGCCCTTTGGCTTTTTATCTTCTTGACCCTGCCCGTCTTCGCCTTGGCCTCTGAGTTCAAGATGAAGGATGGGAGTTTCATCAAGGGGGAACTCAGGGATGAAATCATCAAGATGAAGGCCAGCCTGGGGGTGGGGGAGGTCAATCTGAACCCCAAGGACATCGTTTCCATCGTGGGAGGCGAAACGGTGGAGATCCGGCTCCGGGATGGGTCAGTGATCAAGGGGGTGATCATCGGGGGCGGCTTGAGGCTGAAGGCCTCTTTTGGGGAATTTGTCATCGATCCCAAGCTCCTGGCCCGATATGAGGGGTCCCCGGCCAGCCCGGAGGCTGCACCAGCAGCTAAGACGGGGGGAGCCGCCGCCGAGAAGGTCAAGGAGGGAGAAGAGGTAGCAGCGGGGGAGGCCGTTGAGTCCAAGACCTTCGATCTTCCTTTCAATACGCTCTGGCAAGGGGTGGTGTCGGCGATCAACGGGATGGGAGAGAAGACGGATAAAACCTTGAAGGATGAGGGGAAGATCACCACCAAGCCCCGGGAGTACACGGACAGCAAGACCCTCTCCGCGGGCGGCTTTGAACCAGGCCAGGTGAAATACAGCCTGCAGGTCTTCGTGATCAGCCTGGCGGAGGGGAGGACCAAGGTCGCCCTGGATGCCTCCTTTGAAAAGAAGAAGATGAAGGTCTTGTCCGAGGAGGCCCAGTTCGCGGAGGGATTGAAGTACCTCCGGCAGGTCTTCTACGAGCGCCTGGAAAAGGTGATCACCCCGTAGGGCACAGGAGATGGGATTGGCCAATATCAATCAGGCGATTCAATTCATCAGCGGGCTATTGGCCCCGACGATCATGATCTCGAGCTGCGGGCTGATCCTGCTGGGGTTGCAGAACAAGTATTCAAACATCATCGATCGCATTCGCGAGCTCAACGAGGAGAAGAGGCGCCTGGAGCTGATAGAATCCCTGGATCCCAACCAGGAGAGACGGATGCGCAGCCTGACCGCTCAGATAGAGAAACTCCTGGTGCGGGCCAGGCTGGACCGGAATGGGATCCTCAGCCTTTATCTGGCCATCCTCTCCTTCATCCTCACCTCCCTGCTGATCGCCCCCGCCTATTTCGGGTCCTTGACCCTGATCGTCCTTCCCATCATCTCTTTTGTCGCGGGCATCGGCCTGGTCCTCATCGGGGTCATCTATGTGTCCCTGGAGGTCTTTAATTCCTACAAGGTCGTGAAATATGAGGTGGAGAGTTAACTGCCATAAGCACCACCAGGCCCGAAGGGGGGCTTCTCGCCTGCAGGGCTTTTCGCCCTTGGCTCTGGTGGCCCTCCTGATCCTTCTGGGGGGGTGTGTCTCGGTGGTTCCGAGGGGGCTGCGGCCAGAGATCGATCGTTCTATCTCCTTTCGGGAGTTGAAAGAAGACCCGGATGCCTTCACCGGCCGCACCGCCTTGCTGGGAGGGGAGATCATCGAGGCGAAGAACCTCCAGGATGAGACCGAGCTCGAGATCCTGCAGAAGCCGCTGGGACGGGGGGATGTACCGATGGACACGGATGAGTCGGAGGGCCGATTCTTGGTCCATCACTCCGGCTATCTCGATCCAGCCATCTATCGTAGTGGGCGCCACCTGACGGTGGTGGGGGAGGTCATGGGCGGCAAGTCCCTCAAGATCGGCGAGGCAGAATATCGCTATCCCGTCCTCACCTCCAAGTTCCTTCACCTCTGGGCCAAGGCCCACCGCTATTACGACCCTTACTATTCCCCCTACTATTATCCCTTCTCCCCCTACGGAGGCTTTTACTACCACTGGCTCTTCTACTATCATTATCCTTTCTGGCCGTATTGGGAGGATGGCCGCCCTCATGGGCGTCATTTCCACAAGAGGTGAGATGGGGAGCGGACGGGGTCAGGTTGGGTAGATGAGAAACGAGAGGATCCTTGCCTGGAGTGTCTTGTTTTCCTTGAGCCTGGTGGCGTTGGGGATCGGGTCGGCGATGTTGGAGGGGATGCGGGCGCGCCGGAGGAGGGAGGGGCCCCCGCTCCAATTCTTCTCCCCTCGCCGGACTATCAGGCGGCTCTTCACCTCTGCCGTCCTGGTTGCCTTGGGGGTGATGATCTTCTTGGGCCTCCATTTCCTCGATTTTTCCCCCTCCGGGACCCGGTTCCTGACCTATTGGGGGATCATTTTTTGCTAGCGGCCTGGTTCTTTCTGTG
>JAZDMQ010000111.1:0-16796 GCA_043800755.1 bacterium | reverse complement strand
TGCAGAACGTGCATTGCCCCTCCTCCAACCGAAGATCCGGGGAAAAGAATCTTGCCCTACTCAACTCCCGACCCCTCCGAAAAAGCAAAAGGCACCGTGATCTTCGAAAAACGATCTATCCGGTGCCTTCAGTTTCCACTTGCTTCCTCCGACCGAACTCGGTTATATTTGGCCAGGATATTACGAGGTCTATTAGGAAACCCTCAGCGGGTGAGCTGGTTACTTCTGCTTGATGTTTATTTAATCCTCATGGTATCCTTTGTCAACTGCTTTTTACCCTCTCGGCAACTGAGTCAACGGGGTATTCTTGACGGGACTGCCAGTGTCACCAAAGTGTCACCGAAAATATCGGAAGAAACCGAAAAGGACAGAAAATACCGTAAAGGATGGAAAGGAAAATTATTTAGGAAAATCGAGGGGTTGTCAAGAAATGCAGGTAGAAGGCCAACTTAGCGAAAACCGCGATTTGGGACTCTCAAGGCCGAAACGCGGGTTCGATTCCCGCTGGGGCCACCAAAAAGAACAAGTGGCGCAAGGCTTGCCTCTACCTCCCCTCCTCTCAAGCTTACCGGACGCCAATCCATTTCCCTGGTGAGTAGCCCGTATTCCCATACTTTACACCCGCTCAACGGTGGGCAACTCACCGAAGGGAATCGGGGGGAAAGAGGGAGGGGCGGGAGACGCCCATTTGCTCGCGGGTCTTGTCCCTCGCCCCTCCCTCGACTCTCCTTATCTACGCCACGCTCAGTCTATAGGCTCCAGCTTGCACTCGCTGCCCTTCCGGGCCACGGCGATGGCCTCTAAGGACTCCTTCTTTCCGGGGACTTCCTCCTCCGCGTGCCAGATGTCCCATTTGTCCTTCATCTCGGCCTTCTTTTTGGCACGCACCACATACATGGGCATCATCAGCTGATGGTCCCAATCTCGAAAGTAGAGAGGCCTTCCCTTCATCCCATCGAATTGGAAGTTCTCTAAGGTCTTCACCAGGACCCTGCTGTCGGTCGTCTTGGCCTTCTCCATGGCAGCCGTAATCACTTTGACGGCCACGTAATCTCCCCAGGCTTGGTTCTCTGGAGGCTTGCCAAATTTCTGATCAAAGGCGGCATTGAATTCCCTGACGCCCGGGGCATCGATCTTGTGATGCCACGGCAGAGGGAATACGCCGGTCATGGCGTCCGGGCCCACCGGCCAGGCTAGGGCCGTGTCCATCGCCCCCCCCGCCACTTCGATCTTAGAACCAAATTCCTTGTATTGTTTGAGGAAGTTGGTGATGTCTGCCCCGGCCAAACAACTGAAGACCAGGTCCGGCTTGGCATTACGAATCTTGATCATATAAGCGGAGAAGTCGGTCGTCCCCGTGGGAATCATGTCGTGAGCGATCTCCTGCCCCTCGTGCTCCGTCAGAAGCCTCTTGGAACAGCGGTAGAGGTCGTGGCCAAAGGCATAGTCGGCTACCAATATGTACCAGCGATTGAGCTTTTTCCTTTTGATGAGCCAACGACCGATGGCACTGACATATTGCGTGTTGCTCCCCTCAACGCAGAAGGTGTAGCGATGGCATCGGGCTCCCCGGATCTCGTCGGAATTGGAACCCGTGTTGATGAAGAGGAGTCGGTTTTGCTGGCAGACATCACTGATCGCCAGGGCGCAGGCGCTATTGACCGTCCCAAAGAGGGCGTGCACCCGATCTTTATCGATCAGCTTCCGGGCCTTCTGCACCGCTACCCCGGGATTGACATCATCCTCCGTGATCATCTCTAAGGGACGGCCCAGGACTCCTCCCTTGTTGTTGATCTCCTCCACGGCCAGCTTGGCACCCAAATCGCCATAGCTCCCGGTCATGGCCAGGAATCCGGTGAGAGGGATGACATGCCCGATCTTGACCGGCTCCGCCCCTGAGGCCCAGGTGGGCAAGAAGAGGTCCCTCGTCCCGCCCAGGGTGGCGGCCAAGCTGAAGATGCCCGCGGCCTTCAGGAAGTCCCGGCGCGTCATATCTAAAAATAGGCCCTTCTCTTTCTCCTCCATTCTCTCTCCTCCCTTCCGAAGGTGTGGGGTCAGGTCTTGATTTATCACATTTTCCCCCTGATCCCCCTCATGGTTTTACGGCTGGGCTTGTTTCCCTTGACCTTATTCAAGAGAAATCCTTTGAATGCCACCAAAACCAAAACGCCCACCAGAAAACTTAGGGTTGACGGGTGTTTGATCCCAAAAACGACCGGGGTAAGGGCATACCGGGTCAATGCCCTCAGGCCTTCATGCTGGGAGATCCAATCGGCCACCGCAGGAGAAGTCCGGTAGTAAAACCTGACCAGTTTTCTGCCCACGAGGCTGGGCATGAGGCACTCATCCCTGAATTTCCTCAAGACTTGAACCTCGGAAGCAAAATAGCTCCCATAGGCCGCGGTCGCGATGAAGCAACCGCCACCCCCACCACCCCCACCGCCGCCTCCACCCCCATCCCCGGAGTGCGAGGTCGTCGCACTGGCCTCGTTGCTGTAGGCGGAGTTCCCTCCTGCGCTATACGCCCGCACCCGATAGTAGTACTTCATCGAGGAATGCAGATCTCCATCATCATATCGGGTTGTATTGGATGTGACCGTGGCAATCTGGGCATAGGTGCCAGAGGAGCCGGTCTTGCGCTCTATGGCAAAGCTGGTCTCGGAACTCGAGTTATCAACCCAGGCCAGGCCAATCCTGGAGCTCGATTTCGCGGACGCCACCAGGCTGGACGGGAAGGACAGCCCCGCACCATTGACGGCTGCAAAGGCATTCAGTCTCCCCCCGGTGGATGTCCTCCCGGAGAGGGAGGGCCTCAAATCCACATTACCCAAGATGATGTCCTTCACCTGGGAATGGGTGAGCGCGGGATTGATGGAGAGGATTAGCCCTGCCACTCCCGAGACATGAGGCGCTGCCATGGAGGTGCCGTCAAAATCGGTGTAGCTGTAACCGCTGATCAGGATCGGTTCTCGGGAGAGGACCACCTCGTCGATATAGGCCCCGTCGTAGGTGGAAGAGGAATCGGAATCGATGGCAAAACCAAAATAAAAGCTGTCCAGCAGGTCAGTAACCTCCGTCATCTGAACGGAGTCATCGACGAAGCTCCCGCTGGTCCCCCCGGTCCTGTAGTCTATCCAATCCCAGTTGGCTCCATCTGGGGAATAGTCGATGTCCAGGGTATCGTAAAAGTTCTCCAGCTCACCCTTCCATTTGAAGTAGAGGGTGTACCGGTTGTTCTTCACCGAGGGGATGGGTGTCATATAGCCAGCCCAGGAGCTCGTATCGTTTTGATAGTTGCCCGATGGGCTATCTTCAAGGCTATGGGTGCCACCCACCCCGGTTCCGGCCGTCACCGCCCAGGTGGAGTGCGTGCCGCCACGGCCCCATCCCAGCAGGGGCAACGACCCTGCTCCGCCGTCGAAGTTTTGGTTGTAAACCGTGATGGGGGGATCGTGCGCGAACAGAGGAACCGAGCTGTGGATGCTAACCCCTGGCGCTCCAAGATCGACTGACCTCTCCCCATAATTGGAGAAATTGGCCAGATCGTCGTTGGCATCGGTGGCCGCCACCGCAATGATGTTGGGAAGATTGTAGCCTGCGGGGTAGAATGGACTGGTATCATCGTCATTGTTCTCATTGCCCGCTGCGGCCACGAAGAGGACATCCTTCCCCCGGGCGTAGTCGATGGCATCGTAGAGGGTCTGGGAGTAGCCATAGCCGCCCCAGCTGGCATTCATAATGCGCGCCCCTTGGTCCGCTGCATAGATGATGGCGGCGGCGGCGGCGGCCGTATCCCCTGAGCCCTCCACGCCCAAGAATCGAATGGGCATGATCTTGGCTCACCACATCACGCCGGTGATGCCCGTCGCATTGTTCCCCCTGGCCGCAATGGTCCCCGCCACATGGGTGCCATGAGAATTGTAATCAGTGGGATAGCCGTCATCGTCCACGAAATCCCATCCGTAGATATCGTCCACGTAGCCATTCCCGTCGTCATCAACCCCCGGCGAGCCGTTCTGCTCGACAGTATTGATCCATATATTGCCAAGGAGGTCAGAATGGTTATAGGCCACGCCGGAGTCAATGACGGCGATGATGGTGTTGCCCGAGCCGGTGGTGAGGTCCCAGGCCTCAGGGGCATCGATGTCCGCATCAGTTGTTCCTCCGGTCTGTCCTGTGTTGTCCAGCCCCCAGAGCGCATCGAAATCTGGGTCATTGGGCGTCGCCGCCGCCCTCAGGATGTAGTTCGGCTCTGCGTATTCGAACTCCGGATGGGCCTTGAGCCTCTTTATCGCCTCGGCGACGGAAACCCCTGGCTCGCTGATACGCAGCAGATGGACGCCAATGGATGGGTAACTTCGCCTCACGGAGGCCGCCAGACCTGCTCCTGCGGCCTTCTGCAGTACATCGGCAGGATAATGAGTCGAAAGGGCGGACTTGAGCTTGACCAGGACCTCACCCGGAACATATTGGGGCTTGGCCTGCCTCTTGAAACCCTTTTCGGGCGTGGCATGCTTGCCCTGAAAGCATAGGGTGAAATGGGAGGCCGCTTGAGATCCCTGACTGCGGATGCCCCACCGGTCTCCTCTTCCTTCCCCAAGACCCCTTCCGACGAGGGTCAAGGAAATCGCCAACAGAATGATGAGCAGGAAAGCAACCCAGTGGCGACTACCTCTCATGGCCTTCCTCTCCTAAGATCGGATCCAATGGAGCGGGATCAGTAATGGAAGGTAATTCTTCCTCTCCCCGCTTCCTTCTTCACTCCCATCAAACACAAAAGGCACCGTGATCTTCCAGTGAGGGATTTGGACGGTGCCTTCGCTCTTCCACCTCCTGCCGCTAGGGGAGCAAGATGATCAAAAGACTTCAAGCCAATGGAGCGCGTGGCCCAATGAAGGAAAAGCGCGGCAGCCCGGATGGCGCTCTTCAGCAGGGTATTTATACTCCTCGCCCCTTCTTGTCAATCCTTTTCCGCCTGGATTTTCCCGGAGGAGCCCTGAGGGAATAAGGGAAAAGTGCTAATTCAACAGCGTGACCCCGCACCTTGCCCGGTGGGGGCTAAGGGGAGGGGGTGCGCAGGACCTCGGCCAGCGTCTTCAGCAGGCCCTCCGCGGTGAAAGGCTTGGGCAAAAAGGCCCTGGCCTTGGGGCCATCCTCCGCCCCCGTGACCTGTTCGGAGTCCATCCCGGAGGTGACAATGACCCTGACCTCGGGATTCAGCGCCTGCAGGGCCCGAATGGTCTCCGGGCCATTCATGATCGGCATGACCATATCGATGAGGACCGCTTGAATCCGGTCCCGATACTGCGCATAGAGGGCAACCGCCTCCTTCCCATTGGGAGCGGAAATCACCTGGTAGCCGTAGATCTCCAAGGTCATTTGGGTAATCTCCCGGACCGAGGCCTCGTCCTCCGCCACCAAGATGAGCTCTCCCCCTCCCACAGACAGGGAAGGGGGCTCTTCTTTCCCAAAGACCCTCTCGGGTCCGCTCGAGGCAGGCAGATAGATGTGGAAGGTGGTCCCAGCCCCCACCTCGGATTTGACCCTCACAAAGCCCCCATGATCCTTGACGATGCCATGAACGGTGGAAAGGCCTAATCCAGTGCCCTTTCCACGCTCTTTGGTGGTAAAGAAGGGATCGAAGATCTTCTCCAGGATGGAGGCAGGGATGCCACCGCCGGTGTCTTTTGCTCCCAGGAGGACATAGGCCCCAGGATGGGCTTCAGGGTGTATGCCGGCATAGGCCTCATCCAGGGAGACGTTCTCCGCGGAGAGGGTCAGGGTCCCCCCTTGGGGCATGGCGTCCTTGGCGTTGACGCAGAGGTTGAGGAGCACCTGGTGCAGTTGGGTAGGATTTCCGTGCAGGGACCAAAGTCCATCGGGGAGTTCAGCCTCGATCTGGATAGATTTGGGAAAGGTCTCCCGGGCGAAGGCCACCATCTCCTTCAACAGGTGCCTGGGCGAGACCGAAAGGCGTTCCCCCTCCATCCCCCGGGAAAAGGCCAGGACCTGCTTCACCATTCCGGCCCCCCTTAGCGCTGCGGAGGACACGGAGGAGAGCATCTTTTGGGCTGGACCCTCGGGAAGGCTTCGCTGCAACAGCTCGACATTAATCAGTACAGGGGTGAGGATGTTGTTGAGGTCGTGGGCGATACCTCCGGCCAAAAGACCAAGGGATTCCATCCGCTGGGCGCGAAGGAACTGGGCCTCCAGGGCCTTCTTTTCGGTGAGGTCGCGGACCAGGGAGCATACCACCCTCTTCCCTCCAAAGAAAATGACATTCACGCTGAGCCAGATCTCTACCAGAGAGCCGTCCTTCCGTCGAAATCGTCGCTCGAAGGTGAGGGGACCCTGCCCTCGAACCAAACCCTCGAACCTTCGGTCAATGTCCTCCTCCTCTGCGGCGACGAAATCGTAGACGGAGAGTCCCACGATCTCATCCACGGTGTAGCCGAGCATCTGCGCAAAGGCCGGGTTGGCCTCCAGGACGCGCTTCGTCTCCACCTCCACCAGATAAATGCCATCTGCGGACTGTTCCACCACCGCCCGGTAGCGGGCCTCACTCTGTCGCAGTGCCTCTTCCGCGTGCCTTCGCTCGGCTTGCATGCACAACGTCATAATATTATACGCCAGACCGTTCGCCAATTTTACCAGGAGATTAGCCTCCTCGGTGCCGAAGGCATCCGGATCTTCTGCATAGATGTGAATTGCCCCCAGGGTCTGGATATTGGTGATCAAAGGAAGGGCAATCGAGGAGGTACACCCGCGCCTGGCGGCCTGTTCCGGGCAGGGAATGAAATCGGCAGGAGCGGACATCCGATTGCAGATGAACGGATTTCCCGTCCGAATCGCTATGCCTGTTGGTCCACGACCCTGCTCAGAATCAGCCCAGGTCGTCCCCAGCCCCTGCAGGTCTTCTTCGCCAAGTCCCGCCTGTACCACTCGGCGCACCGTCTTCTTTTCATCCAGCTCGGCAAAACCGATCCAAGCGATGCCATATCCACCCACCTCGACAATAATTCGGCATACCTCATGGAGTAAGGCCGTCTCATCAGCTATGTGCATCATGGCCTGGTTGCATTCATTGAGGGTCCTGAGGGCGCGGTTGACCTGGCGCAATTCATCCTGCTCTCGCCTGCGGCTCAGGGCATCGACAAAGTGGTCGGACAGGGTTTCGATGTCTCGCTGATCCCCCAGGGAAAAACCTGACTCTTTATTGGCTAAGCCAATCATGCCGATGGTTCTATTGGCGCGCTTCAAGGGAACGCCCATGAAACAGGCGATCGGCGGATGGCCTTCAGGGATTCCGACCCAGTCAGGGTGGGAGGTGGGTTGGTCGATGATCGTCGATTGTCCATCTATAAGCACCCTGCCCAGTATGCCCGGCATTTCCCGGTCGCTGCGGATCATGGCCGAATCGGTCCTGGATAGGTTACAGCCACCCAATCCTTTCCCACTGATCGCGGTAATCGCGAAGCGGCCAGCCTGACTCAATTGGCATAAGAAACCGAGTTTGCTCTCCGTCAGTTCTTCGGCCAGGGTCAGGCAAGTGCGCGCGACCATTTCGTCAGTCGCACCGGTTAGGGCCTCTCTATACAGCCTGTTGATCGTCCCCAAGACAGAGTATTGCCTTAAGACCTGCTGCTCCATCCGGTCGCGCGCGACTTCTGTCGGCTGTCCCAGTTCCCCCATTTCCATCCCTCAGCCTCCTCCAAGGATTTTCTTAAGGACTCCCCTTCTGTGACGGGATCGGGGCGTGGGTTTAGAAGTTGTCAACAGTCAGTGGACAGCTATCCCTTCGCAAAAACAAAGGACACCGCAGTCTTCGGCAGAAAAGACCTATCCGGTGCCTGTATCCTCCACCTCCTGTTGAGACGGTGGAACCCCATAGAGTCAAAGCCAAAAATGGACTTCGATGAGAAAGCATAGGCAGGTGAATTGGCTTCCTTCGAATAGGTTATTTACTCCTTCCCGCCAATCTTGTCAATATCTTTCGCCCCTCCCCTCCCCCTCATCCTAACAGCGGTCCCCCTCTCGATGACAAAAACTCCTGAGAAAAAATGGGAGCGCCGAAAGAGCAAGTCCCCGAATCGCTTCTGGTGCGAGTGATCCGGGACCTTGGCCGCTGGTCCTGGAGGGAAAAGGTTACTTCGTCTCTGGTACCCTTACCACCACCTCGCTCAAGAGGTTCTTGATGATCTCATCCGGAAGGGCGGGGACATAGACACAGAACATCTGCATCGACTCATCGGAGAAATTCCTACAATTGTGCTTTATCCCAGCGGGCGCATAGATGATCGTTCCCGGCACCAGCTCGAAGGCCTTTCCATCGTCTTCCCCCTCCCCCCGGCCGGTGATGATATAGATGATCTCATCCACCACATGGGTATGGACGCCCGTCTGCCCGGAATGGGGCGCCAGGGTGGACATCAAAAAGGTAGCGTTGGCTACCTTCGCGTCTTGCTGGGGAGAATAGATAATCTGCAAGCACCTTTCATTGGGGGGGGCAACCTTCTTGCTGGGGATCTTCCAGAGTCTCTTGTAGGGCATTTACTTCTCCTTTCGATTTGAGTGAATTGGGTGATGCCTTTGACCTTTCATGGTTTCTCTGAAGCGAGGCCCTGGCCTTCGCGGGTCTCAGTTACATGACCTCTTTTATCAGATCTTACATCGCTGGCACCTTCCTTCCCTCCTGACACCCCCTTCTCTGAGCCATATATTCGCCTGCCGAATCTCTCCGCTCTATTTGCGCCGATCCTTCTCTTCGGTGCGCTCCGATTCCCGGGTCTTCTTCTCTTCTTCTATATCCTCCAACTCCTGTCCCAGTTTAAACCAACAGTCCTGGCAAACCGGCCCCTTCTCTGGATCGGAATACAGCACATTGGATGTGCTTCCACAAAAGGCACATTTTTTCACGGCGGCCCCCCCTATTTTGGCTGGGAGTGAAAGATGAGAGAGAATATGGAGGTCTTCAGTTACCTGCGATTATACCGATTTCCTGTCGTATTTCAAGGATTTCTTCTTTTTCCCCTACCCCAGGAAATGCTGGTGGGCAAAGGCCCCCAGGATCCAGACCCCAAAGCTCGCCAGCAAGGTAACGGGGAGGCTGATCTGAGCCTGAAAGCAAGGATAGGCAACCAGGAAGAAGAGGATGCTCGGCCCAATCCCCCAGAGAGCACCCCGGGTGTATTCCTGCATCAGGTGAGAATCCCCAGGGTGATCTGCGTAAAGCCATACCAGCACGATGACCCCGGTGAGGGGCATGGTGGCGATCAACCCTCCTGAAGAGGGCAACCTCCTTCCCACCTGGGTGGCGGTCAGGATGATCAGGAGGCTGATGATGAGCCTGATTGCAGACTACATCGCACCTTTTCTCACACGGCGGCAGATTTGCCTTGCTTCCTCCGTTGGCTCCCAGTAAAATAGAATGAGTTATTATGAGGCTTTTAGGTTCCACCTTCACTTCCCTTCGCCACCGCAATTTCCGGCTCTTCTTCGTCGGCCAACTGATCTCCTTCATCGGCATCTGGATGCAGGGCATGGCCCAGAGCTGGCTGGTCTATGACCTCACCCATTCCCGCCTCCTCCTCGGGCTGGTCAGCGCCCTCGGCTCCCTTCCCATCCTGGCCTTTTCCCTCTATGGGGGAACCCTGGCCGACCGATTCGATAAGAGGAAACTCCTCTTCTTCACCCAGTGCTCGGCCATGATCGTGGCCTGGACCCTAGGCATCCTGGTGGCCTTCGACTGGGTCCGCATCTGGCACATTCTGCTGCTGGCCACGCTCTTAGGGTTGGATTCGGCCATCGATACCCCGACCCGCCAGTCCTTTATCGTGGAGATGGTGGGGAGAGAGGACCTGACCAACGCCATCGCCCTCAACTCCAGCATCTTCAACGCCTCGCGCGTCATCGGCCCGGCCCTGGCCGGGATCCTCATCGCCGGGGTGGGCCTGGCCCCCTGCTTCTTCCTCAATGGGCTCACCTATTTTGCCATTCTCTTCGCCCTCTACTCGATGCGTTTTGAGGTGCAGACCAAGCCCAAATTCTCCACCCGGCATGGGGTTCGAGAGGCCATCCACTATGCCCGATCCCATCCTGCCATTCTTTCCCTCCTTTCCCTGATCGCGATCATCAGCGTCTTTGCCCTCCAGTACATCGTAATGATGCCCGTCTTTGCCAAGGACATCCTGGGCGGGGGGCCCAAGACCCTGGGGGCTCTGATGACGGCCACCGGCGTGGGTGCCCTGAGTGGGGCCCTGAATTTGGCCTCCTGGGGCAATCGTCGGGGAAGGACATCCATGGTCCTCATCGGGGCCTTCCTGTTCCTGATCTCGCTACTGCTTTTCACCTTTTCGGCCAACCTCTATCTCTCCCTGCTCTTGCTGATCCTGGTGGGGGCCTTCTTAATCACCTTTCTCGCCACCTCCAATACCCTGTTGCAGACGAAGGTCCCGGATGACCTCCGTGGGCGGATCATGGGTTTCTTCGTCATGGCCCTCCTGGGCATGGCCCCCCTAGGAAGCCTTCAGATCGGGTTATTGGCTCAATACTTAGGGGCCCCTCTGGCTATCCGCATCGGGATCCTGATCTGCCTGATTGCCTTGTGGGGTCTGCTCCGCTACCTGCGACAAATTGAGGGGGAGGAGGGCCAGAGAGGGGAACCCGGAGAACCAGGATCCTCGTGAGGGGTTGAGGGCGCAATTGGGGGGGGTTCGAAGAAAGATAAGGGAAACCGCTCAGGGGCGCAGGAGGCCCAGCAATTCAGCGCGAGGGGATCTTGAGGACCATCCCCTCCTCCAGCTTCGCCCCCTCCTTCAACCGGTTGAGGAAGGTCACCTCGTGGCTCCGGGACTCATCGCCCAGCAGGGCCCGGCAAATGGAGGGTAGGGAATCGCCGGCCTTAGCGGTGTAGATCTGCACAGTCCGCCGATCATCCTTGTGGCCATAGGGCAACCCCTCCAGCTGGGAGCGGTAACGATTGGCCCCCACCTCTAACTCACCCGCCTTAGATCCGCTGGCCAGAATATACCCCAGGGTATCGGACTTGATGATCCGCTCGGCAGTCTCGGGATGAGTGAGGTAAAAACCCTGAAAGTTTATGCCAGATAGCTGCTCTTTGGTGCGCAGGTAGCGGAGGAACTGTGCCATATTTCGAGGATCGTATCCGGCCTGGTAGGCATAGCGCATGCCCTTCTCGTCCGCCTCCATCTCGTTGTCTCGCCCATACCCCAATAGGATCTGGGTGAAGAGCTCGCTGGAGGCAATGGCCCAGGCACCCATATTTACTCGTCCCTCTGGGGTGGAGGCGGCTGCGGCCAAGGCGCCCAGGCTCAAGAGCTGAAACAACGTGGCCTTGGTCATCTGCTTGGCGGCATGGCGAGAGGAGGCATGGCCCACCTCGTGACCGATCACCCCGGCCAGCTCCGCCTCATCATTCAAAACCGCCAGGAGGCCTCGCGTCACATAGATATACCCCCCGGGAAGGGCCATGGCATTGATCGTCTCATCGTTCAGGACCTTGAAGCTATAGCGGAATCCCCTCGGCTCTGCCTGGGCTGCAACCTTCTGACCCAACTGGTCCAAATAGGCCTGGAGCTTGGGGCTGCCACAGAAACCATATCGTTTCTCCAACTCCTTGTCCATCCCCCCGCCCACCTTCACCTCATCGGCTTCACTCATGAGGATGACTTCTTTGGCGGCGGGCGCCCTGCCCCAGGGGGACACAAGGGCGATGGCCAGAAGCAGTGCGACTGCCCCGAGTCGAAACGGACGGCTACCCTTCTTGCCTTTTGGGTTTTTCGTCAACGATTGCTTCCCCTTCTCTTATTGTTGCGGCAATCCCTCTCTATGTGATAGTTTACTCCCAGATTTTGCAATTGACAAGAGGAGTTTGCGAGTGCTATTAAAAGGCGGAGGTAGTGGATTGCAGGCAGATCATCTAAGCCAGGTATTGGCCTCCCTCCTCTCGCGGGGAGGTCCTTTCGCTGATCTCTTCCTTGAAGAGACGGAGGCAACCTCTATCATCTGCGAAGAGGATAAGATCGAACACATCCTCTCCGGGTGCGATCGAGGGGCAGGATTGCGTCTGATCAAGGACTTTCAGACCGTCCACGGCTCCTCCAGTGACCTGTCGCTGCCTTCCCTGCTCGATCTGGCTTCTTACCTTGCGGGCGCCCTCCCGGACAAACGGGCCCCGGTCCCCACTCCCTCTCTTCCCTTAGGGGCCAAGGATCCCCCCTGGTCTCATCAGATCCGGATCCCCCCGCAGGAGATCCCCCTGGAGAAGAAGGTCGATCTGGTCATGGCCGCCAATGGGGTCGCCAGAGGTCTGGACCCCCGCATCCGTCAGGTTCGGGTGACCTATCGGGATGGGTGGCGCCGGGCTCGTATCGCCAACTCGGACGGCCTGCTCTGCGAGGAGGAAAGGGTGGGGGTCCTCTTGGCCGTTCAGGTAGTCGCCTCTCAGGACGGAATCATCCAGACAGGATACGAGGCAATCGGCGGCGTGGTAGGATGGGAGATCTTCGAGGAATCTTCGCCGGAAGGGGTGGCGGAAAAGGCCGCGCGCCGGGCGATCCACATGCTGGAGGCGGAGCCCGCGCCCGCCGGCCCCATGATGGTGGTGCTCTCTTCCGAGGCAGGAGGCACCATGATCCACGAGGCGGTGGGCCACGGCCTGGAGTCGGATCTGGCCCAGGAGGGCCTTTCTATCTTCTCCGGTCGCCTGGGAGAACAGATCGCCTCACCCCTGATCACCGTCATCGACGATCCCACCATTCCCCAGCGGCGGGGTTCCTATGTCTTCGATGACGAGGGGACCGAGGCCCAGCGGACCATCCTCGTCGAGGCCGGGGTCCTGAAGGGCTATCTCTATGACCGATTGGCGGCGCTGAAGGACGGATGCCGATCGACCGGCAATGGCCGCCGGCAATCCTATCAGTACAAGCCGATTCCCCGCATGTCCAATACCCTGATCGCCCCTGGTGTTACCCCGCCGGAGGAGATCATTCGGTCGGTGTCGCGCGGCCTCCTGGTGAAAAAGATGGGGGGAGGCCAGGTCAACACCGTCAACGGCGATTTCATCTTCGAGGTCACCGAGGGCTACCGGATCGAAGGGGGCGAGGCGGGTCCTGCAGTGCGGGGGGCAACCCTCACCGGAAATGGCCCCCGGATCCTGCAACAGATCGACATGGTGGGATCGGACCTGGGCTTCGGCGTGGGGACCTGCGGCAAGGACGGCCAGGGGGCCCCCGTCTCCGATGCCCAACCCACCTTGAGGATCCCGGAGATTATTGTAGGAGGTACTTCCGCCTGAAAAGTCTGACCTTCTCGGGGGCAGGCCTTTCCTTTCTAACCCAGCCAAGGGCCAAAAGAAACTGGCCCCTTTCCGGAGGGAGAGATGCTGGAGCAGAACTTACGCCAGAAGTTACTGGAGATTGCACGGCGCTCCATTGAGGGATATCTGGAGGAGGGAAAGGCGCCCGCTTTTGCCGTCACCGAGGCAGAACTTCTCCAGGAAGGGGCCGCCTTTGTCACCCTGACCAAAGGGGGACGCCTCCGGGGCTGCATCGGATATACCGAAGCCACCCACCCCCTCTACCAGACCATCGCCTCCTGTGCCCTCTCCGCCGCATTCTCCGATCCCCGGTTCCCCCCCCTCCGATCTGAGGAGCTTCCCCAGACCGAGATCGAGATCTCGGTCCTCACCCCCCTGCAAGAGATCAAGGAGATCTCGGAGATCGAGGTGGGCCGGGATGGCCTCTTCATCACCAAAGGGTCTCATCGCGGCCTGCTGCTCCCCCAGGTAGCAGTGGAATATGGCTGGGACCGGGAGACCTTCCTGAAGCAGACCTGTCTCAAGGCAGGCCTGCCTCCGGATGCCTGGAAGAGCGGGGCCGAGATCTTCATCTTTTCCGCGGAGATCTTCCATGAGTAGGCTGGGACCGGAGATCTATGCCGTCATCCTCGCCGGGGGTTCGGGGACGCGCTTTTGGCCCCTGAGCCGCGAGCTCTACCCCAAGCAGATGCTGACTCTGATCGGGTCGCACTCCCTCTTTCAGGAAACCCTTCTGCGCATCCGTGAGGCCATCCTCCCGGAGAAGACCCTTATCGTCACCAACGAGCGGCACGCCTTCGATCTGAAGCGTCAAGCCGCCTCCATTGGATCTGGGTATCGCTTCCTCCTGGAGCCGGAGATGAAGAATACCGCCCCGGCCATCGGCCTGGCCGCATTGCACCTGCTAAGGGAAGATCGGGAGGCCATCATGGCCGTGATGCCCTCGGACCATCTGGTGAGACGCCCGGCCCGGTTCCTGGAATTACTGGAAGTAGCAACCGAGCCCGCCCACCAGGGCCTCCTGGTGACCTTCGGAATCAAGCCCACCCGGCCAGAAACCGGATTCGGCTATCTGAAGGCTGCCGAGTCGATATCCTCCCCTGGACCGTCCGCAGCTTTTGCCGGCTCCTCCACCCAAGTCTTCAAGGTGGAGAGGTTCGTGGAGAAGCCGGACTTGAAGACCGCCCAGGGATATCTGGCCAGCGGCCAGTACTATTGGAACAGCGGCATCTTCCTCTGGAGGGCGGCGACGATCCTGGCGGAAATTCAGACCCACCTGCCAGACCTCAATCGGGGCTTGAAGGAGATGGAGGCCTCCTTAGGGACCCCTGAGGAAAAAGAGACCATCGCCCAGGCCTATTCCCGGATCGACCCGGTCTCCATCGATTACGGGGTAATGGAGAAATCTTCTCACGTGGTGCTGGTGGAAGCGGACATGCGGTGGCACGACGTGGGATCCTGGGGAGCCTTGGATGAGGTTTGCCCCAGGGACGGCTCTGGCAATATCAAGTCCGGCAATCTTCTCGACCGGGGCTCCCGGAATTCCATCCTCCTCGCTGGATCCCGAATTCTGGCCACGCTCGGCCTGAAGGACATGATCGTGGTGGACACCGAGGACGCCACCCTGGTGTGTCCCAAGGAACACGCCCAGCAGGTGAAAGGAGTGGCAGAGGAGCTCAAGAAAAGGGGTTCGGAGGAGTACCTCGTTCATCTCACTGTCCATCGGCCTTGGGGTCAATACACGGTGCTGGAGAAAGGGGAAGGCTATAAGATCAAGAGGATTGAGGTGAACCCGGGCGGAAGGCTGAGCCTGCAACTCCACCGACACCGCAGCGAACACTGGGTGGTCCTCTCGGGCGTTGCCCGGGTCAGGATCGAGGACCGCTCCTTTGAGGTCTACCCCCACCAGTCTACCTTTATCCCCGTATCGGCCAGGCATCGCCTGGAGAATCCGGGTCCAGACCCCCTGCAGATCATTGAGGCCCAGATCGGAGAATATGTCGAAGAGGATGACATCGAGAGGTTTGATGACGACTATGGAAGGTAAGTGCCCAGCAAAAGGAAAAGCCGCCATCCCCTCCCACATCTTCCGGGAATACGACATCCGGGGGATTGCAGGGACCGATCTCACCCCTGCTGTGGTAGAGGCCATCGGCCGGGCCTATGCCCACCTCCTCCGCGAGGCCCACCCCGCTTTGCCCGTGGGACGGCGCCCGCGAGTGGCAGTAGCGGGCGATGTCCGTCTGAGCTCCCCGGAAGTGACTTCGGCCTTGATGCAAGGAATCAGCAGCCAAGAGCTCGACATCTTCTATCTGGGGGTCTGCCCCACGCCCCTCCTCTATTTTTCCCTCTTCCAATTAGAGGTGGAGGGCGGGATTATGGTCACCGGCAGCCACAATCCCCCCGAATATAACGGCCTCAAGATCTGTGTGGGCCGAGAGACCATTCATGGCCCCACCATCCAAAGGCTGAGGGAGCTCGCCAGCCAATCCCCTCCCAAGTCCCGGCGGAAAAAGGGGATCATCGAGAACTATCCAATCATTCCCCACTATCTGGCCTGGATGAACGAGCATTTTCAGACCCTGACCTCCGCCTCTGCCACCGGGCCCAAGGCAGATGCAGCAAGGCCCATTAAGGTGGTGGTGGATGCTGGCAACGGCACCGGCGGCTTGGTGGCCCCTGCCCTGCTTCGATCCCTCGGCTGCCGGGTGGCAGAGCTTTATTGCGAGCCGGATGGCTCCTTTCCCCATCACCACCCGGATCCCAGCCTCCCCGAAAACCTGACGGACCTGAGGGGCCGACTTCAAGCGGAGGAGGCCGACTTGGGGATCGCCTACGACGGCGATGCCGATCGCATCGGGGTCTTGGATCCACAAGGCGAGATCATCTGGGGAGATCGGCTCATGATCCTGTTCGCCAGAGACCTGCTATCCCCCCCACCGCAGCCCCGCATTGGGCCTCCTGTCTTCATCGGAGAGGTCAAGTGCTCCCAGGTGATGTACGATGAGATTGAAAGGCTGGGAGGAGTGGCCATCATGAGCAGGACCGGACACTCGCCCATCAAGCAGCTGATGAGGGAGAAACATGCCCTGCTGGCCGGGGAGATGAGTGGACACCTCTTCTTTGCGGACCGCTACTTTGGCTATGATGATGCAATCTACGCCAGTGCCCGCCTGATCGAAGTCCTGAGACGAAGGGAGAGTTCCATCACAAAGCTTCTGGCGGACTTGCCTGAAACCTATGCCACCCCGGAGATCCGCCTGGACTGTCCGGATGATCAAAAGTTCCTCCTCATGGAGCAGCTCCGGCAATCCCTAACCTCCCCTTCAAGCCCCAAGCCCCCTCTCCCCCTCCAGAAGATTATTACCATCGATGGCCTGCGATTGGTCTTTGCGGGCGGATGGGGCCTGGTGCGGGCCTCCAATACCCAGCCGGCTTTGGTCCTTCGTTTTGAGGCCTC
>JAZDMQ010000048.1:0-12349 GCA_043800755.1 bacterium | reverse complement strand
GCCCCTTTCTTAGAGCTGAGCGAGCAGGACTGGGACGCGATCCTGGCGGTCAACCTGAAGGGGGTGGTGCTCTGCACCAAGGCCGTCGTGGCGGAGATGATGAAGCGGAAGTCGGGGAAGATCATCAACATTGCCTCCCGGGCGGGCAAGGTGGGGATTGCCCACATGGCCAGCTATTGCGCCACCAAATTTGCGGTCGTGGGCCTGACCCAGTCCAATGCCATGGAGTTCGCCCCTCACATCACGGTCAACGCGATCTGTCCCGGGATCGTGATGACCTACATGTGGGAGGAGTATCTGCCCGTCCATCTGGGCAAGATCCGGGGGCTCAGTCCGGAGGAAATGCAGCGATCCCGTCTTGCCACAGTGCCCATGGGCCGGCCCCAGTATCCGGAGGATGTGGCCAAGGTGGCCCTCTTTCTGGCCTCTTCCGACGCGGATTACATCACCGGCCAGGCCATCATGGATACGGGAGGCATGAGCGGGTGAAGATAAGGGGGGTTCATGGAGGGCTAACGCCCAAAAAACCAGACGAGCCGGAGGGAGCCCCTTGCCTTTGAAGATTCCTCACGGCGGGGCATGCAAGTCCCGGGATTGATCGTCTGAAAAGGTGAGGAAAAGCTGAGGAAACCCCTTGAAAGCGCGCATCCTTTCTGCTATAAGAAAAGTCCGATGAAGAAGCCGATGCTGGTCCTGATGCTGATTGGCCTCCTGATCTTCGGCGCCTCCGGGCTGGCCGAGGCCCGCGGTCACCTCTACATCAGCTTTGGCCTCACCCTGGGCGGGGCCGCGGTGGGCGCTATGGGGGTTTATTTCTTTGTCTCCGGCCAGCAGGAGATCGGCCAGGCGCCCCCGCCTGTTCCGTCGGGTCTGCTCAACATCGGGCTCAACCAGGTGAAGTGGGAGGTGCCGGAGGTGGTCATTCGCACCACGGACTCTGCATTGGCTGGCCCGCAGGGGATCGAGGGCTACGCCTGTCTGCTGCGGTTCAGATTTCGGTGAAGGGAGGATCTGGCGATTGTTCCAAGCAGGGAAAAGGTTCCAGATGCGGAGTGGGCTGAGAGATAAGGCTCGGCTTTTTTTGAGCAAGGTGGCTCTCTCGGGGCATCCGGGCAGGATTATCCTTCTCTTGTTGGCCGTTGCCTTACTCCCGGTCGCCTCCTATTGCTATTGGCAGGGCAGGGGGCCTGAGGCCGCGAGGGTCGCATCGCCCTCGGGCAGTTCCTCGGAGATCGATCTGACCTCAGGGTTCCTCCGGGGCATGGGGCCCGAGGGGGCTCGCCTTTCTCCCTATTGCAAGGGGATCTACTTGAGCTCCTGGACCGCCGGGACCCGAAGGGCCGAGGAGCTCATTCGAACCGTGGAGCGCACCGAGCTCAATGCGGTGGTCATCGATATCAAGGACTCCACCGGGAGGATTGCCTACGACAGCCAGGTCCCCCTGGCCAGACAGATCGGGGCCAACGAGGGCCGGATCCGGGATATCGATGCCCTGCTCTCCCGATGCCATCGCGCCGCCATCTACACCATCGCTCGGATCGTTTTGTTCCAGGATCCTCACTTGGCCAAGGCCCGTCCCGAGTGGGCGGTGAAGGATGCAGGGGGCGGGATCTGGAGGGATCGCAAGGGCCTCTCCTGGATGGACCCAGCCTGCCAGGAGGTCTGGAGGTATAATCTGGAGTTGGCCAAAGAGGCGGCCCTCAAGGGGTTCGATGAGGTCCAATTCGACTATGTCCGCTTCCCCTCGGATGGCAAGATCAGCCTCTGCACCTTTCCTTACTGGGACAAGGGGGTCCCCCGGCACGAGGTGATCCGGCAGTTCTTCGCCTGGGCCTCGTCCGAGCTGGCCCCCTACAAGGTCGCCCTCTCGGTGGATTTCTTTGGCCTCACCCTGTGGCGGGACGATGACCTCAACATCGGCCAGAGGATCGTCGATGCCATGTACTATGTGGATTACATCTGCCCCATGGTCTATCCCTCCCACTATCCTCCCCAGTTCCTGGGCTTCCAGAACCCGGCGGATCATCCCTATGAGATCGTTTATCAGAGCTTGATCCGTGGGCAATCCGTCCTTTCCCAGGGCCGGGCTCGCGCGCGCCTGCGACCATGGCTCCAGGACTTCAACCTGGGGGCCCGCTACGATGCGGAGAAGATCCTGCTGCAGAAGCAGGCGGTCTACGACGCTCAGTCATTCGGGTGGGTCTTCTGGAACCCGCAAAACCGATACACCGAGGCGGCCCTGGAGCCGGATTGGGTGGGAAGGCTCCTGACCATCCGGGAAGACAGGGAGCAGAGTTGGATGCGAGGCCTGTGTTTGAGGGCTGCCAGCGAGGGCTAACGCATGCGGGCGCTCGGGAGGTGGTTCTTGTTGTTGTCCCCCGGGGAGAGGATAGAGGAAAAGGTGTGAAGGGTGATCTGGGGATCGATGATGTACCTTCCCAGGGCGCCCCGGTTGCTGCTCGGCCCACAGGGCTGGCGAGCAATGGTGAACATCGCAAGATAGCCCGCCTCGAAACCCCTTTTCTCCAGGACCTCATCGTGGTATCCGAAAGGATAGGATAGATAATAGATGGGCCTTCCCAGCCTCTCCTCCAGGATCTTCTTGGAAGAGGTCAATTCCTTCACCACCAGCTCCTCATAGGCTTGGGGGGCGAGTCGTCTGCGCTCGATCTTGAAATTGGGATGGAAGTGGGTGTGGGAGCCGATGTCCAGGCCCTGGTCGGCCATCTTCCGGATCTGGTCCCAGGTGAGGGCATAACCGGCGCGTTCGATGCAACAGGGATAGAGGAAGAGGGTAGCCGGGTATCCGAATCTCCTGAGCAGTGGCCAGGCGTGGGTATAGACCGAGGCGTGCCCATCATCGATGGTGATCACCACTGCCCGCGGAGGCAGAGGGGAGCCCTTTCCCAGATAGGAATCTACGAGGGACTTCAAGGGGATCACTTGATAGCCCTTCTCCTTCAGGTAGCTTAGCTGTGCCTCGAACTCCTGGAGGGTCACGGTGTAGGGATTGGTGGAGGTCGGGGCGAAGCGATGGTAGAGCAGGATCGGCACTGAGAATTCGGAGGCCTGTGCCGGCAGGCTGAAGGAGAGGCAGACCAGGAAGGCCAGTAAGATTGGGGAGAGAGACCATAGGAGGGGAACGGTCCGGCGTTGCGGGAAGCGACTCATCGGTGGTGTTTCCTTTCCATTGTGCAGGATTCGGGGCGGGATTATAGCCCCTTGTCTCGAATTTAGCAATAGCCAAGGGGAGAGATGGCGATGAAAAAAAGAAGGTCCTCTTTGATTTGGGTGATGGCAGGCCTGCTGGTCCTTGTCTTGCTCTTGCCAGGAGCCGCGAGGTGCCAGTTACCGCCCCCGCCGCCTCCCCCGCCCCTGCCGGATCCGGAGGCCATGCGAGCGGTGATGGGGAATTTCTTCCGCCTTCCGGTCCCCAAGGTGAAAAGCCTGGAGGAGGAGTTTGCCTTCCCGGACCTGAACCTGCCGGTCGCCCTGTTCATCGCCCAGCAGGCCCATGTGAGCGTGGATCTGCTCCTGCCCTGGCGGCGGGCCGGCCGATCCTGGCTGCAGATCGCCGCCCAGCTCAAATTACCCCCGACCCTCTTCTTTCTGCCCCTCCCCGAAGGGAGCCTGGGGCCACCTTATGGCCGGGCCTATGGCTACTACTGGAAGCACAAGAAGGATAAGAAGGTTCAGATCGTCCTCTCTGACCGGGAGATCGCGGACTTGGTTCATTTGCGTATCGCCTCCACCTATTTCGGACTGCCCCCCAGCCACCTCATCCAGCTTCGGGCCCAGGGCAAGCCCTTCTGCCAGATCTATGGCCAAGAATACCGGAAACGACACCCTAACAAGGGTGGGGGGCCCTCTGCCGGGGGGAAGGGAAGGCCTGGTCCCAAGGGGGATGACCATGGCAAGGGCAAGGGAGGAGGGAGGGGTCCCAAGGGCGGGAAATGACCCTCATGATTTAAATCATATGAAGGATTCTGGCCTTGAGGGATAGTGGGCGTGTCTCCATGGTGGACGATCCCCGAAGCTCCTGTGGCGGGGATGGGTGGCAAGGATGAGATGGGAAAGCAACCCTCCCTCTGAGGGTTAGAAGGCGAGGTCCCAAGATGGTCGAGCAAAAATATCAAAGACTAAAGAAGCTATTGGAGGAGATGGGGTCAGTGGTGATTGCCTTCTCCGGAGGAGTGGATTCCACCCTCCTGGCCAAGGTGGCCAAGGATACCTTGGGGTCCAAGGCGATCCTGGTGACCACGCGCTCGGATGTCAATCCGGCAAGTGAGCTGGAGGGGGCGAAGCAGATCGCGAAGGAGCTGGGCCTGAAGCACCTGGTGGTGGAGGCGAGGGAACTGGAGGTGCCAGGGTTTTCTGACAATCCGCCGGACCGCTGCTACCACTGCAAGAAGGAGCTCTTTCGCAAGCTGCGGGAGATCGCCGCCCAAGAGGGCATCCCTCACCTGGCGGTGGGCACCAACGCTGACGATACGGGCGAGCATCGCCCCGGCCTGCGCGCCGCCGAGGAAGACAAGGTTCGCAGCCCCCTGTTGGAGGCGGGCTTGACCAAGGCCGACATCCGGGCCCTCTCCAAACAACTGGGCCTTCCCACCTGGAACCGGCCCTCCTACGCCTGTCTTGCCTCCCGCTTTCCCTACCATACCAAGCTGACCCGGCAGAATCTGGCCCAGGTGGAGAAGGGGGAGGATTATCTGCGCCAGGCCGGCTTCACCCAGGTGAGGGTGCGACATCATGGCCCCCTCGCCCGCATCGAGGTCCAATCGGATGAGCTGCCTCGCCTCCTCCAGGGCTCCCTGGCGAAGGAGGTGGCGAAGGAGTTCAAAGGGCTGGGCTTTGCCTATGTGACCGTTGATCTCCAGGGCTACCGCTCCGGCGCCATGGACGAGACGCTGTAGGCGGCGAGCAGGACGGATCCGCCTTTAAGGTAAGGAGGGCGAGATAGAATTGGCCGAGGTTGAGGCTCCCACAGGGACCTCAGACGACCTCGGCCAATTGTGTTTATTGAGGCGATGCGGAAGGAGCCAATTCAATGATTCAGATAGGGCAACACCCACACCAGGACGGCTATGACGAAGCAGATGACCGTGGATGTGAGGACATAGGGAACGCTATAGCTGAGAAACTCCTTCAGATTGACTTTGCAGGCGTCCTCCTTTTGAGCGCAGTTCAAGGCCACGAAGAGGGCTGGCGCCCCGGCAATGGTCAAGTTGCTTCCCAGGGTTCCGGCCCAAAGAAGACCCCACCACAGAGGCCAGGGGTTGATCCCGTGATAGGTGCCCAGATCCCGGATGACATAGAGGAAGGTCAAGATGTAGGCATCGTGTTCCACCAATCCCACGATCGGCACGGTGGCCCAATAGAGGAGGCTGAATCCTGCCAGGAGATTTCCTTTGATGTAGGGCACGAGCCAATCGGCTACCGCTTTGATGATACCTGCCTTTTCCAATCCTCCCACCAGGGCAAACAGGGAGACATAGAAGAAGATCGCCCGCCAGTCCATCTGGGACAAGATCTCCTCGAAGCTTGGATTCGACAGTTTTAGGCGCTTGTGCAAGACCTCGAGGGTCAAGATCAGGAGGGTTGCCCCCATGAGGGCGATGAACCCCAAGTGCCAGCCCAAGACCTTGCGCAGGGACATGGCCACGATGGTGGCGAGGAAGAAGGAGAGCACGAGGAAGGTGAAGACCTTATCTTTCACGAAATGATCCAGTTTCCTGCTGGTGGTATCCACCGCGGCCCCGGGAGGCATGGCCTTGGGCCCATAGACCTTAATGAAGCGAAAGAAGAAGATCGCTACCACGCACAGATAAGTGAGGGTCAGGACGAAGAAGGAGGATGGACGGCCGGAATGCCAGATGAAGCCCGAGAATTCAACCCCCGAGACGCTATGAAGCATCTGTGGGGGGAGATCCCCCAGCAGCAGGGCAGTCCCCATGAAATTGGCACAGAGACCGATGAATAGGACAGCAGGAAAGGCGGGAAACTTGATCTGCCGGGTTACGGTGAAGACCACGGGAGCCATCATCAGGACCACCACCACATTATCCACGAACATGGAGATGAAACCGGACAGGGTGCCCAGCAGGGTCACAAAGATCGCAACATTTCCTTTGGATAAGCGGAGCATCTTGCTCGACAAGTATTCCGGGATGCCCGTTTTACCAAAATACCCGGCGATGACCCATATCCCCAAGAGGATACAAATCACATTCCAGTCCACATACTTGAAGGCCTCTACCTCGCTCATCACCTGCGTGACCACCATGAGAAAGACGCCCAAGAGGGCGGCTATCACGCTGTCGATGATTCCGGTGACGAGCGCTACCACACTCGCGAGGAATATCACCCCTGCAATAATCTGAATAGGTTCCACCGTATCCTCCACCAGATCTCTTCTTGGTTTCAGGTTGTTGTCAACATCGTTCCTGCCATCGTAGCTTTCCCTCGGACTACGGCTATCATCACGATATCCATGGCTCCTTAAGCATCACATGATAACAGTGCCTCCCGCTGCCAATATTCGACGCAAAATAGACCAAAATGGTGACGAAGTCAATACAGTTCTTTGTAATGCCTTGACAGCTTTCCCTCCCTGTGGTTTTATGAAAACGCATAGCGAGCCAATCTCCAAAGCGAAGGAGGGAAAAGAAAAGGCAATGGCGGCCATAGAGGTCAATGGTCTGGTGAAGGATTTCGGTCCTCTTCGGGCGGTGGATGGGATTTCCTTTTCGGTCAAGGAGGGAGAGATCTTTGCCTTCCTGGGGCCCAACGGCGCGGGCAAGTCCACCACCATCAACATCCTCTGCACGCTGCTGCGGCCCACGGCGGGAAAGGTTGCGGTCAATGGCTTCGACTGTCTGACCCACCCAGAGGCGGTCCGTTCCTCCATCGGCCTCATCTTCCAGGATACCACCCTGGATAACGAGCTGACCGCCTGGGAGAACCTGAAGTTCCATTGTTATCTCTATAACATGGAGCGCAAGCAGATGAAGGAGCGGATCGAGGAGATGCTGCATCTGGTGGGCCTGACCGACCGCTCAAAGGAATTGGTGAAGCGTTTCTCCGGGGGGATGAAGCGTCGCCTCGAGATCGCCCGGGGCCTGCTCCATCACCCCCGCATCCTCTTCCTCGATGAGCCCACCCTGGGCCTGGACCCCCAGACCCGCGACACTATCTGGGACTTCATTCGCGACCTCCGGTCCCGGGAACAGATCACCATGTTCATGACCACCCATTACATGGAGGAGGCGGAGGTCTGTGATCAGATCGCCATCATCGATCAGGGCAAGATCATCGCCCGCGGGACCCCGGAGAAGCTGAAGCGGATGGTGAAGGGCGATCTGATCGTGTTGCGGGGAGGGGATCCGGATAGCCTGCGGCGGCGTATCCGCGCCCATTTCGGGCTGGAGGCCCAGGGAGAGAATGAGGAGCTGATCCTGGAGGTGGAATCCGGGGAGGAATTCATCCCCCGCCTCCTCGAAAGGTTGGGGGCGGAGATCAACTACGTGAATGTGGTGAAACCGTCGCTCAATGATGTCTTTCTGCGCCTGGTGGGACGGGAGATCCGGGAGGAGGGGACCGATTCCAAGGAGACCAAACGGCAGATGGCCCGCGCCTATCAAAAGGCGCGCTGGAGGAGGCATTGATCGACAGCCGCGCCATCTATGTCATCACCCTGCGGGAGCTGATCAAGCTGGTGAGGCAGAAGGGCAGCCTGATCAACATCTTTGCCCGTCCTATCCTGTGGCTCTTCGTGGTGGGCTCCGGCCTGAATCAGATCGTGCAGCGGGGCGGCCCCGTCTCCTACAACCAGTTCATCTTCCCCGGGGTGATGGGGATGGTCATCCTCTTCTCCTCCATCTTCTCCTCCATCTCCATCGTCTGGGACCGGGAGTTCGGCTTCCTGCGCGAGATCCTGGTCGCCCCCATCTCTCGCTTCTCCATCGTCATCGGCAAGGCGATCAGCGGCACCCTCTCCTCCTCGCTGCAGGCCGCGGTGATCACCATCTTCCTTCCCCTCTTGAAGATTCATGTGGAGATCCCGCAGCTGCTGGGCCTTTTCGCCCTTGCGGTCCTCCTCTCTTTCGCGCTCACGTCCCTGGGAATCTTGATCGCCTCTCATATGGAAACTTTTGGGGTCTTCAATGTGATCATGAACCTGCTGGTGATGCCCCTCTTCTTCCTGAGCGGGGCCATCTACCCGGTCAACCTCTTGCCCCCCTGGCTGCGCCTCCTCTCCCTCTGTAATCCCCTGACCTATGGGATCGATGCCTTCAAGAATGTCCTGCTCCCGCGGGTGGGGGGAATGGGGCACGGGAGCCTGGGGGCGGAGTTCCCCCTGGGCCTGGATATCCTGGTGGTTTCCCTCTTTTCCCTGGCCATGATCAGCCTGGCGGTGGCCTCTTTCCGAAAGATCGAGTGAGATGAAGCGCTGGCCACCAGGTTACGGGGAAGTCCAATCCCTCCTTGCGGATTTCAATTCGTTGGTGTGGTGTAGAAGGAACGGGCGTTGCAGCATGCGTGAGATCACGAGACTGGAAAGGGAGGAATGAATCGCATGGAAAACCAATTCAAGAAGGTGATGCAGGACGATCAGACCCTTGTGGTCACCTGCGAAATGATCCCCGGTCTGGGGTCCCGAGAAAAGGCGCAGGATAAGCTCTTGGAGTTCGCGGAAAAGGCCTGCAAGGGCGGAAAAGTCCACGCCCTGTCCGTGTGCGACAATGCGGGGGGCAACCCGTCCCTGGAGCCAGATCCGTTGGCTATCGAGATTCAAAAGATGGGTCAGATTCCCCTGATCCATTTCACCTGCAAGGATAAGAACCGGGCTCAGATGATGGGAAAGCTCTATTCCTATGACCGGTTGGGGCTGGAAAACCTCCTCATCATGGCCGGAGATTACCCTGCGGATAGCCCTCAGGGCAAGGCCAAACCCGTCTTCGACTTGGATCCGATTCACGTCCTGCAATTGTCCTCGGCCATGAATCAAGGCCTGGAATGGAAGGGTGTCACTGGGCCCACTCGCCTCAGCCCGACCTCCTTCTTCAAAGGGTCCGCCGCCTCTCCCTTCAAGCAGCAGGAGGGAGAATTGCTCGGCCAGTATCTGAAGCTCGTCAGGAAGGTCGAGGCGGGGGCCGATTTCCTCATCACCCAATTGGGCTTTGAGGCTCGCAAGTATGATGAGCTGATGCGCTTCATGAAGGTGAAAAGACTGAAGGTCCCGGTGATCGGAAACGTCTACATCCTCAATATGGGGGCTGCTCGCCTCATGAATGGTAATGAACTTCCCGGATGCGTGGTCCCTGATTCCCTCCTGGCGACGATCACCGAGGAGGTCAAGGCCCCGGATAAAGGAAAAGGAGCAAGGCTTCTCCGGGGAGCGAAGCTGGTGGCCGTGCTGCGCGGCCTGGGCTACAAGGGGGTCCACCTGGGAGGAGTGGTCCTCCCCTATGAGGATGTGGAGTTCATCCTGGCCAAGGCGGAAGAACTCTATCCGAACTGGCCCGCCCTGGTGAAGGATCTGGACTTTCCGCAGAAGGATGCGTTCTACTATTTTGAGAGGGATGGGAAGACGGGCCTCAATACGGATGTGCCGGTGGATCGGACGCGCAATCGGCCCCGGAAGCCTATTGGCTATTCGGTCTTCCGCGTGGTTCACGACGCGCTCTTCGACGAGAAGGGAGTGCTGTACCGTCCGGCTAAGGTCTTCCATCAGGCCGTCGCCGGGACCTTCCTGGAGAAGCCCTATGCCATGTTCGAGCATTTCTCCAAGCTCATCACCAACGAGTGCAAGATGTGCGGGGACTGCACGATCCCCGAGCATGCCTACCTCTGCCCTCAGTCGCAGTGCGCCAAGTACCTGTTGAACGGCCCCTGCGGGGGAAGCTATGAAGGCTGGTGTGAGGTTTACCCTCAGGAGAAGAAGTGCATCTATGTCCGCGCCTATGAGCGACTCAAGGCCTTCGGGGAGCAGGACGGCCTGCTGCCGGAGATCCTGCCCCCGCGGGATTGGTCCCTGAACGAGACCTGTTCCTGGATCAACTTCTACCTGGGCAAGGATCACACGGGAAAGAAAGGGAAGGCGGAGAAATCATAGGAGGTTTTGGATTTTTGCGGGAGATCGATGGAAGAGGTCGATAAAGGATATGAGTCCTTCGAGGTGACGGCGGATGAAGGCCTGCGGGCGTGGGGAAGGAGCATGGAGGAGGCCTTCGTCAACGCAGCCCGGGGGATGCTCGATTTGATCGTGGATCCCCAGGGCCTTCGGCCATCACAGTCCTGCAGGGTCGTGGTCGAGGCGCAAGACCGTGAGGCCCTCTTGGTCGCCTGGCTCAGCGAGCTCCTCTATCTGTTTGAGGTGGAAGGGTTTCTTCCGGTGGAGTATGAGATCGGTAATCTTGGTGATCAGCGATTGGAGGCGAATCTGCAGGGGGATATCCTGGATCTGACCCGACATTCCGTGAAGGGCTTGGTCAAGGCCGCCACCTATCACTCTCTGAAGGTGAGCGAGGATGGGGGGAAGTGGCAGGTGCAGGTGGTGCTGGATGTCTGATCTGCCCGGGGGCCGCACATCGCCTCCCGGCGGAGCAGGGGAATTGAGGTGAGATAGAAGATGGGTGCGAAGATCGTTCAGCTCGATGACTATCGCTGGCAGGTGCCGCAGGATTATAAGCCGGGCATGAGGGTTCCCGGCCTGATCTATGCGGACCAGAAGCTATTTGCCGAGATTGCGGAGGACTCCTCGGTGGAGCAGGTGGCGAATGCGGCGTTCCTGCCGGGCATCGTCAAGGCCTCCTTTGCCATGCCCGACATCCATGCCGGCTATGGCCTTCCCATCGGGGGCGTGGTCGCCACGGATCTGGAGGAGGGGGTGATCTCTCCCGGAGGGGTGGGATATGACATCAACTGCGGGGTTCGGCTGCTGCGGACCAACCTCTCCCGCAGGGAGGTGGAGCCGAGATTGAAGGAGCTGGTTGCTGCCCTCTTCTCCCAGGTCCCCACCGGCGTGGGCTCCAAGGGCAAGATCCGCCTCTCCCGGGAGGATGAAAAGGTGGTCTTGAAGAAGGGCGCCCGTTGGGCGGTCGAGGCGGGCTTCGGCCAGGCCGAGGACCTTCAGCACACCGAGGCCGGTGGTTGCATGGAGGGGGCCGATCCGGAGGTGATCAGCGCCAAGGCCTATGAGCGGGGTCGGCCCCAGCAGGGGACCCTCGGCTCGGGCAACCACTTCGTGGAGATTCAGTATGTGGCCGAGATCTTCGAGGAGAAGGTGGCCTCTGCCTTCGGCCTCTTCCCGGATCAGGTAACGGTGATGATCCACTCCGGGTCCCGCGGGTTTGGCCATCAGGTCTGCACCGATTATCTGGTGGAGATGGAGGAGGCGGTGCGGCGCTACGGGATTGCCCTGCCGGACCGCCAGCTGGCCTGTGCCCCGCTCAGCTCTCCGGAGGGCCGCCGCTATCTGGCGGCCATGAAGGCCGCGGCCAATTATGCCTGGGCCAACCGCCAGTGCCTGATGTATTGGACCGAGCAGGTCCTGCTGCAGGGCCTCAAGATCTCCCCCCAGGCCCTGGGCCTCTCCCTGGTCTACGATGTGGCTCACAACATCGTCAAGATCGAGGAGCACCTGGTGGAGGGAAAGAAGAGGCGATTGGCCGTCCACCGCAAAGGGGCGACCCGCGCCTTCCCGCCCGGCCATCCCGAGGTGCCGGAGGCGTATCGGCAGGTGGGCCAGCCGGTCCTGATCCCTGGAGACATGGGCCGGGCCTCCTTCGTGCTGGTGGGAACGGAGAGGGCGATGGAGGAGACCTTCGGCAGCACCTGCCACGGGGCGGGTCGGGTCATGAGCCGCCACCAGGCGATCCGGTCAGCCAAAGGAAGGGCGATCGAGAGGGAGTTGGCGGATCGGGGCATCTTTGTGCAGGCCTCAGGGAGGGAGACCCTGAAGGAGGAGATGCCCGAGGCCTACAAGGATGTTACTGAGGTGGTGAATGTGGTGCACAGCGCAGGTCTCTCCCTGCGCGTGGCCAAGCTCAAGCCCATGGGGGTCATCAAGGGCTGAGATTGAAGCTGACAGGGGAGGGAAAACCTGAGTGACTGAAATACAAGTTGCGAGGGCGCAGAGCGTCTTCGTGACGGACGATTCACTGACGGTTGATTTCACTGACGGACGGACGATCTCTGTACCGCTCGCATGGTACCCACGCCTAATGCATGGTACACCCCAAGAACGCAATAACTGGCAGCTAATCGGAGGCGGCGAAGGGATTCATTGGCGCGATCTGGACGAAGACCTCAGTGTGGTGGGCCTGCTGCTTGGCAGGCCATCTGG
>JAZDMQ010000075.1:0-3358 GCA_043800755.1 bacterium | reverse complement strand
GAGCCATTGACCGGTGTGTCCACGACGTCTCCCTGCTACGAAAGAAAGGCCAGGGGAGGGAGGGTCGCAAAATTGACCGGGGAAGGATCTTTGTGGTGGGGGGTAGGGACATGGGCATGAAGGTGAACTCGGAAGCGGAGATATGCAAAGTCGAGCCAGCGCCCACAGATCCAGCCTCTGGGGAGGTATTGGAGATCGCAGAGGAGATATTGGGAAAGGAACCACCGTCCGGGTGGAAAAGCTACTCGGTGGTTCAAGTCGGGGGAGGGGGCGGCTTTTCCTTCAAACCCCCGGTGAGGCTGGCGAACAGATAATCGCCTCCGGCCCCGGCTTCGCCTCGAGCCCCGAAATGGTGGGGTGAGTTCCACAGAGAGGGCAATCCGGATTGGCAGAGAACTTGACGTCCCGGAAGCTCATCTCCAGTGCATCGTAGATCAGGAGCCTCCCTAACAGAGGGCTGCCAATCCCCAGGATCCACTTGATCGCCTCGGTTGCCTGGATGATGCCAATGATGCCGGGCAAGACCCCCAGCACGCCGGCTTCGTTTCAGGTGGGGACCAATCCTGCGGGAGGGGGCACGGGAAAGAGGCAACGATAGCAGGGTCCTTGCCCCCGGTGGAAGACCGTGGCGTGGCCCTCGAACTGAAAGATGCTTCCGTAAATCAAGGACTTGCCGGCAAAATAACAGGCGTCATTGAGGAGGTACTTGGTGGGGAAATTATCGGCCCCATCGAGGATCAGGTCATAGTCTCCTATGATCCGGTTGACATTGGAGGGATCGAGGCGTTCCGCATAGGTGGTAATGGAGATATCCGGATTCAGGGCTTTGATCGTTTCCTGGGCCGACTCAGTCTTGGGTCGGCCGATATCCTTGCTGAAATGGAGGATCTGGCGCTGCAGGTTGCTCAAATCCACCTTGTCTGAGTCCACGATCCCGAGCCTTCCTACCCCGGCGGTGGCCAGGTAAATAGCGGCCGGCGACCCGAGCCCCCCTGCCCCTATGAGCAACACCTTGGCCGCAAGCAACTTTTGTTGCCCTTTTTCTCCCACCTGGGGGAGGAGGATATGTCGGCTATATCGCCCGAGCTGTTCCGGGTTCATTTGCTCTTCCTTCAGGATGGGATAACCCAGGTCGCGCCATCGCCGAATGCCCCCGGCCATGGAGCGAATGTCAGGATAACCCATCACCTTGAGGACTTGACCGGCCAGCAAAGAGCGGGCTCCGCTGGCACAGTACAGCACGATCGGCTTTTCTGAGGAGGGCAATGCCTCCCGAACCCGGAATTCCAACATCCCCCGGCTGATTGATAGGGCACCCTGGAGGTGGCCCGCCCGGAATTCCTCCGGGTCCCTCACATCCAGGAGGACGAAATCATCGCCCCGGAGAACCTTCTGGCAAACCTCCTCGGCAGATATCTCCGGCACTTCCTTCTTTGCCTCGGCCACCAGATCCTGATATCTTTTCGGCATCCTCTCTCCTCCGTGCATTGGGCAAAGTGTAGTCAGGAAGAATCAAAACCAACCTTCTCACCAGCAGGACAAAAAGGCGGGGTCCTCGAGAGGAATCAGGCCGCTGGCTCGGGGGTGTCCTTCTTGTCTGGGTGCCCCGGTCGGAAAAAATCCCGGATCCAACACCAGGGACTCTTGCGGTAGTGCTCCACCAGCCCGTAGAGGCTGGGCAGCACGATCACGGTGAGAAGGGTGGAAGTGATGAGGCCCCCGACCAAGACGATGGCCATGGGCTGCTGCATCTCCGCGCCCGCGCCCCAGCCGATGGCCAGAGGCAGAACCGCTAAGGAGGCGCAGGAGGCGGTCATCAGGATGGGGCGCATGCGGACTCTCCCTCCTTCCCGGGCTACCTGGGGCAGTGGCAATCCCTGGGCCTTCAACTGGTTGAGGTAGTCCATCAATATGACCCCCTTTTGCACCGACAGACCGAAGTGGACGACCAAGCCGATCAGCGAGGAGACGTTGAAGGTGTGGCCGGTGATGAAGAGGGCCAGGATGCCCCCCATGAGGCCCAGGGGGATGGTGAAGATGATGAGAAAGGCTTGGCGGAAGGAACGGAAACCCACGTACAGCAGCATGAATACGAGCAGGGCAGAGATGCCGAAGACAGTAATCATCTGCCGCATGAGCTCTTGCTGCTTCTCGTACTTGCCTCCGAAGACGACGAAGTAATCCCGGGGGAAGTGGACGGACTTCAGCCTTTCCTTGACCTCGTTCACCACCGAGCCCATATCCCTGCCGATGACGTTGCAAAGGACCTGGGAAAGGCGCACCATGTTCTCCCGCTGGATGCTGCTGGGCCCGGTCGTCTGGGCGATGTCCGCCACCTCGCTCAGGGGCACGGGCGATCCGGAGGGCGTATCGATCAGGATCGAGCCAATCTTGTCGACGTCGTTCCGGAACTTTTCCTCCAGGCGAACGAATACTTTGTATTCCTTCTGGTCCTTCAAGACCGTGGTGACGGCCCTGCCTTCCAGGGCGGTCTCCACCCCCTCCTTGATCTGCTTCACGCTGAGGCCGTAGCGGGCGGCTCTCTCCCGATTTACCTGCACCGTTACTTGAGGCGCCCCTGCTGTTTGTCGAACCCGCGCATCGACGATTCCCCTGACGCCTTTTACGATGGCCTCTACCTCGCTTGCCTTTTGCTGGAGGATGTCTAGGTTCGGTCCGAAGATCTTGATTACGAGCGGGGACGAGACCCCGGCCATCGCCTCCTCGATTCGAAGCGCAAGGGGTTGAGTGAAAGAGACCCCGACACCAGGAATATTCCTGGTCCGTTCCCGTATCCAGTCGGTGATCTCCTCGATTGTTTTGGTCCTCTTGTTGAAGGGCACCAGTTGGCCATGGATCTCGGCGACGTTCACCCCGAATGCGCACTCAGCTTGCTCCGCCCAGCCCGATCTCTGGACCACGACTTCCATATCCGGGGCCTTGGCCATGATCTGGGAGACCTGTCGGGTGACCTCTGCCATCTCCGGCAGAGAGGTTCCCGGCGGCATCACCGCCTGCACCATAATCGCTCCCTCATCGAGGCTCGGAAGAAGCTCGGTGCCGATGAGGGGGGCGAAGAACAAGGTGAGGGCAAAGAGCCCATAGATGCCGATTGCCACCTTCTTGGGATTGGAGAGGGAATGGCGCAGCAGGGAATCGTAGCCTTTCAGACAGGTGCGGGTGAGCCAACTCTCCTCGTCCTTTTTTTCCCGTGCCTTGCTAAGCAGCAGATAGCAGAGGACTGGGGTTAGGGTGAGGGAGAGAACCAGGCCGACTACCATGGACACGACGACGGTGAAGACGAAGGGAGTGAAGAACTTGCCTTCCAAGCCGGTGAGGAAGAGGAGCGGCAAAAAGA
>JAZDMQ010000034.1:0-67457 GCA_043800755.1 bacterium | reverse complement strand
CCGCCGTTGGGCAGGACATTGAAGATGTGGGAGAAGCCGACATTGATGACCCCGGGAGATGCGATCGGGCAGGCCCACACCTGATTCCGCATGCAATCCGCAATGTAGAGGGTACCGAAATCCGGGGACAGGGCGATGCCGTTGGGAAACGCCATGTTGTCGATCAGCCGCTTGACTTCCTTCCCGCCGGGGCTGATGTAGTAGATGCCTCCCCGGGGATTGACCGGGCTGGTGCCCCAGGGATCGGTGAAATAGCAGCCGCCCTGGCCGTCGAAGATCAGGTCATTGGGCCCGTGGAAGTTCTCATTCTGGAAGTAGCGACAATAGTCATCTACCTTGCCGGTCTTCGGATCCCAGACGAAGACACCGCGCTTCCGGTCGGTGCCGTAGAGCTTTCCGTCCTTGCCCCACTCCAGACCCTGCGGCTGGCCGCCCGAATGGAAGACATCCTTCCAGGTGCCGTCCGGGCTGATCTTGGAGATCATTCCCGAGGCGATGCTCACCACCCAGAGGTTGCCCTGCAAATCCATGATGGGACCCTCGAGGAAGGCTCCCCCTTTAGCGAATTCTACCGGCGGGCCAGCAACGAGATCATTGAGGCCCACTGGTGCCGGAACCTTCATTCCTGCCATGGCCGGGCTCATGAGGCCGAGAGCAAACAGGGCCAACAAAACTGAACCAAGTATCGTTATTCGCTTCATTTTTCTCCTCCCCTAATCACTTTGGCATCTGCCTTTTATCCAGCAAAGCCTTTCACCAGAAGAGATCGATCCCCTCACCCCCTTTCCCATGTATTGGCATGCACCCCTCGGCCCAACGCCTTCTGCGATACTCAGCGAAAGGCCGAGGAATGCCACAGAAAAACAAGAAGCCGCCCTGGCATACCTCAAACCTTGGCATGCCTCGGCGGCCGCGCGCAGGGAACCGTTTCAGAACGAACGCAGGACCGAATTTCCATGATCTGCCTCTCGGGCAAAGTGCGTCCTTCCCCCGTCGGACCAGGTGAAGATCGTTTGGAAGAGTCTCGTTCGCTATCTATCGATTATTATATATAATAGGGGATGGCCAGATGTCAATAGATAAGGTGAAGGGTGAAGGGATCCGGGCAAATGATTTCTCCGGGGGATATGGAATCCTGAAAGGATTCCCTTTTTTGATTGCCTTGGGAAAGAGACCCATCTATCATATCGGACCATGATTGACCTGAAATCGATCTCCAAGCAATTTGCAGGCAAGTACCTCTTTCGCAATCTTTCCTGGCAGATCAGGAAGGGGGAGCAGATAGGTCTGGTGGGGCCCAATGGGGCGGGGAAGACCACCCTCTTCCGCATCATCTTGGGGCAGGAGGGGATCGACGAGGGTGAGATCCACCGCTCCCGGGGGGCTCGATTGGGCTACCTGCCCCAGGAGATCGAGACCCTGGAGGGCGATCAGGTGCTTTCCTTCGTGATGGCGGGCTTCGAGGAGGTGCCTCGCCTGGGAGAGGAGCTGGAGTGGCTGCGCAATCAAATGGAGGAGGCCGCCGGCAGGGGAAAGGTGCAGGAGGATGACCCGGAGTGGAAGGCGATGCTGGGCCGCTACGGGGCCATGCAGCAGGAATATGAGGCGAAGGGCGGGTACAGCCTGGAGTCTCGGGCTCGATCCATCCTGACCGGACTGGGGTTCGGCGAGCGAGAAATCCGCGGATCGCTTCGGGAGCTCTCTGGTGGCTGGCAGATGCGGGTGGCCCTGGCGCGCCTCCTCCTGACTCGGCCCGATTACCTGCTCCTGGATGAGCCGACCAACCATTTGGACCTGGAGGCGATCCGGTGGCTGGAGGATTTCCTCTGCAACTACGAGGGGACTTATGTCCTGGTCTCCCACGATCGCTACCTGTTAAATCGGATGGTGAGCCGGATTGCGGCCCTGGAAGCCGGATCGCTGACCCTTTATTCGGGAAATTATGATCAGTATTGTGTCCAAAGGGAGGAACGACAGAGGTTGCAGGAGGCGGCGATGCGCAACCAGGAACGGCGCATCGAACAAGTGGAGCGCTTCATCGAGCGGTTCCGGGCGAAAAATACCAAGTCCAGCCAGGTCCAGAGCCGGATCAAGATGTTGGAGAAGATGCCGAAGGCGACCGTCGAGCGCAGGGCCACCCGCAGCCTAAACCTGAGATTCCCCACCCCTCCGCGCAGTGGACTCCATGTAGCCCATCTCTCCGGCGTGCGCAAGTCCTATGGAGAGAATGTTGTCTATTCCGGCCTCGACTTTCAGCTCACCCGGGGCGATCGGGTCGCCCTGGTGGGGCCGAATGGGGCTGGGAAGAGCACCCTGGTTAAGATCCTGGCCGGGGTGCTTCCCTTCGAAAAGGGGCAGCGAGCCCTGGGCACCCAGGTCTCCCTCTTCTATTACGCCCAGCACCAGTTGGAGGCACTTCACTCCGGCCACACCGTGCTGGAGGAATTGGCGGAGGTGGCGGATTTCGAGATGCAGCCTCGACTCCGTGCCATCTTAGGGGCCTTCCTCTTCTCGGGGGAGGAGGTGGAAAAGAAGGTCTCGGTGCTCTCCGGCGGGGAAAAGAGCCGTCTGGCCCTGACGCGTATGCTGCTCAAGCCGGTGAACTTCCTGCTCCTGGATGAGCCAACCAACCACCTGGACCTGGATGCCCGTGAAGTGCTGGAAGAAGCCCTTTCCGCTTGGGAGGGGACGATGGTCTTCATCTCCCATGACCGCTATTTCATCAATCGCATCGCCAACAAGGTGGTTGAGGTCAAGGCGGGGAAGATACGGGAGTTCCTGGGAGACTACGACTACTATTGGGAGAAGGTCGAGGAGGAGGAGCGGAGGCAGCGAGAGACCTGGCCGCCCGATGCCAGCCCCGGGGTCAAGCTGTCGGAAGAGGCCTCTGCTGCCGGAGCTGGCGCTGCCCCTGGCCGACGCAAGAGCAAGGAGGAGAAGAGGAGAGAGGCAGAGGAGAGGCAGAAGCGGAGCAGGATGCTCTTGCCCCTCCGGGAGAAGCTCAGCGAAATCGAACAGGAGATTCGCTCCCGGGAGGCCCGGATGAGTGAAGTCATGGAGGCCCTGTCGCAGCCTGAGCTCTATCGGGAGGGGGAGAGGGCCAAAGCGGCGGTTGGGGAGAAGGAGGAGTTAGAAGATCGCATCCGCACCCTGTACCGGGAATGGGAGGAGGTCAGCCTGCGCATCGAAGAGGTGGGGGTGGGCCAGGAGGGGCAGATCTCAGGGGCGTAACCCCGCACCGCACCTTCCGGCACGGGTGAGGCCGCCAACAGGACGTCCTTACCTTCAAAGCTCCCTCAGATGGCTGAGGGAGCCCTAAATCATCTCCGCCCCCGTCCCCGCCCTTGAGGTGCCCCGAGGACTACAGGGCCGAATAGGGCCGGGCCCTCTTGCTCCACTCGCTCGCGGGATAATCCCGGGAGAGCCTCTCCCAAGCCTTTTTCAATTCCCCGGCCTGATGGGTACGCTTGTAGCCGGAGACGCCCAGGAGGAAGATGGCCTCCTCCGCGGCCGCCGTCTGGGGAAAGCGGTCAATTACGATCTGGAGCTCGGAAGCGGCCTTGTCTAGCCGATCCTGATCGTAGTAGAGCTTGGCCTTTCCCAACTGCAACTGGGCCATGAAGTCCTCGGGCGGGAGGAATCCCACCACCCGGTGGTGCTCCCTTCCGTCCGGATCCAGGACCACGAAGGTCGGGGTCCATTTCACCTGATACCGCCGCATCATCGCCGTAAAGTGGTCAAAGAAGCACTGGCTGCGGACGGGGATGAAGTTCTCCACCAAGAAACCGACCACCTTGTCCTGTGAATACGAATCCGTATTCATAAATTTGCAGCCAATTCAGCCATCGAACCAGAAATCAACGAAGATCGGCTTCTGTTCCTTGGTGCTTCGGTCCAAGGCGACCTCTATAATGGTTTCCCAGGGGACCTGTTTCGCCATGACCCATCCCTCCTTTGCTATCGTCGAAAATCCCTTGCCAGAAATCCCATCCTGGATCCAATGAGCAAAACACAAAACCGACCCCAAAGCAATCCCTTTTCTACCCCTCCTTTTCCACCCCCCGTTTTCTCCACAGAGAATCCAATCCCAGGAAGCCCCGATCGCAGAAGAGGATCTGGATCCCCATGGCTAGGAACAGGAGATCCCGGAATAGGCTGATCCAGCCGAGCTCTTCCCCGGCGCCAAAACAGCCGCAGTCGATCTCCGCCCCTCGGGCGATATTGATGGAGATGCCAATGATGAAGCTGACCAGGAGGGCAGAGAGGACCAGGGCGCTGCTCCGGGAGAGGAGGCCCAGGATGAGAGAGAGGCCGGCGATCATCTCCAGCCAGGGGAGGACGAGGGCCCACAAGTTGACCAACAAAGGGGGGAGGATAGCGTAGTTGGCCACATCCTCGGCAAATCGAGCCGGATGCAGGATCTTATCCCAGCTCGCCTCGAGGAAAAGGGCGCCCAGGATGATCCGCAGTAGCGCAGCCAGGTAGGGGCTTTTCAAAAAGTGGAGTATTCTTCTGCGCCAGGAATCAGGCCGGCCTTGATTCATCCTCTATCTCCCCTCCACTCGAAAGCCCCTCTCCTTCCAGGCACGGAACCCCCCGGCCAACACCTTGACCCTCTCCATCCCCGCCTTCCGGAAGAGATGGGCCAGTTCCCTCTCCGTGGGCCACCCTCCGCCCTCCCCGTAAATGACGATCCATCCCTCTGCAGGGAAGAGCGGACTGAGCACCGGATAGAGGGCAGGAAAGTCCTTCACCGGGAGGCTCACCGCCTGGGGCAGATGGGCCTTCTTGTATTGCGCATGAGGACGACTGTCCAGAAAGAGGACCCTGCCCTCCTCGGCCCATTCCTGCGCCTGATCCGGTCCGGCCTCCGGGTAGGGGGAGGCGAGGAGAAAAGGGGGGATTAAGGGCAGGGGGGAGGACCGCAGGGAATTGAAGCCCAGTCCGGCCGCCAGACCGAGCAGGCCAATCAAAAGACAACCGAGCACCAGGCCCGCCGGCCCATCCTTTTCCGATCTTAGGGATTGAAAATGAATCCTCATTGGACCCCTAACGGAGCGTCGCTTTGTGGATCGCGGTGCCGAGGAAGTCCTCCCGCAGCGAATCCAGATGATCTTGAAAGGGAAAGAAGACCAGCTCGCCCGGGGAGAGGGTGAGCTCAGCTTGAGCCACTCGCTCCACCAGCTTGGGATTTCCCTTGGGGGTGATGGAGACCAGGGAAAGGTGGGCGAAGGTGGCTGCCTCATCTCGATCCAGGACCCCGCCAGGATGGAGCGATTCCCCGCTGGGCTCCTTGACTTGGAAGAGCGGCTGCATGCGGGTGAAGGAGGTGGAGAGGCGATTGGCCACTGAAAGGTCCCGGACCTTGAAGGCCGGGACGAAGAAGCGGAGCGGGATCGCCTTATCCTCCTCACGCAGGAGACGCGCCTGGGGAGCGAGCTGAGCGAGGTCATATTTGCTGGCAATGGTTCTTCCTTCGAGGTGGACCTGTCCCAGGAAGATCCAGAAGGGTAGATAATGCACCTGGCGCGGATCGAGCCTCTTGGGCGCCTCCGCCAGGCGGTAGGGGAGATTTTCGAATTCGTCCCCCTTGATATGCCAGAGCCGATGACAGGTGGGACAGGAGAAGAGGCGAAAGTCCCGATCCACGGGGAGGCCTCCGCCGCAGTTCGGGCAAGCCAGGGGTCGGAAGCGCAGGGTTTGGGCGGAGAAGCCGCTGCCGGCCGGAGACTCCGAAAAGAAGCGAGAGGCCGCCTCCTCTTGGAGAAAAGACCGGGCGACGCCGTCGAAGAGGAGGGAGGAGGTCCTTGCCCCGGAATCGACCTGAACCTCCCATAGAGGGAAGAAGACCAAGGAGAGGATCCGGTTGATGAGCAGCCGCCGGGTCAGGTTTTCGAGGGGCAGGCCCGTTTCTATGCGATTCCAGGCCTCCTTCCAGTCCATGGTCACCGGGATCACTTGTCCTTCTCGCGATAGCGCTTCCGGATCGAAGAGATGAAGGGTGCGCACCTGGGAGCGCACCCCTAAGGAGCGGAGGCTCAGGGAGGGCAAGTCCGCGGCCAGGAAGGTGCGATCCAGGTAGATTGAGGTGAGGAGATATTCCTTCTCCTTGAGGGGGGGAAGGGGTCCGCCGTTGGGGTTTTTCAAGGCCTCCTCCCCGAAGCGGAGGATCCCCAGGGCCGCGTTGCTGGCGTGAGGGGTCTCCAACAAGGGGGAGGTGATCTCCTTGTCTTTCCAACTCCAGGAGAAATCGAGGCCGGTCAGCCGATAGAAGGGGACGAAGGCGAGGCGAATCCCCCGAATGTCGTTCTTCTGTCCTCGGGAGGTCAGCCGTCCCAGGGCCGCTCTTCGCACCTCCTCCGCCTTCAGGTTGGAGGCAAGGGAATAGCTCAAGATGCGACCATATCCCGTGGCCAGCAATGCGCTTCCGCAAAACCGGCACTGGACGGCATTGGAGCCCTCATCAAAATTCAGTTCTCCGCCGCATTGGGGACAGCAGGTCGAGATCTGGGCAGGTTTATACAGGATGACCCCCCCCTATCTAATGGGATTGAAATTATGAGGCGCTTGGCCTATACTTATGAGAAAGAAGGGCCGCACCTTTTCTTGGCCTCACCGGAAGGAGGTACAAACAGGATCTTCCATACCGGAAGCGAGGGAATTTGTCAAGATAAGTCCAGGGGTTGGGCGGAGGCAGAAGGGGGCATTTGCTTCAGGGGTGCCCGATAGGGGCCCTTTGTATCTGCAATCGAGAGAGGGGGCGTTGCCAATTGAGGCTGGCCAAGCAAAAAAAGAAAAGTATCATCTGCCTGGAGTCGCTTTGGGACCAAGACCTGGAGAGCCATCGGCGGCTGAGCATGGGACCGATCATGGAGCTGGTCTCCAAGCTCAACGAGGTGAAGCTGATCCTTTTATCCTGCAATACCAAGGAGGAGCTTCGCTATAACCTGGTCAAGATCAAGCGCCGATCGGGCTATGGGATCCTCTATTTTGCCTTCCATGGCAGTCCGGGAGAGATTCAATTGGATGAGGGCTCGATTGACCTCGAGACCCTGGCGGGCTTCATGGGAAGAGGATTTGCAAACTGGGTGGTCCATTTTGGCACCTGCAGCACCATCGATACGGATAGGGAGCGGATTGCCAACTTCCTGGATTCTACCCGGGTTTCCATGATCGCCGGCTACAAGAAGGATGTCATCTGGACGGATAGCGCGGCCCTCGACCTGTTGTTCCTCACCTGGCTGCAGAGGTACAAGAATATGCGGGCCCTGTGGAAGAAGTTCAAGAAGACCTATTCCGGACTCATCTCGAATACTGGATTCAATGTGATTCCCCGTTGAGGAAGGCCAGGGAGGCCAGGGGTCGGCAGGCATGCCCAAGGGCCTTTCCGGGATCCATTTTTCCTTGACAGCGACGGGCGGCTGGTATTATACGATGAACTCATGTGATATGGGTTGATCCAAGGAGCGACAGAACGGATCGTTCGCGGCCAGGTTGATCTCATGTGTGCGTCCCCCAATCGAAGACAATAGCCGATGTGAATCCCCGCACTTTCCAAAGAGGGTTGCGGGGATCTTTTTTTGGGCGACTCCGATCTCGTTAGGTCCAGAGAAGGGAGGGAATGACCAATGGCAGAGGAGAAGAAGCCGGTGCATGCGAATCAAGGCCTCATCGGGGGCGAGGTCCCCATGGGAAAAATGGAGCCCCTGAAGCTGGCGATCCTGCCTACCTTTATGGGCATATTCGCTTACATAGGACCCGGGCTCATCTGGGCAGCCATGGCCCAGGGGAGCGGAGAGCTCATCTGGTGGCCTTACATGACCGCCAAGTATGGGGCAGCCTTCCTGGGGATCCTCATCCCCGCCTCCATGTTGCAGTACTGGATCAACCTGGAGATTATGCGCTACGCCATCCTCACCGGTGAGACCGCCATGACCGGCTTCACCCGGATCGGAAGATGGTACGCCATCGTGATCTTCATCGGGATCTTCATTGAGAATATCTGGTTTGGGGCCTACGCCAGCGCAGGAGGGACCGCCCTGGGATCCTTGACTCAATTTCCTGCGGGATGGAGTCCTGGTGGCAGGGCCCTGTTCTGGGGCTATCTCACCATCAGTGTCTATATCATCGCCCTCACCTTCGGCCGGGTGGTCTACACGGTAGTGGAGAAATTCTCCAGCCTCATCGTGCTGATTACCATCGGGGGCATCACCGCCGCCCTGTTCCAACCGAAGGTCTATTCAGCCGCCTCCCACTTCCTTCCTGCTCTGCTTCCCCATTTCTCCAGGCCCAGCAACTGGGATCCTAAGGATTTGGGGATCTTGGTCACCTGCATCGCCTATGCCGGAGCCGGAGGGTTTGGCCAGCTCTTCATTGGCTACTGGATGAGAGATAAGGGGGCGGGCATGGGCAAGCTCATTGGTCGGGTGACCAGCCCCATCACCGGGGAGGAAGAGGCCATCCCTGCTACGGGCTATGCGTTCAAGGACACGGAGGAAAACAAGAAGCAGTATAAGGGTTGGGTGCGCTACATCGCCAGCGAGAACTTCATTGGGGTCTTTCTCAATACCCTGACCACGGTAATCATGTGCTGGCTGGCCTGGGCTCTGCTGCTGCCGGAGCACAAGGTCCCGAAGGGCTGGGAGATCGCGGTGGTGCAGTCGGCCTTCTTTGAAGTGGCCTGGGGCAGGGTCGGGAGGGCCTTGTTTCTGGTGGTCGCTGCCGCCTTCTTGTGCGATGCCTGGCTGCAGCTCACGGATGGGTTCTCCCGGGTATGGGCCGATTTCGTCTATTCCAATATCAAGCCGGCCCGCAAATATCACTTCCGCACCTGGTACTACATCTTTGTGGCCACCTTTTCCGTATCCACCATCTTCACCATGGCGCTGGCCCAGCCTGGAGCCCTCCTGATCATTCGGGGCGTCTGCTCCTTCCTGGCCATGTCGATCTTCGCCCCGGGGCTGATCTACCTGAACTACTACCTGGTGCCCAAGGCCTTCCCCCAGTGGGTCCAGCCCCACCCGATCAACAAGGTCATCATGTACCTCTGCACCGCCTCCTATGTGCTGATGAGCCTTGCCTACCTCTATCTGGTCATTGGGGGAAAGATGTAAAAAGAGGAGCAAGGCCTCGTGGACGAGGGTTGGGGGAGACCCTTCAAGCTGAAACCTGAGAACTGCAGGGGGGCAAGCATTGAATGCTTGCCCCCCTGCAGCAAAGCAGGGCTGGAGAGTTCCGTTGTTCGAATTTGTCAAGCAAGGGGCGGCTTACAAGGTGGCACCAGGGGGCGGCTTTCTCCTTGACAGATGCAGGATGCCTATTCATAATGCCGCGATGAAGAGGGGGGAATCTCGGCCAGGGGTTCATGCCCCGGCGAGGAATGGGGGAGGGAAGGATGAGCGAAAAGGAACTCGCGATCATCACGGTGATGGGGAGGGACCGGCCGGGCCTGGTGGCCGGGATCTCCCGGGTCTTGGCGGATCACCAGGTCAATATTGAAGACATCAGCCAGACTATCCTCCAGGAGATGTTCAGCATGATCCTGATCGTAGACATCTCCGCCTGCCAGACCAGCTTCGAGGCCTTGCAGGAGGCCCTGGCGCAGGAGGGAAATTCCCTGGGGGTCAAGGTCCTGATGCAGCACAAGAAGATCTTTGACTTCATGCATCGCATATGAAGGTACTCCATCTCCCTGAGGTGAAAGATGCTCTATAGCAAGGAAGAGATCCTGGAAACGATCAAGATGATCAATTTGGAGAATCTGGATATCCGCACCATCACCTTGGGGATCTCCCTCCTGGACTGCATCGATGCCGATCCTCAAAACGCGGTGGTAAAGGTAAAAGAGAAGATTCAGCGCACCGCCTCCGGCCTGTTGCCCTCGGCCCGGCATCTGGAAAGGAAGTACGGCATCCCCATTGTCAACCTCCGCATCTCCCTAACCCCGCTCTCGGCCATCATTGCGGCCCCAGTTCGGGGCATGAACGAAGCAGAGGCCTTGACCTTCTGCGATGATTTCGCTGGGGAGTTAGATCGGGCCTGCCAGGAGATGGGGGTGGACCTGGTAGGAGGCTACTCCGCGCTGGTCCATATTGGCCTGACCTTCGCCGAGGAGGTCCTGATCCATTCCCTTCCCGCCGTCCTCTCTTCTACCTCGGCGCTGTGCGCCTCCATCCAGGTAGCGACCACCGTGTCCGGGATCAATATGGATGCGGTGAGGACCATGGGGGAGATCGTCAAACAGATCTCCGAGCGGACGGAGAAGGGGAGCGGTTGCGCCCGCCTGGTGGTCCTGTGCAATGCCCCGGAGAACATCCCCTTCATGGCCGGGGCCTTTCACGGCTTCGGTAACCCAGAGACGGTGATCAATATCGGGATCTCGGGGCCGGGGGTCATCAAGTCGGCCCTGCAATCCCAAAGGGGCTTGCCCTTGCAGGATCTGGCCCAAGAGATCAAGCGGAGGGCCTTCAAGATTACCCGGGTGGGTGAGCTGATCGGCCGGGAGATGGCCGAGGCCCTTCACACGCGCCTGGGCGCGGTGGACCTCTCCCTGGCCCCCACCTTCAAGGTGGGCGATTCGGTCGCTGAGATCTTGGAGGCGATGGGGATCGAAAAAGTAGGTGCCCCTGGCTCTACCGCGGCGTTAGCCCTGCTTACCAATGCGGTCAAGATGGGGGGTGTCATGGCCACTTCTGCCGTGGGCGGGTATTCAGGGGCCTTTATCCCGGTGAGCGAGGATGTGGGCATGGTGGCCGCCGCCGCCAGCGGCGCCCTCTCCCTGGAGAAGTTGGAGGCCATGACCTCGGTTTGCTCGGTGGGGTTGGATATGGTGGCCATCCCGGGAGACACCACTGCGGAGACCGTTGCGGGACTGATCGCAGATGAAATGGCCATCGGGGTGATGAACAACAAGGCGACGGGCGCTCGCCTGATTCCGGTTCCGGGTGCAAGAGCGGGGGAGAGGGTAGAATTCGGCGGCCTGTTTGGATCGACGGTGGTGATGCCGGTCAACCCCTTTTCCTCCCGGGACTTCATACGCAGAGGAGGGACCTTCCCTCCCCCGATCCACTCGATCCGCAATTAAGATTAGAAGAGAACAGAGAGAAAGGAGCAGGACATGGATCGTCCCAAGATTGGCTTTGTCACCTGCGTCCATCCGGTTTATGACCTGCCCGAGGTCATGCAGCACCGCGACCAGGCCGTCGCCGGCCTGCGGCAAGCAGGCTGCGAGGTCCTATGCACCGAGATCCCCCGCAGCTCCCTCGATGCCCTGGAGATTGCCGGCCTCCTGAAGAAGGGCGAGGTCGATCTGGTCCTCCTCTTCTTCTGCACCTGGGTCGCCGAGGATATTACCCTGGCCCTGGCCAAGGAGCTCATCGATTATCCCCTGCTGCTGTGGGCCCTGCCTTATCTGGATAAGGAAACCCCCATCCCTTCCCCTATGACCGGACTGACCACTTCAGGGTGCAATATCCGCCGACTGGGGAAGCCTTATGTCTATTTGATCGGCCAGGCGAACGCCGAGAAGGTCCGGGAGGCGGCCAGGTCGGCTCAAGTGGCGGGGATGCTCAGGCGGCTGCGCAGGGCGCGATTTGGCCTAGTGGGCTACCCCTGTCCCGGGATGATCGATGCCGGCTGTGATGAGGCGTTGATGCAGAAGGCCGTGGGGGCCACTGTTATCCATCTGGACCTGGATGCCCTATTGAAGGCGGCCCAAGAGGCCTCGGCCGAAGAGGCGGCTCAACTGGCGCAACATCTGGTCTCTCAGACCGGGGGCATGGAGGAGTTGGGGCAGGAAAAGGTGGCGGAGCACTATCGCCTCTATCTGGGGATGAAGGCCCTGGTGGAGAGGTACAAGCTGGATGCCTTCTGTGTGCGCTGTTGGCCGGAACTGCGGGATCAATATAAGACCACCATCTGCCTTACCCTCTCTCAGATGGCGGAGGCGGGGATTCCCAGCGTCTGCGAGGTAGACCTCCCGGCGCTGATCACCGCCTATATCCTGAATGACCTGGCCGGGACTCCCACTTATTGCTTCGACATCACCGGCTTCTTGGAAGAGGAGGGGGCGGTGCAATTGGCCCATTGCGGATCGGCTGCGCTCTCGCTGGCCCAAGATCCCAAGAGGGCGAAGATTCGGGGGCACATGCGCACCGGGGCCGGGGCCATGTTGGAATTCGGCTTCAAGGGGGGAACGGTGACCCTGGCCAAGCTCCTCCGTCCCCTCAATCATCGAGTGGCCATGTTCGTGGCCCGGGGAGAGGCGGTCCCCACCGCCAAGGAGGTACGGGGCAGTGTGGCCACGGTAAGGGTCGAGCCCTCACCCGCCGCCTTCATCGATAAGATGCTGCGGGAGGGGGTGGAGCATCATCCAGTGATGGTCTATGGGGATGTCACCCGGGAGCTGGCCCAATTCTGCGAGCTCTCGGGCATCGAATTCCTCACCCCGTGAGCAGGATGGAAGGGGGGAGAGCCGGACAAGGCCTCCTCGAACATCCAATTGCAGAAGGGCGTGCGGACATTGGACTGCCGTGTCGCCATTCGGCGCCGGCGGAGAGGTTGGGCGACTACGAAGGATGACATAGGCTGAGGAGAGGGGACGGTGGATAAGGCAAGGGAAGGATCTCTTGGGAAGGAATACAAGGCGAAGGCCCATTATCAGGATGGGCAGATTGTCAAGGGATATGAGGAAAAGCGGTTTTCCGGCCTCTCAGGGTGGCTCAGGGAGTGGGCGGAGGAGCGCGCGATCAAGAAGGCCTTGAGGCAGGTGGGGACCGGATTGAGGATCCTGGACATGCCCTGCGGGACCGGCCGTTTCCGCCCGCTGCTGCGGGAGGGGGGAAACGAGGTGGTCCACGCCGATATCTCCCAGGAGATGCTGGGATTCGCGAGGGAAAGGGCCGATTCCCCGCAGGGGGTTCTGGGCTATATCCGGTGTGAAGCGGAGAGCCTGCCTTTTCGCTCGGCTGCCTTTGGCTCGGTCCTTTGCTTTCGCTTCCTGCCCCATCTTCCGGTGGAGACCAGGAAGATGGTTTTGTCGGAGCTGGCGCGGGTGAGCCGGGGCCCCTTCATCGTCGATTATCGCTACAAGCTTGCCTTCCGTTCCCTCTCGCGATGGATCCGATACCGGCTGGGGGTGGCCAAACCCCTGCGCCCCCGGTACTCCATCTCTCAGATCTCCTCGGAGCTGGGGGAGGCAGGAGTTGTCTTGCTGAAGTGGGTCCCTGTGGTCTGGCTGTTCTCGGAGAAGGTGGTCCTCCTGTGCCAGAGGCGAAGCAGTCCTTGAGGGGCTGGTCTCGTCCTCCCTCGGCCTTTGCGGGATCCTCATCCAATGGCCGTGCCCCCTGCAGAATCTTTTTCCTTCTTCCCTTCCTGCCCGAGTAAGCCTCAGACCAGCCTCAAGACCCCCGCCCCCACCTGGTGGTATTTCTTCATGAGCAGCGGGTCATGCCCGGGGAAGATCAGATCCGGAGAGCTGGCCAGGGCCTTCACCGTTTCCAGCCCCTTCACCATCTCCCGCAGATCGGCGATGACTCCTCCCGGGGTCATCTCCTCCAGATTCGCATAGAGGTGGCAGGCGTCAATTCCGAGGACGGCCTTTCCCTTGGCGGTATTCACCTCCACGATCTGGTGGCCCGGGGTATGGCCTCCGGTGAGATGCAGGCGGAGGCCGGGAAGGATCTCCTCGGTTCCTTCGAGGAACCGGAATCGGCCCTGATAATTCAAGCCAACCATCTTTTCCACCGACTCCTGGTCGACGAATTCGTTGAAGGCACGATAACGGGCGAAGGGCCCGGTGAAGAATTGAGCCTCCCTCTCCTGGAGGTAGAAGGTGGCCTGAGGGAAGTACTCCGGGGTGGCAAAGTGATCCCAGTGCAAATGGCTGATGATTGTGGTGTGTATGGAGATGGGGTTCACCCTGAGTTGTGCCAGGCGCTCGAGGGGATGAGAGTAATTTTCCAGCATCCGCTTTTGGGCGGCCTCTGGGCTGAACCCGGTATCGACCAGGACCCATTCCTCTTTTCCCTTGAGCAGCCAGAGGTAATAGTAGATGGTGGTTTGTCTCCCCGGACGGGTGAGGTACATGAAGCGGGTGTTGTCAGCCGTCTTTTCCCCCAACCACAGGGCATAGATCTCGTACTGGTCCATGTCTATGACTCCTTTCTGCAAGTAAAAGGGCAAGTCCATTTCATGGATAGCAGAGCGATTCCCCTTAAGATTCGTCAGTCTTGAAGACCTCCGTACCGTGAGGCCAATCTTCGAAACCGACCCGCAGGGCGATGAATCCCCCCCAAGGGAGGTGGGCGGGGGCGAAGCCGAAGCGGGGCGAGAGGATGGCGGTCCTCCAGGATATCCTAAAAGGACGATCCAGAGAGGACAGGAGACCCTTCAGTTGTGCCACCGAATAGAAGTGGGCGTGATCGTAGGGCGGCCTCTGGCGGAGGCGCCGCTGAAGCCCGTAAGGGCTCCAGCGATTGATGATTCCCAGCAGGATGGCTTTTCTGGCCACCCGGGCGGCTTCACGGATTGCCTTCTGGGGCTGGGCCATGAACTCCAGGGAGGTAAGGAAGGCCACGAGGTCGAAGGAGTGGCTGAAGAAGGGGAGGGCCTCGCCGGATCCAAGGAGAAAAGGGATCCCCCCGTGTCTTTCCCGGGCGGCCTGCAACATGGGAGGGGAGCGGTCGAGCCCCACCACCTGAAAGCCGAGTTCGGCCAGCCAGGCCGTGAAGTAGCCGGTGCCGCATCCCACCTCCAGGAGGAGGTCCTTTTCTTGAGGGGATAGGAGGGAAGAAAGGGCCTTCTTCTCCAGGGTCGCCAGGATAGAACCCGGGGGCTTCTCATACCATTCATGATAGCGGAGGATTACCTCTTCGGGGAAGGGATGAAAGTCGCCCATGACCTCTCAGATCGTGAAGTTCCTGCCCATGCCTTCATATCCGAACCGGGTGCCTTTGTCAAGCTGTCCTGCTGGTGGTTCCCGGGATTCCTGTCCGCTGGGCCGCCTTTAGAATTTCTCTTGACAGGGTAACAAATGTTAGGTATAAAGAGGGCATCGCCGCAAGGAGGAGGACAGAGGAGCCATGAGCCTTTCTTTAACCTCTCGGCAGCAGGAGATTCTCGACTTCATTCAAGGCTTTATCGCTAAGGAAGGATATCCCCCCTCCCTGCGGGAGATCGGGGATCACTTTGGCGTGAAGGCCCCCAGCGTGCTCGACCATCTGCGTGCCCTAGAGCGAAAGGGTTATCTGCGGAGAAAGCCCTCCCGCTCTCGCTCCCTGGAGATGCTCGCGTGGGGAAAGAGGGTCCTGGGCCCGGGGACGCGGCAGATTCCCATTGTGGGGAGGGTGGCTGCAGGAGAGCCCATCCTGGCTGTGGAGAACCTGGAGGGGTCCCTTCCTGTCTCTGAGGATTGGGTAGGGGAAGGGGAGGCCTTCCTCCTCAAGGTGAGGGGCGACAGCATGATCGGGGCCCATATCCAGGACGGGGATTACGCCCTGGTGAGACGCCAGCCCAGCGCCCAGGATGGAGAGATCGTGGTCGCCCTGGTGGAGGATGAGGCGACGATTAAGCGTTTCTTCCTCCGAAGGGAATTCATCCTCCTTCAGCCAGAGAATGAGGCGCTGGAGCCGATGGTGGTGAAGAGGGATGATCCCTCCTTCCAGATCGTGGGCAAGGTGACCGGCGTCTTTCGTCGGCTCTGAGGGGAGATCATGGGTACGATCCTGTGGTCGCAGGAAGGGAAAAGGGAAGAGTGGCCGCGGGAGGTGAGGGGCCTATTGGAGTCAAGAAGGCCTTGTCCCTTCACCCTGCTCGAGGCCACCCTTTCGGCCCCGACAGTCGTCACCTATCTGGCAGGATGGGTAGCCTCTTCCCAGCGCCTTGTGCTTTATATCGATGCGGTCAATGCCTTCGATCCCTACCTGGTCTCCCTCCTGGCCCAACGGAGAGGGCGGGATCCTTTGGAGTTGCTTCAGCGGATCCTCATCTCTCGCCCCTTCACCTGCTATCAACTTCAGACCCTGCTACAGGATAGGGTGGAGGCGGCCATCGAGGAGAAGGGGGCAGGGCTGGTCATCCTCTCCGGGATAGTCGACCTCCTCCTTGATCCGGCTGTAAGGGACTGGGAGGCAAAGCGAATCATGGGGAAGGTCCTGGAGGCCATAGGACGAGTTCGAATAGAAAGGGGCATTCCCTTCTTGGCCACGCAATGGGTGGGTGGGGATCGGCGGAGGCGAACCTCTCTGCTCCTTTGGGCCGAGAGGGAGGCCCAGGTTGTAGGCCACCTGGAGGAGCTGGCGAGGATTCCGAGGCAGGCCGGACAGAAGGAGAGGAAGGCGGGGGTTCTTAGAGGATCTTGGCGATGGTCGACCCGGCTTTGAGCCCGCAGCCGGTGAGGGGGATGATTACGGTTTGTTCCCTCATCCCCGGTCCTCCCTTGATCTTCTCCCAGGCCGCAGTGGCCGTGGCCGAGGTGGGCTCCAGGTAAAGGCCAATCCTGGCCATCTCCCGGAGGGAGGCGACCACCTCCCCATCCGTCACGGTGAGGAAGAACCCCTGGCTTCTTCTCACCGCCTGCAGGACCTGCTTCCCCCGGATGGGATGGGCCACGCTGATTCCCTCGGCGATGGTCTCGGCCTTCACGATGGGAGCAACCTCACCGCGGCCCTCCTGATAGGCCCGGAAGAGGGGAGCGCAGTGCTCAGACTGAACCCCCACGATCCGGGGCATCCTACGGATCTCCCCCGCCTGCATCAGCTGGGAGAAGCCGAGGTAGGCGCCCAAGAGCAAGGTTCCGTTCCCTACTGGCAGAATCAAGAAATCCGGAGCCTCCCACCCCATCTGTTCCCATACCTCGAAGGCAAAGGTCTTGCATCCCTCAAAGAAATAGGGATTGAAGGAGTGGCTGGCATAGTAAGCCCCCTGGGCCGCTTGCAGTGCCGCCTTTCCCGTCTGCTCCCGAGATCCTTCCACCTTGATCAATTGGGCCCCATAGGCCTTGATCTGGGTCAGCTTCGCCTCGGAGGTCTGGGCCGGGACGAAGACCTGGCAGGAGATCCCTGCCCTGGCGCAATAGGCGGCGATGGAGGCCCCGGCGTTCCCAGAGGAGTCCTCCACCACCGAAGCGATACCCAGCTCCTTGGCCTTGCTGATCAGGAGTGCTGATCCCCGATCCTTGAAGGAGCCGGTGGGAAAGAGGAAGTCGAGTTTAAGGAAGAGGCGGGGGAGGGCGGGGTCCGGCCGGATCAAGGGGGTAAGGCTCTCCCCCAGGCTCACTGGCTCGCTGTCTGGGGAAAGGGGCAGCGCCTCCCGATATCGCCAGAGGCTGGGGGGCCGTGAGGAAAGGGAAGACTTGGGGAAGGCGGCCGGGGCCGAGAGGTCGAGGATAGATCCGCATTCACAGAGCCACCGGCAAGCCTCTTCTGGGTAGTGCTTCTGGCACCGGGCACAAATGAGCTCGATCATGGGCGAGAGATACCATGTCCGATGATGGAGGTCAAAGTATTTTTGCGAGGATTGACAGAAGACCCTTTCCAATGGTGTAATAAGGTCCTTTCTGGGAGGAGGGAAGATGTCAGAGCGCCTCGATCCGTCCCCACTTAGAGGAATCTGGGCCCGAAGAAGGATATGGCAGGATGAAAAGGGCCTTCTGGTGTTGAGGCCCACCCTCCTGTATCGCCTCTTGGGCCTGCTTGCCTTTCTGATTGGCTTCGGGATCGCCTTCTATTTCTCACTCCTCTTTGCCCTGGCCAAAAGCCTGTCTGCCATCCTGGTGCTGGGGGTCTTCTGGGCCTTCGGCGCCCTCCTCCTCTGGGCCGGGACTACCATGTTAGCCGATCCCTGGCTGATTTCCTTCCATGAATCGCCCGCCACGGTGCAGATCATCGAAAAGGGGCTTTTCCCTTTTCACCCGAAGCGAAGGGCCTTTTCCCTGAAGGAGATCGAAAGGATTGGCCTTCGGCGAGGGAGCCGCGCGGGGGCCTTAGGGGGAAGTCCCTTTTATTGCCTGGAGCTCATCCTTATAAGCGGAGAAAGGATCGAGATTGACTGCGGAGGGGCTGTGATGAAAGAGGGGCTTCTCCTCATGGCCGAGAGGCTCAGGGAGGTGACCGGCAAGTCGATCGTCGAAGAGGGCAACGGGGCGAGGAATCCATAAAGGGAAAGGGAAGCCATGCAAAAACCCCTTGACGGGCCAGGGCGGGATGAGGTAAACAGTTTTCTTGGGAAGATCGGTTCCTTCGCATGCCACCGATTTGAGGGAAAGGAGTGAACGATGCGGGATTTCTGGCAGTTCAGCATTGCCCAGGAGGTGGTCTTTGGTCCCGGGGCATGTAAGAAGGTTGGCAAGATCGCTCGGCGCCTGAAGGCATCGAAGGCCTTGGTGGTGACGGATAAGGTCCTGGCGAATCTGGGGATGGTGGAGAGGATTGAGCGGCCGCTCACCGAAGAGGGGATTGGCTTCAAGGTCTTCGATGGTGGCTGTGAGGATCCACCCATTCGGGTGGCCGAGGAGTGTGTGGCCTTTGCCAAAGGGGGGGGCTTCGACCTGCTCATCGGCCTGGGAGGAGGAAGCAACATCGATCTGGCCAAGGCGGCGGCGGTGGTTTTGCAGTTCGGAGGTTCCTGCCGCGACTATTTTGGCGAGTACAAGGTTCCAGGTCCGATCCTGCCCCACATCGCCATTCCTACCACCTCGGGCACCGGCTCCGAGGTCTCCCCGGTCTCTGTCCTGACCGACGAGGAGAAAAAGATCAAGATTGGCATCTCTGACAACCTGCTTCGCCCCCGGGTCGCCCTGGTGGATCCGGAGCTCTGTCTGACGATGCCCCCCAAGGTGACGGCGGATAGCGGAATGGACGCCCTTTGCCACGCTATTGAGTGTTATACCAATATCCTGTATCGCTATCTTCCCGTCCCTGAGGATGCGGATGTCGTCTTTTCCGGGAAGCAGCCTCTGGCCGATTGTCTGGCAGAGCGCGCCATTGAGCTCATCGGGGCTAACCTGCGTCTGGCCGTGGATCAGGGAAATAACCTGGAAGCCCGAACGCAGATGGCTTTAGGTAGCCTGCTGGCGGGGATGGCCTTCTCCAATGCCGGGGTGGCCGCCATTCATGCCCTTTCTTTTCCCATCGGAGGACTGACCAAGGCGACCCATGGCGCCTGCAACGGGGTGATGTTGCCCTATATCATGCAGTACAACCTGCCCGTATGCCCGGAGGAGATGGCGAACATCGCTCAGCTCATGGGAGTGGAGGTGGAAGGCCTCTCCCTGGGAGAAGCGGCGCAGAGCGGAGTGGATGCCGTCCGGGCACTCATCCGGGATATTCGCTTCCCCCAGACCTTGACTGATCTGGGAGTGAAGGAGAAGGATGTGAAGTGGATTGCCGAGAACACCATCGGCATCACCCGCCTGATGAGAGGCAATCCGCGCCGGATTGGGGTGGAGGATCTGGAGGCCATCGTGAGGTCCGCCCTCGGTTAGATGAGACACCACAAGGTCCGGGTTCAATGCGGGTAGCTGCAGGGGGGAAGGCCCCGAAGGGGGGGAAGGCCGAAGAGCAAAGGGTGATTGCCCTGAACCGCCGAGCCCACCACGATTATCATATCGAGGAGACCTATGAGGCGGGGATTGTCCTGATGGGCACGGAGGCTAAGTCTCTGCGATCCGGACGGGTCAACCTGAAGGAGGGCTACGGGGAGGTCAAGGGCGAGCAGATCCAACTCTTAGGCTGCCACATCCCCCCCTATGAGCCAGGCAGCCGGGCGAACCATGACCCATTGCGCCCCCGGACCTTGCTCCTCCATAAGAGGGAGATTCGCTACTTGGTGGGGAAGGTGGCGGAGAAAGGTTGGACCTTGATACCCCTCAGCCTCTATTTCAAGGGAGGCAGAGCGAAGGTTGAGCTGGCACTGGCCCGGGGCAAGAAGCTCTACGACAAGCGAGAAGACCAAAAGCGGAAGGTGGCAGAGAGAGAGGCCTCCGCGGCCCTGAAAGAGCGCCGGTTGTAGCAGGGAGTCCACTTTTCCGTGGTGAATTTACGACAGGGGCTGGGGACCCTAAGAAAATAGTCTTTAAAATCAATGCATTGAACCGAACGGGTGAGTTGGCATGATCCGTGCAAATGCAAAAGGCCTCAAAGGGGGAAAGGCCCCCTCCCAAGGCGGCAATGAGGGGGGTCACTCCAATTTTTTCATCCATCCTGGGCGAAAAAAACCTTGACAGGGCTGGGGGCAAATGTTATGGTCGCCCAAAAAAGGGGGATAAATCACGCGGGACGAGGATTTCCCCTCCCAACAGAGTTCACTCCTAAATCCCCCACGAGAGGAAGAGAGGAGGTGAAGCGTCTCTACCAGACGCAGGTCGTCCAGGGTTTCTGGGTTTGAGGGAATAGGATCAAGTCCGTGTTTTTATTCTAAGATCTAAATTACCAGGTTACCGTGGCGAGATGCGCTGCGGTGACTCAATCGATGAAGGGGGGATGCGATGGGAAAAATGTAGGGGCGTGGTTTGTGAGGGATTTTGCTACGAGCGAAAAGGCGGAAAGAGACTAAAGATGGAGGAGGATAAAGGATGAAAAAGTATGCGGTAGCTCTATTTGCTGGGCTCCTAATCCTGGCAATCGCCGCCCCCCTCTTCGCCGAGACCTATATCGATGGGTTGGTTTTCTATCGGCCAAGAATCTACTATAACACGGATTTTCTGAAGGACAATCCCAACACCAACGATGCCCGTATCCTTCCCATTCTCTGGGTCGGGGCAGGCTACAAGGCAGAGGATTATGCAGAGGGGTACTTCCGGCTGGGTACCTTGGGTGGCGGATATGCCCTGGGTGGGGCAGACTATGCGGGGGAAGCGCCCAACGGCGAATCTCACCCCGTCTCCCTGCAACAGGTCTGGTTTGATGTCAAGATCCCTGGCACCCCGGTGCACTATCGACTGGGACGTTTCGCCCAATCCTTGGGCCATGGCTTCGTGATGAACACCGGGGCGTATGGCGGAGACGGCATGAAGTTTTATGCCCCGATCGGCCCGGCCAAGGTCGAACTCGGCTATATGAAGTATAACGAGCAGGGCGATTTCGCCAATGACATCGACCAGTACTTCTTCCAGGCGACGGCCCCCCTGGCGGAGAAGCACCAGGTTGGCGGCTACTTCCAGTGGTTCGAGGGCCGGAACCTGAACATCAACAGTAATGCCACCAGCAGGCAGTTGGGTGGTTATGACCATATGTTCACGATGTGGGATCCCTCCATCACCTTCGATAGCCACATCTGGGCCCTCGGAATCTCGGCCGATGGGGCGATTGACATGATCAGCTACCGGGCGGAGGCGGCCTATGTCGGCGGTAAGCTGACCGATGACTTCAAGAAGACCGACATGCAACAAGAGGAAAAGATCGGCGGCTATGCCCTCATGGCGGGTGTCACCGCCAATTTGGGCCCGGCCACGGTGACCTTTGAAGGGGCCTATGGCTCGGGTGACAAGCGGAAAAAGCTCGATGGCGACGTGAAGAACTGGGGCTCTGGCACCAAGTATGAGGGATTCAAGGTCCCCATGGCCCAATGGGGCCGCACCGTCGTCTATGATGAGTGGAGCTTCTTCCATCAGCACGGCCAGGGCGATCCCTTCGACTTCGCCCCCGGATTCGGCGGCGGACTGGATAACAAAGGAGAGAAGCGCACTGGGGTATGGACTCAGAGGGGCCTGGAGAACCAGATCTATCTGACGATCGGTGCCACCTATACCCCGATCACCCCGGTCACCCTAGGCGTGGACATCTTTAAGATCTGGGCTGCCCAGGTCACCCCGAAGGGCGGCTTCGATCCCGACAGCCGGATCATCTACAAGAAGAAGCAGGACCGCGATGTGGGCTGGGAGATTGACCTGACCGCCAAGTGGACCCTCAACAAGAACTTCTCGGTCACCGGTGCCTTTGCCCCGTTTATTCCTGGGGATTACTTCAAGGTGGCCAAGGGTAGCGAACATGTTGAGTACCTTGATGCAGCCAATCCCGACAACAGCACCCTTAGCGAGGTGGAGAAGACCTCTTCTCCGAGTTGGGGCTATGTGATGAGGGCTAACTGTATATTCAGCTTCTAACTTCAGCTCATTCAAGGCCTCTCTATCAGTTGTAGGGTAGGGAGTGGAAGACCCCAGGGCATCCCTGGGGTCTTCCTTTTTTTTTCTGGAACGATGGAAGAGCGCTACGATCTGATCATTGTGGGGGGAGGTCCGGCTGGGCTGACCGTTGGCCTCTATGCCGCCCGTGCGCGCCTGAATTGCCTTCTCCTGGAGCGCCAGGGACTGGGCGGGCAGGTCCTCACCACCCACTGGGTGGAGAATTATCCCGGATTCCCTGAAGGGATCGGGGGCTTTGAGCTGGTCAGTCGGATGGCCAATCAGGCGGAGCGCTTTGGCCTGAAGATCCGAATCCAGGAAGTGACCGGATGCCGGCGGGCCGAGGGGGGCTTGGAGATCCTGACCGCGGAAGGGAGGTTTTCGTGCCGATCGGCCATTGTGGCCGCCGGAGCGGACTACGCCCGTCTGGGAGTTCCCGGAGAGGATCGGCTGCGGGGGAAAGGAGTCTCCTATTGTGCGACCTGTGATGGGGCGTTTTTCAAAGATCTTCCGGTCGCGGTCGTAGGAGGTGGAGACACTGCCCTGGAGGAGGCCCTCTTCCTCACCCGGTTTGCCTCCAAGGTGACCCTGATCCATCGGCGCGATCGCCTGCGCGCGGCGAAGGTCTTGGAGGAACGGGCCAGGGAGAATGAGAAGATTGACTTCTTATGGAATGGCCAGGTCAGAGAGATCCTGGGGGATGAAAAGGTGGAGGGCGTCTTGGCGGTCGATCGGATCAGCCAGGAGGTGAGAGAGCTTTCTGTGAAGGGGATCTTCGTCTGCGTGGGCAGTCGTCCCAATACCGCCCTCTGGCAAGGGGTCCTCTCGCTCGACGATCAGGGTTTTGTCCTCACCGATGAGGGGCTTCAGACCTCTTGTCCAGGCGTTTTTGCGGCCGGGGATTGTCGGAGGAAATCCTTTCGCCAGATCGCGACTGCGGTGGGGGAAGGTGCCCTGGCCGCCCATTCCGCCATGAGCTATCTGGAAGGCCTTCCCTTCGCCACCAGGGGAGAAGTCCCTTGACAGCCCGGCGGGTTTTCAGTACCTTCCCCAAGGGACCAAGGGAGACTGATAGGGAAAGATGGCCTGTTGAAGATCTTGGGAAGGAGGGAAGTCCTTTGCCGGGCATCCTGTGCCTGGGCCTGATCGAGGAAGACCTCGCCTCCGTAGAGCAGATTCTGAGCCGGGAGATCGACTCCGAGGCGGAGCTCATCTGTCGGGCAGCCAGCTATGCCCTTCAGAGCAAGGGGAAACGCATCCGGCCGGCCCTCCTTCTGCTTTCGGAGCGCATCTGCGGTCACCGCGACGGCCTGCGCCATATCAGGCTGGCCTCCATTGGGGAATGCCTCCATGTGGCCACCCTGATCCACGACGATATTATTGACCATTCTGACATGAGGCGGGGGAGGCCCTCGGTGAATTCCCGTTGGGGCAATGGCCTCTCGGTCTTGGTGGGAGATTACCTCTACTCGCGGTCGGTGAGGCACCTGATCGAGGACGAAGACCTGGAGGTGATGCGGGCCTTCTCCGATGCGACCTTGAGGATGGTCGAGGGAGAGGTGCTGCAACAGGAGATGGACGGCAGGGCGGATATCTCCTATGAGGATTATCTGAGGATGATTACCCACAAGACCGCCTCTTTATTCTCGGCCTGCTGTCGGGTGGGGGCGATTGTGTCCGGGGCAGCATCGGAACAGGTCGAGGCCCTGAGCCGTTTCGGATTGGATCTGGGTGTGGCCTTCCAGATCATGGATGATGCCCTGGACTTTGTCGCGGACGAGCAAACGCTGGGAAAGCCGGCGGGGAAAGACCTGCGTGAGGGCAGGATCACCTTTCCCCTGATCCATGTCTTGGAGAAGGGATCGGCTCCCGACCAGGAGTTCCTGAGGCGTTCCCTCTCCCCTAAGATGGAAGGGAGCCAGGTGGCAGAGATCCTCTCTTTAGTGGAGAAATACCAGGCCATCCCCTGGGCAAAGGGCATCGCGGCGGGCTATATAGAAAGGGCGAAGGGTCATTTGCACGGTTTTCCGCCCAGCGAGCCCAAAGGCTGCCTCCTTGGTTTGGCCGGCTATACGCTGGATCGGGATCGGTGAGGGATCTCCTGGAGAGGCACGGCTCACAATCCCGGAACGCGCTTTCAGGTGAGCGCTCACCTATCGAAATAATAAAGACCCCCCCTGGGGGGGGAGTTTGAATCAGCCCTCAAGCTTCGTTACCAGGTGGGCCTCCCTTGGGGTCGGCATTCGAAGGTTGACCTTCGGGTGCCTTCCTCGCAGGGAGGCCTCGTTTGGGTGGCTTGCGGATGGAAGATCTTCTGCGAGGTGATTAATGCCCAAGAGGCTCAAGAGAGAGAAATCGACTTTCAGAGAATACGCCGAGGCGATTGTCATCGCCCTCGTCCTGGCCCTGGTGATCAGGACCTTCATCGTCCAGGCCTTCAAGATTCCGTCTGGATCGATGCTTCCCACCCTCCAGATCGGGGACCACATCCTGGTCAATAAGTTCATCTTCCATTTCGTCTCCCCCCAACGAGGCGAGATCATCGTCTTCAAATATCCCAAAGATGAGAAGAGAGATTTCATCAAGCGGGTCATCGGACTCCCCGGAGAGAAGCTCGAGGTGCGTGATAAGCAGGTCTTCATTAACGACCGCCCCCTCGTGGAGTCCTATGCCGTTCATGCGGATCCGGATGTCCAGGATGAGTCCTTCTCTCCCCGGGACTTCTTAGGACCGATTGTGATCCCCCCTGGAGAATACTTCATGATGGGGGACAATCGCGATCACAGTATGGATAGCCGGTTCTGGGGCCTCCTCGATCAGAAAAAGATACGAGGAAAAGCCTTCCTCGTCTATTGGTCCTGGGACAGTGAGAAGTTCCGACCGAGATTGGGCCGTATGGGGAAGATCGTCCACTGACGGAATCCAGGCCCAAGGAGATCAGCTTGCTCTAAAGGCCCTCGGATTTCTCCCGCTTCACCCTTCGTGGGGCCGAATCTTCTCCGTGCATCACTCACCGGCAACTCAGCCTCTCCTTCCCGGCCCAGCCCATCGCGAATGACGGTAACCCCTTATTTTTTCGAGATAACTGTCCCTGATTTCTTCTTGACAACTGAGGGGGCGTTGGTTATTTTATAAGTAAAGTAGGACATGGGGAGAGAAAGGGAATGCCAGAGGACATCTTGAATGAGCGGGAAAGAGAGATCCTGAGGGCCACGGTCAAGGAGTTCATCAACTCCGGGGAGCCGGTCGGCTCACGGAGCGTCTCCAAGAGATACGGCTTGAACCTGAGTCCAGCCTCCATCCGCAATATCATGGCGGATCTGGAAGAGAAGGGCTACCTTCACCAGCCCCATACCTCGGCGGGACGAATCCCTACGGACAGAGGATATCGGTGCTATGTGGACAGCCTGATCGAGCGGTTTCGCCTCAGCAAGGCGGATGAGGCTCGGATTGAGAAATGTTACAGTCCCTCCTCGTGTGAGTTGGAGGATGTGATGCGGATGACCTCCAAGGTCCTCTCCGCTTACTCTCACTATATCGGCATGGTGTTTGCCCCCAAGCTCCGGAGTGCCCAGTTCAAGCGGATCGAATTCATTCACCTTCAGAGTGAGAGGATCCTGGTCGTTTTGGTCTCCCAATCCGGGGTGGTCATACATAAGGTGATCCACATGGACGAGGTGATGAATCAGGAACAGCTCAATCGCATCTCTGCTCGCCTGAATGACTTGCTGGGTGGCCTCACCCTGGAGGAGGTGCGGGACCTGATCCTCTCGCGCATGGCAGAAGAGAAAATGCTTTATGATGACCCATTGCGGCATGCGGTCAAGTTGGGTCAAAAGGCCTTCGAGGGGGCCGAAGAGGAAGACTTCTATGTGGGAGGTACCGCGAACCTGGTGAGCCAGCCGGAGTTTGCCGATGCCGAGAGGATGCGATTCATCTTTTCGACGTTCGAAGAAAAGGGCAGGTTGGTAAAAATCCTGGACGAATGCCTGCGGCAGCAAAGCGTTAGCGTGATCATCGGATCCGAAAACCAGGCGGCGGAGATAGGGGATTGCAGCCTGGTTGCCTGTCCCTATTGCTATCGCGATCTCCCGGTGGGCATCTTGGGAGTCTTGGGGCCCAAGAGGATGGAATATCCCCGAATCATGTCGCTGGTGGAATATACCGCCAAATTGGTCAGTCGCATGCTGGCCGAGATGTGTGTCTGAGCTTCCCTTGCCCTAATGACCTCTCCCTACTGTTCTGCCCCTTGTCTTCATTGAAAGATGGATGAAATACTGTCGTTGAAGGCTGGTGGAGCAATCAGGGGCCTTGATCGTGATCTCCACCTGGAGGTCAGCCCCAGGAAGCGCGTTTCTCGACCGAACCGTGCCCCACAAGCCTCGCCCGGGGGCGGGGTCGAGGGGCAATACAAATTGATAGGTACTTCATTTCCCGGAAACCACGCCCGACGATGGGGAGCTTCACCTGCCTGTTGTTGGCCAGAAGGGAAGGGGAAGGGATTATCAAATGAAGGAGACCAGAGAGACAGGAGTCCAAGGAGAATCCCTCCGTCTCGATTCCGATGCCGACTCCCTATCAGAGGGGTCTGATCGGAAGGAAGAGGTTTCAGAAGCTCAGAAGCAGGAGGGGGCGGACTGGGTCAGCCAGTTGGAATCGAAGGAAAGGGAGATCGAGGTCCTCTCCGATCGGCTCCTCCGGCTTCAGGCTGAATTCGAAAACTTCAAGAAGAGGACGGCCAAAGAGCGGGCGGAATTGATCAAATTTGCCAACGAGGGCCTCCTGCTGGAGATGATACCGATACTGGACAATCTGGAGCGGGCCATCAATTCCGCCAGGGAAAATGTTGATATAGAGAACCTCCTGAAGGGACTGGAGTTGGTACAGCGGCTATTCACCACCTTCCTGGAGAGGGCGGGGGTAAAGGAGATCCGTGCCCAAGGACAGGTCTTCGATCCACGACTCCATGAGGCAGTCTTGACGGTGGAATCGGCCATTCACCCAGACAATACGGTGGTAGAAGAGATACAGCGGGGATACCTCCTCAATAATCGGGTCTTGCGTCCGGCCATGGTAAAGGTCGCCAAGGCGCTACCTCCGGAGGAGACTCAGGACGAGGACGAGGGATCTTGAGTAGGCGGGATTACTATCACATCTTGGGAGTTGGCCGGGAAGCAAGCTCGGAGGAGATCAAGAAAGCCTACCGCATGCTGGCCCAGAGGTTTCATCCGGATAAGAACCCTGGGGACCAGGAATGCGGGGAGCGGTTCAAGGAGATCAACGAGGCCTATTCCGTCCTGAGCGATCCGGAGAAGCGATCCACCTATGATCGATACGGATATCTGCCCAGCGTCAGGGATTTTGAGGATTACTCCAACTTTCCCCCATTTAGCACCGGGTTTGGCTCCCTCTTCGAGGATCTCTTTGAGGGATTCTTTGGTACTGGGTCGCGAAGAACCAGGGGCCAAAGGGGAGCCGATCTTCGCTACGATCTGAAAGTAGAGTTATCCGAGGTCGCCTCGGGAACCGAGCGGGAGATTACCATCCCGCGCCATGAGAGCTGTACTGCCTGTCTCGGCCGCGGAACCCGAAAAGGGACCCAACCCGTCCCTTGCCCCACCTGCGGAGGAGTTGGGCAAATTCGCTTCTCCCAAGGGTTTTTCAGTATCGGCCAAACCTGTACCCGATGCCAGGGAGAGGGTCGCATCATCACCGATCCATGCCCGGAGTGCTCTGGACGAGGTCGAGTGTCGGTGGAGAGAAAGATCTCCCTCAAGGTCCCTCCGGGGGTAGAGACCGGAACTCGGCTGCGGATTGCGGGCGAAGGGGAGTCTGGGATAGGGGGAGGGCCGCGGGGCGACCTTTATGTTCAGATCGAAGTATTACCTCATCCCCTCTTTACGCGGGAGGGAGATGAGGTGATCTGCGAAGTTCCCATCTCCTACACCCAGGCAGCCTTGGGGGATGAAATCGAGGTCCCCACCCTCAATGGCCGCCATCGGCTGGTGATTCCGCCGGGAACCCCCTCAGGAAAGAGCTTTCGCCTAAAGGGAAAGGGCCTGCCCAACCTGCGCGGCCATGGTCGTGGCGATCAGCAGGTGAGATTGGTGGTCCAGGTTCCCACCAAGCTGAGTGCCCGCGAGAGGGAGCTCTTGCAGGAGTTGGCCTCTTTGGAGCAGGCAGCGGCCGAACAGGATTCAAAGGGGATCTTTGATCGGATCAGAGAGAAGTGGGGCTGAGGAATAGCATCCCGCCATGCATGAGAACCGACTGGAGGACGAGTCCCTTCCCTGGGTCCAGGTCTCCATCCAGGTTTCCCAGCCGGCGGAAGAGGGCTTAGCCAACCTCCTTTTTGAACTGGAGGCCGGCGGTCTCATCAGCCAGGGAGACCAGGCCTCTGGTGTTTGTCTCACCGCATATTTTCCTTCGGACAATCATCTTCCTTCCAAATTGCAGGCCGTTGCACACTATCTGACTGCCCTGGCCGGCTTGGGGATCGATCCTGGGCCAACGCAGATCCAACTCCTTCCTTGGAGAGAGTCTGGGGAGGCGGAGAGATGGAAGGATTTCTTTAAGCCCCTCCTCCTGGGAAGGAGGTTGGTGATCAAGCCCACCTGGGAGGATTATCTGCTTGATCCCTCGGAGGTCATCATTGAGATCGACCCGGGAAGGGCCTTTGGCACCGGCCGGCATCCCAGCACCGCGCTCTGCCTCCGATTCCTGGAGAGATGGGTGAGAGGAGGAGAGGGGGTCTTGGACTTGGGAACCGGATCGGGGATCCTGGCCATCGCCGCCGCTAAATTGGGAGCGAGGCTGGTGAAGGCACTGGAGGTCGACGCCGAGTCAGCTCGCATCGCGCGGCAGAACTTCGAGTTAAACAGAGTGGAGGGAAAGGGTGAGGTGTGCGGGACATCCCTTGCATCCCTTGCTGACGAGACCTTCGAGATCGTGGTGGCGAACTTGACCCTGGAGGAGATCCTTCCAACCCTTTCCCTCTTAGATCCTCACCTGGCCCCCCGGAAGGGGATCCTGTTTCTCTCCGGCATCCTGCGGAAGGAGATGGATGAGCTGAGGGTTACCTGGGAAGCGGCCCATCTGGCCATGGTGGAGCTTGAGTTTCAGGGGGAGTGGTTGGGGGCAGGGCTAAAGGCAAGGGGCTGAGATGCACCGGTTCTTGGTGGGCCAGGAGGGGGTCCAAGGAGATCAGGTCCGCATCCGCGGCGCGGACGCCAGGCAGATCCGAAGGGTGCTGAGATTGAGACCCGGGGACTCGATTGAGGTTCTGGATGGAAGGGGGTTGAGCTTCCTTGCCGTTCTGGAGGAGGTGAGCCAGACCGAGGTCCGCGGGAGGCTCATTGAAATGATGGGAGGCGGGGAAGAGTCGGCCCTGATCATTACTTTGGCCCAGGCTTTGCCCCGGTGGCCCAAGATGGACCTGATTGTGAAAAAGGCGACCGAACTGGGAGCCTCCCAGATCATCCCCCTGCTCGCAGAGAGGACCCCATCCCGGGGTGAGGCGGGTGGCTCTAAATTGAGTCGGTGGAGAAGGATCGCCAAGGAATCTGCCGAGCAATGTCTTCGCCAGACTGCCCCGGAGATCGAGCCCCCCCAAGACCTGGTCACCTTTCTTGAGAGGGGCCTCCCCGGGGTGAAGATCGTCTTCTGGGAAGGGGAGACTGAGCGCCGACTGCGGCAGGCCCTGAGGGCAGATCCTTCCTCCGCCTACACCCTCCTGGTGGGGCCGGAGGGGGGCTTCTCTCTCCAGGAGGTGGAGAGGGCCAGGGCCAGAGGGTACATCAGCGTCTCCCTGGGTCCTCGCATTCTTCGCACGGAAAGCGTGGCCTTGGTGGCCCTCAGCGTTCTGCAGTACGAGCTGGGGGATCTGGGATGAGCCTCCCAAATTTGCCTTGACGGGTTTCCCGGGATCAGCTATTTTGAGTCCGAGTTGGGACTTCACATTTGAAGAATTTGGAGGAAAGGGTTTCGTCTTATGTCCAGGGAGCGGATTTTGGTGGTTGATGATGAGTTTCACCTGCGCGAGAGCATCCGGATCGTGCTGGAGAAGGAAGGGTATGAGGTCTTCACCGCCGCGAGCGGCGAGGAGGCATTGGAGAAGCTGGAAGCCCAGCCCGCCCAGGTGGTGATTTCTGACATCAAGATGCCAGGGATGGATGGAATTCAGCTTTTGAGGGGAATCAAGGCCCAATACCCAGAGACCGAGGTGGTCATGCTGACCGGCTACCCGACCATCGAGATGGCGGTCAACGCGATTAAGCTGGGAGCCTATGATTATATCACCAAGCCTTTCAAGATCAATTCCCTTAATATAACCTTGGGCCAGGCGCTGGAGAAACAACGACTCGCCCGTGAGGTGGGGGAGTTGAAGGCCCTGGTAGGGGTTTACGAGGCCGGCAAGGTGATTAATTCTACCCTCGATTTGGACGAGGTCTTGAACCTGGTCTTGAAGCTCATCCTGAGTAATAGCCTGGCCAGAGGGGCGGCTCTCTATTTTTGGGATGAAGGGGAGCGCTGTTTGAAGATTGGCGCCTGGGAGGGAATTCCGGAATCGGCCGCCCTGGCTGTGCAGGACCGGCTGCAGGCGGAACTGGGGTTGTGTCTCCAAAAGGAGGAAGGGGAGCGGGATCACTTCTGGGTCGATTTTCAGGGGATGCCTTCGTCGGGGAAGGGCCTCTGCTACCCCCTTTCCTCCCAGGGAAAGACCATGGGACTCCTGTGCGTCCTGGTCGATTTGCCGGAGGATAAGGCGCTCAGGATGGAGGGAAGGCTCTTTTCCATCTTCGCGAGCCAATCCGCAATTGCCATCGACAATGCCCGCCTCCATCAAGATTTGGTCAGGAATTACTTCGATACAGTTCGCGCCTTGGTGGCCGCCATCGACGCCAAAGATCCTTTCACCCGGGGGCACTCCGAAAATGTGATGCGTTTCTCCCTCGCCATTGCAACGCAATTGGGCTTTGACTTCAAGGAGAGGGAGGATGTCAAGTTGGCGGGCCTGTTGCACGATGTGGGCAAGATCGGGATTCACACTGAAATCTTACGTAAGATGGGGACCCTTACCGAAGAGGATCGCCGGGAGATCCAACAACATCCCCAGGTGGGAGCCAAGATCATCAGCGCGGTGGACAGTCTGCAACGGCTTTATCCCATCATCCTGCACCACCACGAGCGATTCGATGGAAGGGGTTATCCCTTCGGGTTGGAGGGAGAGGCGGCGCCGCTGGGTTCCCGGATCATTGCGGTTGCTGATGCCTTTGATGCCATTACCATTGGTCGTCCCTACCGCCCCGCCAAGACCAGGGAGATGGCCATTGCCGAGATGAAGCAGGAGGCCGGTTTCCAATTTGACCCCCGGGTGGTCGAAGCCTTCTTGAAGAACGAACTCCTGCGGGACGAGCCTTAAGGGATGAAGACCTTCTTCCTCTCCAAGAAGGGAAATATCGCCCTCCTCCGATGGTTGATGATCTTGGTGTTGGGCTACATGGTGGTCTTCGGAGGGGAGATGATGGGGGCCGCGCTCAAGCTCGGCTTCCTCTTCCTCTTTATCCTCTCCAACCTCCTTCTTCCCTTCATTCCCAACAGGCAATTCCAGAAATGGCATTTAGAATACCCCATTGTGATCTTCGACACTCTCCTGGTCTCTTCCATGATTTATCTCTCCGGGGACTTCGACCTTTACCTCATCTTCTTTCTCACCCTCTTGATCGCTGCCCTGGGGAGGGATCTGCGGTGGACCTTCTTGATCGCCACCGTATCGGTCCTGGTTTACCTCATGCTCTTCCTGAAGAACCAATCCCTGCCCCAACTCTGGGAGCCCGTGAATCTGATCCGCGTCCCTCTTCTTTATATCATTTCGCTCTTTGCCAGCTTCCTGGCGGAGGGGTCCAGCAAGGAGGAGATCTTCTACCAAAAGGCGAAAGGCCTGATGCGCCTGAGCCATGACCTGAACGCCACCATCGATTCGGGGAAGATCTGTGAGTATCTCCTTGCCTTCGTCTCGGAGCAGAGGAGGATCTCCGAGGTGGCGATCTTCCTCTACGAGGGGAATTCCAGGCGACTTCGTTTGCAGGGCAGGCATCCCTCGAAGGGGGATACAGGACTTCTCGAGATTCCTCGAGAGGATTTGCCACGGGAGATGCAAGCATGCCTTTTGGAAGAGGGGAGGCCCTATATCTCTCTTCACCTCCGGGAGAGGTTTACGCCTTCCGGACTGCTGGGCAGAGAAGGGGTCCGTTCTCTGCTGATCTTGCCCTGCGTTGCCAAGGAGAAGGTCCTCGCCCTTCTGGTTTTGGGCTCCGAGAGGTATGAGGGTTTTTCGTCCGAGGACATTGAGAAATTCACCTTAGTCTGCGGCCAGTTCGCCTCGGCCCTGGAAAACGCCCGCCTGTTCAACGACTTAGGGCAGAACGCGGTAGAGCTCAACACCCTCATCAATGTGAGCAAGCTGGTTGGCTCCTCTCTCAACCTGAAGGAAGTGCTGGCCGAGGCCATGGAACAGGTGAAGAGGGTCATGGGAGTGGAGGCATGCTCACTGCTGATGATGGACGAGGAAAGCGGAGAGCTGGTCTTCGAAGTCGCCCTGGGGGAGAAGGGGGAGGAGGTCAAGCAGTTTCGACTGAAAAAGGGAGAAGGCATCGCCGGGTGGGTGGCGCAAGAGGGAAAGCCAGTGGTGGTTTCCGATGCCAAGCAGGATCCGCGTTTCTTCTCCCAGGTGGACAAGAAGACCCAATTCACGACCCGGTCGATGATTGCTGCACCCTTGCTCTACAAGGGAAAGGTCATCGGGGTAGCAGAGGCCATCAACAAGATCGAGGAAGGTGGTTTCAGCGAAAGGGATTTGGAACTCTTCGTGGGGCTCTCCCAACAGATCGCCATCGCCCTGGAGAATGCTCGACTCTATGAGAAGATGGTGGAGCTCTACGGAAGGATCTCCCAAGAAAAGAGCAAGATGGAGGCGATATTAGAGGGCATGGTTGAAGGGGTGGTGGTATGGGATCGAGCGAGCCATCTCTTCCTTTTCAATCAAAGGGCCAAAGAGATCTTTCAGATCGTCCAGGTGTCCAGTGATGGAAGCGTAGTGACCGAGAGCAGGGTATGGGGTCATTTTCGGCAGATGTTGCAGGCAGGCTTGGACCAGGGCCTGCCCTCGGATGAGAAGATCACCCTGGAGGAACCGGAGAAGAAGATCTTCCAGGCCAAGTTGGCCCCGATTCGCAGTGGGGAGGGGGAGATCATTGGGGTCCTGGGGGTATTGGAAGATATCACCGAGGCGGAGCGGGTCAGCCAGCTCAAGTCGGAATTCGTCTCCCATGTCTCTCATGAATTGCGCACCCCCCTGACCTCAATTAAGGGGGCAGCCGCCCTCCTCGGGCGTCCCCAGATCGGAGAGTTGAACCCCAAGCAGGCGCGGTTAATCCAGATCGTAAATGCGGAGAGTACCCACTTGGCCGATCTGATCGATGATCTGCTGGTGATGGCCAAGCTGGAGGCAAAGAAGGCCGAGATGAAGCGGGAGGAGATCAACCTGGCCGAGCTGGGGCTCGACTGTATGGAGAGCCTGAAGACGGTCGCGGAGGAGAAGGGGCTCAGGATGGAGCAGGAGATCCCTCCCTCCCTCCCCCAGGTCCGGGCGGACAAGGGACAGATCAAGAAGGTCTTTTACAATCTGCTGGGCAACGCGATCAAGTTCACCCCTGCCGGCGGGACGATCATCATCTCCATGCGAGCGGTTTACAATAGCTCCCCGGAAGAGCGATCACAGGCTTCATTGAATCATATCGAGGTGAGCGTCATCGACAGCGGGATTGGCATCCCCAAACCGCATCTCGCCAGCATCTTCGACAAATTCTACCGTGTGGACGGTAGCCTGAGTGCCGCGACGCAGGGAACGGGTCTGGGTCTGTCTATCTGCAAAGAGATCATCGAGGCCCATGGCGGGAAGATCTGGGCGGAGAGTGAGGTGGGAAAGGGGAGCCGATTTACTTTCGCTCTTCCCCCCGGGTAGCATCTTTAAAGGAGCAAGGTATGAAGAAGAAGATATTGGTGGCAGATGACAATCCTTACATCTTGGAGGTGGTCTCCATGGCCCTGGAGACGCTGGACTTCGAGATCCTCCTGGCCAAGGACGGAGAAGAGGCACTAGATCAGGTGAAGCGAGAGAGGCCCGATCTGGTGATCCTGGATATCATGATGCCCAAAAAGAATGGGTTCGAGGTCTGTCGCGAGCTCAAGCAAAGCCCCGAATATCGGGAGATTCCCATCGTGATGCTCTCTGCCAAGGCCCAGAAGGAGGACAAGTTCTGGGGCCGGGATGCGGGGGCCGACGACTATGTCACGAAGCCCTTTGATCCCCTCGATCTGGAACGGGTGGTGATGCAGCTTCTGAAATTGAAGGAGAGCGGGGAGGGCTATCATCCCCTGACCAGATTGGCGACTCATCCCTCCATCGAGAAGGAGCTGGAGAGGCGCAGGGAGGCAAGAGAGACTTTCTCGGTGTGCGAAATGCGCTTCCGGCCAGAGGCCATCCACATCTTCCAGCAGAAATATGGGGGCCTCAAGTGGGAAGAGCTCCTGGCAACGACGGCTAATATCCTCCGCGAACTGGCGGAGCGGCTGGGGGAGGGTTCGTGCTTTCTGGGGCATCGCGGGGAATCTACCTTCGTGTTGATTGGTTCGGAAAATTGCCTGGAGAGGATCGGCAAGGCGGCGGTGGAGGAGGTGGAGAAGATGGCCTCTCTCTTCTACAACCAGGAAGACCTCGCTCGGGGTTATGTGCTGCGGGGCGAGGAGAGACATCCCTTGCTCTCTTTCAGTTATCAGATTTCTCAGCCTTGATGAGGGACGGAGGTCGATGGAGGTCGCAGGCACCAGCGAAACCCGGGATCGTCAGGCGCATATCCTGGTGATCGATGACGATCAGGCGGTAAGGAAACTGATTAAGGCCCTGCTGGAGAGGGAGGGTTATGCAGTCCTGTCTGCCTCCTCGGGAGAGGAAGCCCTGGACATGATGGACGGGGAAGGGGTGGACCTTATTCTGTTGGATATCGTCATGCCGAAGGTAGATGGCTATCAGGTCTTTCAGGCCATCAAGCAGCAGCAGCGATGGCAGAATCTCCCGATCATCTTCCTCTCCGCCAAAGCCGAGGTTCCGGATAGGGGGATCGGATTAAGCCTGGGGGCCGAGGACTACATCGAGAAGCCCTTTTCCAATGATGAGCTCCTGGCCAAGATCAAGCTCTGGCTGAGGGTTAAGCGGGCAGAGACGACTCTGCAGGAGCGTAATCGGGAGCTCTCGGCCCTGATTGAATCGAGCGTGATCCTCACCTCGAGCCTGGATGTTCAACAAACCCTGCACGCCATCATCGAGATCGCCCAGCAACTGTGGACCTCAGCCTGCACCAGCATCATGCTGGTTAACGAAAAGGGAGAGCTGATCGTCTCCGTCCATGCCAATTTCCCGGAGGAATGGTTGGAGGATCTCCGGCTCCACCCCCTGAAGGTGGGGGAGTCCCTGGCCGGGTGGGTGGCTCAGCATAAGGAGGTCCTCGCCCTCTCCGATTCCTTGTCCGAGACGCGATACCCCTACCGCTCAGCCCCCTTTGCCAGGAAGCATGGAATAACCAGCTATCTGGGAATCCCCCTGTTGGTGGGCCAGAGGCTCATCGGGGTGCTTAATTTCAACAGCTTCCAGGATCGATTCTTTTCCCCCGAGCAGATCGCCCTGATGACTGCCTTTGCCCAGCACGCGGCGATGGCCATCGATAAAGCCCGAGCTTACACCCAGGTGCGAGAGGCGAAGGAGTACTTGGCGAAACTGGTGGAGTCCTCCAACGATGCCATCATCAGCGCCGACCTGAAAGGGATCATCCGACTATGGAATAAGGGAGCAGAGCGAATCTATGGTTATCTGGCGGAAGAGGTAGAGGGCAAGTCCATTGAGATAATCTTTCCTCAGGAGTCTTGGGATGAAGAGGTTAGAAGGGTGGGCTCCATGATGGAAGAGGGCCGTGGAGTGTTGTTTCGCGCGGATCGCCGCCACAAGGATGGGCGGCTCGTTCCGGTCCTCATTACCTGGTCCCTGATTCGGGACGAGCTGGGAAATCCCCAAGAGATTTCCTCCATCCACAAGGATATGTCGGAATTGTCCCGCATGGAAAAGCAGATTTATGAGAGCAAGCAAAAATTGATGGCGGTGATCGATGGGATTACGGACTTCCTTTATGTGGTGGATCCGGAGTTCCGGATCTCCCAGATCAACCGGCCCTATGCCTCCTACCTGAAACGAACTCCGCAGTCCCTGGTGGGCCGCATCTGCTATGAGTCATTGCGAGGTCAAAGGCAGCCCTGCACCGATTGTCTGGTCCCCCAGATTCTGGAAAAGGCGAGTCCCCTGCGGGGGGAAAGAAAAGAGTTGGAGGAAAATGGCCAGGAGAGAGTCTGGGGGGTTTCCGCCTTCCCGGTCATCGTGGAGCGAGGGAGGGTCCTGCAGATCATCCATCAACTCAAGGACGTCTCGGAAGAGAAGTGGCTGGAGTCCCAGATGATTCAGGCAGAGAAGATGCTCTCCCTGGGGCACTTGGCTGCGGGCGTGGCCCACGAGATCAACAACCCCTTGGCCTCCCTCTCCATCTATGCGGAGCTTTTGCGCAGGAAGGAGAGGACCGACGAGGAAACCCAGAAGTATCTGGCAGCCATGGAGGAGAATGTGGAACGCATGGCCAAGATCGTCCGGGGGCTGCTGGATTATTCCCGTCCCACGCCACAGCACCTCTGTCCCCTCAATCTCCAGGAGGTGATCAGGAAATCCCTGGGGATCCTGGAGGGGCATTCCCTGTTCCAGGACATCGAAATCAGCTGCGAATTGGCCGAGGATCTCCCCCAGGTTCAAGGGGATGCCCTGGAGCTGGAGCAGGTCTTTTTTAACCTTATTTTGAACGCCGCCCAATCCATGCCCCGGGGTGGACATCTCGGAATCAAGGCCCAACAGGCGAATGGCCGTCTCTTGGAGGTTTCTATCCAAGACAGCGGCTCGGGGATCCCTCCAGAGCACCTCCCCCGCATCTTCGATCCCTTCTTCACCACCAAGCCCCCGGGGAAGGGAACGGGGATGGGGCTGAGTGTGGTTCGGCGTATCATCGAGAATCACCAGGGGAAGATCTGGGTGGAAAGCGAATTGGAAAAGGGGACCACCTTTACCTTTTCGCTTCCAATCAGCGAGTAGAGGCCATCCGAGGGAAAAGAAGGGGGGGGGTTCCTTTCCGATGGGGGAAGGGATGGAGGCTGGGGCACTCCCTGGGCTCGAGAACCGAGAAGGGGGTTGGCTGGATTGAGGGCTCAGTCACATTGGTAGCGGTTGATGGGTCTGGGCTCTGGGTTTGGGACATTATGGAGAAGGAGGATCCCATATGGCCGCGGAGAAAATACTCGTGGTCGATGACGAAGAGAGCCTGCGATTGCCTCTCTATACTGCCTTTCAGGTGGAAGGATTTGATGTCTCGGTGGCCGCAGATGGGATGGAGGCACTGGAGACCCTGAAAAAGGGGGGCTATCAGTTGATGCTCACCGATCTGATGATGCCCAAGATGAATGGCATCGAACTCGCGGAGCAGGCCCTTGCGCTCTTTCCAGATCTGGTGGTGATCCTCATGACCGGGTTTGGCACGATCGAAACGGCCGTCAAGTCCCTCAAGGGCGGGGCCTATGACTATATCTTGAAGCCCTTCAAGCTGGATGAGATCCTGCACGCGGTGCGGCGAGGACTGGAACAGCAGCGATTGCGTCAGGAAAACATCCAGCTCAATGAAATCAATCGCAGGCTCAAGGAGATCGACCAGATCAAATCGAACCTCCTGCGGGCCATCTCTCACGAGTTCCGCACCCCTCTTACCGTCATCTATGGGTGGGTTGATCTGCTCTTGGGCGATCAAACCGCTGGCCAGAACCCCTTGCAGGTGGAGGGCCTCAAGGCGATCAAAGAGAGCTCTCTCGGGTTGGGCCGGATAATCTTCAACCTCCTGGAATTCGTGGGGCTGGGGAAGGGGGAAATGCGCCTGAAAAAGGAGAGGGTGGACCTCTTGCCCTTGGTGGAGGAGGCCCTGCAGCAATTGGAGGAAGAAGCGAAGGAGAGAGACCTCACCGTGGAAAAGGCCTATCCCTCCGACCTGCCGCCATTGCTGGCAGACCCGGAGAAGATGAAGATCCTGCTATTTAACCTCCTGGAGAATGCGGTCAAGTTCAACGAGCGAGGAGGCAAGGTGCTGGTGGAGGCGGAGATGAACCCTGCCCGTGACGGGCTTTGGCTTCGCATCATCAACACCCAGGGTGAAATCCCTCAGGACCGCCTCGCAGAGTTGATGAAGCCCTTCACCCAGGCGGACATGAGCATGACTCGATCTGCCTCCGGGCTTGGCCTTGGTCTCGCGGTGGCCAAGGGGATCGCAGAAGCCCATCAAGGGGAGTTCCACATCGGGAGCGAAAAGGGAAAGGGCACCACGGTAGAGATCAAGCTCCCCCTGCCAGCGTCTGAATGAGACTGATGGCGAGCCCAATCCGGGCAGCAAGCCTTCGGATTAGCGAGGGAATCTAAGGAAGAAGAAATCAACCGAGGCCTCAAGATCGAATGACTCCTCACCCATCGCGCCCCTCCCTCTATCTCATCGATGGCAACTCTTATCTTTACAGGGCCTTCCACGCCATTCCCTACCTATCCACCTCCAAAGGCCAGCCCACCAACGCGGTGTTCGGTTTCACCAATATGCTCTTTAAGATCCTCAGGGAGAAAAAGCCGGACTATCTGGCCATCGCCTTCGATCATAAGGGGAAAACCCTTCGTCACCAAGCCTTTGAGTCCTATAAGATCCATCGCCCCGCCATGCCCGAGTCTCTCTCCCTGCAACTTCCCCAGATCTATCGGTTCATTGAGGCCTTGCGCATTCCGGCCTTGATAATGGAGGGTTACGAGGCGGACGATATCCTGGCTACGCTAGCCAAGAAGGCCCAAAGTCAGGGCTGTGAAGTGGTTATCGTGACGGGGGATAAAGATCTCCTCCAGTTGGTTGGTCCTTCGGTTCATGTCTACGATCCGATGCGGGATATGTTCCTGGGGGAGGAGGAGGTCAGGGAGCGTTTTGGCGTAGGGCCGGATAAAGTGGTGGAGGTTATGGGATTGATGGGGGATGCCTCTGACGACATCCCCGGGGTGCCAGGGGTGGGGGAGAAGACCGCCGCCTTCCTCATCCGGGAGTTTGGGAGCATCGAGGCACTACGGGAGTCTCTGGATCGAGTCAAGAGGCCGAAGCTGAAGGAAAACCTGAAGGAACATATGGATCTGGCGCTGCTCAGTCGCCAACTGGCCACCTTGCATGATGACCTCCCTTTGGAGATCGAGCTCTCCGAGCTGAAGGTAAAGGAGCCGGACCCGGCCGCACTGACCGACCTGTTTCGGGATCTGGAATTCCATCATCTCCTGCGAGAGGTTGCCCCTTCCCGCTCCTTGGGATCAGGCTGCTACCATGCCGTCTTGGACAGCTCTCAGCTTAAGGACCTGGTGGCTGCCTTGAAGCAGGCCGAGGGCTTCAGCCTGAGCTTGGAGACCACCTCCAAGGATCTATGGCGAGCGGAGGTGGTGGGGATCGCGTTGGCCATGCGGCCGGGGGAGGCCTACTATGTTCCCCTCGGCCATCGGGTCTCTGGTGTTCCCGACCCGTTGCCTCCCGAGCTCGTCTGGGACGGGTTGAGGCCGATTCTGGAGGAGTCCAGGCTCCGGAAAAATGGGCACAATTTGAAGTTCACCCTCCTCCTCCTGCGGCAAGCAGGGGTAGTGCTCGCGGGACTGGCCTTCGACGCCATGGTTGCCTCCTATCTGCTGAATCCGAACAAATCCGACCATGGCCTGGAGAGCCTGGCCCTCGATTACTTGCAGCTGAAGCTGAAAAGCCTGGAAGAGTTGGTGGGGAAGGATCTGGGCCTTGAGGCCGCGGCGCTGGAGACTGCCACCGATTACGCCTGCACCAAGGCGGATCTGGTCTTGCAGCTGGTTTCCGCCCTGACGCCTCTATTGGCGGAGGGCGAGTTGGAGAAACTCTTCCGCGAAATCGAGATGCCCCTGGTTGAGGTGCTGGCGGAGATTGAGAGAAACGGCTTCAAGGTCGATGTGGCCCTGCTGCATGAGATGTCGCGCTGGCTGGAAAAGGAGCTGGCGGAGGTCGCCTCCCGCATCTTCGAGCTAGCCAAGGGAGAATTCAACATCAATTCCCCCAAGCAGCTCTCCGAGGTGCTCTTTGGCCGGTTGGGGTTGAGTCCCCTTCGCAAGACCAAGACCGGCTATTCCACCGAGGTGAAGGTGCTGGAGCAATTGGCGCTTTCTCACCCCTTGCCGGCGGAGGTCCTCCATTATCGAAGCCTGGCGAAATTGAAATCGACCTATGTGGATGTCCTTCCCAAACTCCTTAATCCTCAGACAGGGAGGATCCATACCTCCTTGAACCAAACGGTGACGGCCACTGGCCGGCTCTCCAGCAGCGAACCCAATCTGCAGAACATCCCCATTCGCTCGGAGATCGGCCGCCGGATTCGGGAGGCCTTCATCGCGGAGGAGGGATGTTGGCTGCTCTCGGCGGATTATTCCCAGGTCGAACTCCGCATTCTGGCCCATTTGTCAGACGATGAGGCCCTGATCGAGTCCTTCCGGCGTGGGGAGGATATCCATACCCGGACTGCGGCGGAGATTTGGGGAGTGACTCCCGAAGAGGTGACCCAAGAGATGCGGCGGATGGCCAAGACAATCAATTTTGGGATCATCTATGGGATGAGCCCCTACGGCCTATCGCTGGAGTTGGGGGTTTCCCAGGCCGAGGCCAAGACCTATATCGAGAGGTATTTTTCCCGCTATGAGGGAGTGAGGTCCTACATTGAGAGGCTGCTGGAGGAGGCGAGGGCTTCCCGGTGCGTGAAGACCCTCTTTGGCCGGTGCCGGGATATCCCCCACCTCCAAAGCCCAGATGCCACCACCAGACAGTTGGGGGAGCGCATGGCCATCAATACCCCTATCCAGGGCAGTGCGGCGGACCTGATCAAAAAGGCCATGGTCTGTATCCATCGCCAGATGAAGCAGGAGGACCTTCGGGCGAAAATGGTCCTCCAGGTCCACGATGAGTTGATCTTTGAGGTTCCGGAGGGGGAGCGAGGGCAGATGGAGGTCCTGGTGCGCAGGGCGATGGAAGGGGTGATTTGCCTGAGGGTCCCCATTCAGGTGGAGATAGGGATGGGCAAGAACTGGAGCGAAGCCCACCCTTAAGGAGGTAGTGGGCAGGAGAGGCGTCCCATGTTCTTGCTTCAGGAGCTCACTGCTCAAAAGAGAGGAGCTTGGTCGGCTCAATGGTGAAGGTGCCGGTGGCCGTCTTTACCTTGAGGGACCGATTCAGGATCGTTCCCTTGATGCTATTTCCGTCCCGCAGCTTAAGGACGCCGTCGTGATAAGAAACGATATCCTGAGCTTTGAAGGTTGCCTCGCCATAGGCGGTCTTCATCTTGATGTTGCGTTCTACCAATTGCCCGTCTATGGTACTTCCATCCTTGATCTTGAAGGTTCCGGCCAGGGCCAAGGAGGATGCGCCCAGGCAGGTCAAGATGAGGGCTAAACAGATTATCCTTTTCATTCGCCTTCTCCTCTCCGAAAGGGGTTGAGGAGAGCTCAACCCCCCGACCGGTGGACTCCGCGGGCCGCACCCCTACGAGGGGGGAGTTCTCCTGATTTACATCATATTCTCGCGCGCCTTTTTCATGCCATGCTGGGCCGGCCGGAATTTGAATACCATGGCGGCCGCCGGATGTCAATGGCTTTTGTCGGCTTATCAAGGGTCCTTTCCCTTAGGGGGGATGGCCGAAGATGTTGAAGGTGGGGCTGACCGGGGGGATCGCCACCGGGAAGAGCACCGTGGCCGCAGTCTTCGCAGGGCTGGGGGCAGGTTTTATCGATGCCGATATCATCGCCCACGAATTGCAGCGCCCGGATACCCTGGTCTGGCGGGAGATCGTGAAGACCTTTGGCGATCTGATCCTGCGGTCCGACCGCACCATTGACCGCGGCCGGCTCGGCCGCATTGTCTTTTCAGACGCTGCCAAAAGGGCGGACTTGGAGCAGATCATGCATCCGGCTATTCTGGCGAAGGAAGAGGAGTTGATGGCGGAGTGGGAGCGGTCAGGGAAGGTGAAGGTTGGGGTGGTGGAGGAGGCCCTGATGATCGAGACTGGTTCCTTCCGACGCTTTCATCGGGTGGTGCTGGTGGCGGCCAGTCAGGAGGCTCAGATTGAACGGCTAAGGCGAAAGGGACTCACCCAGGAAGAGGCCCTGTCCCGGATTCGCTCTCAGATGCCGCTGTCGGAGAAGGCGAAATATGCCGATTACCTGATTGACAATTCAAAAGACAGGTCGGAAGCAGAGAGGGAGACCAGACGAATTTTTCAGGACTTGCTCCAGGAGGCAGAGGGGACTATAATCTGAAGAAGGGAAGACGCCCCCCAGGGAGAATCCGCGACTGGGGCGAGCGGAAACAGAAAGGGAAAAAGATGAAAAGCATGGTAGAAGGAAACAGTCTCTTGATCCTTTTGGGTATGTTTTTCTCTGTTGCGGTCTTGACGGGGGCCTTCTCCCCGGCTTGGGCGGGGGGACCCAAAACGGCGCTGATCGTGGTGGATATGCAGAACGATTTTGCCAGCCAGGGCGGCCTCCTCTATAATCCCGCGACGGAGGCGATAAAGCCACAGATCCGCCTGCTGATCAATCAGGCGAGAAAAGAAGGCCTCCCGATCATCTTCACCCAGGATTGGCATCGGGCTGATGACCCGGAGTTCAATATCTGGCCCCCTCATGCCATTGAGGGAAGCCCTGGGGCAGCCATTATCCCCGAGCTTGAGGTCAGGCAAGGGGACTACACCATCTGCAAGCGGACTTACAACGCCTTCTTTGCCACCGACCTGGACCTGCTGCTGCGGGACCTGGACATCAAGCGGCTGGTCATCTGCGGGACCGTCTCCAATATCTGCGTACTCAATACTGCTGGGGATGCCGCGCTCTGGGGCTACCGCGTGGTCATCCCTCAAGATGCCATCTGTGCCCTGAATGAATTCGACCAGCAGGCAGCCCTGCGCCAGGCCTCCTTCCTCTATCAGGCACAGATCGTCACCGCCGATCAAGCCTTCGGCGAACAGATGTTGTCACTTCCCATCAAGCTCGATGCCAAGGTACCGGAGTTGAGACGGACGGAGCGGGCAACCCTTCTGGCCTCCAAGTCGGCCCTGATCGTGGTGGACATGCAGAAGGACTTCGCTCAGAAAGGGGGAAAGCTCTTTGTGCCAGGCACCAAGCAGACGACTGTGCCCATTCGGAGCTTGATCCAGAAGGCAAGGGAGGCAGGCGCGCCGATCATCTTCACCCAGGATTGGCATCGGGCCGATGATCCCGAATTCTCCATCTGGCCTCCCCATGTGGTGGAGGATACGGTGGGGGCACAGGTGATCGATGAACTCGAGCCGCAGAAGGGGGACTATTATATCAAGAAGCGGACTTACGATGCCTTCTTCGGCACCGACCTGGACCTGCTGCTGCGGCAGAAGGGGGTCAAGGAGGTGTTGATCGTGGGGACTGTCTCCAATATCTGCGTGCTGCACACGGCGGGAAAGGCTCGCTTGTCGGGCTATTCCGTGGTATTGGCCGAGGATGCCATCTCCGCCTTGAATCCTTTCGATCAGGCACTGGCCCTGCGCCAGGCCTCCTTCCTCTATCAGGCGAAGATCGTTAACTCGAAGGACATCACCTTCTCTTTGCGCTGAGGAAAGAGGCAAAGGGCAGGCGGGGGTCACTTCCTCCTGAGCCGGGGGTCTAGGGCGTCCCGGATGCCCTCCCCGAGAAGGTTATACCCCAACACCGTGATCAGGATGGCCAATCCCGGAAAGAAGGAGAGCCACCAGGCGATCTCCAGGTTGTCCTTTCCCCCGGTCAGGATGTTTCCCCAGGAGGGGGTAGGAGGCTGGATGCCGATCCCTAAGAAGCTCAAGGCTGATTCGGTGAGGATTGCCCCTGCCACTCCCAGGGTTGCCGATACCAGCACCGGGGCGAGGGCATTGGGCAGGATGTGGCGGAAGATGATGCGCAGGTCAGATGCCCCCAACGCCCGCGCGCTCAGTACGAATTCCCGCTCCTTCAGGCTCAAGAATTCCGCTCGCACCAATCTGGCTACTCCCATCCAGCCGGTGAGGCCGATGACCACCATAATATTCCAGATGGACGGCTCCAGGAAGGCGATGACTGCCAAGATGAGGAAAAAGGTGGGAAAGCAGAGCATGAGGTCCACGAAGCGCATGATCAGGCTATCCACCCACCTGCCATAATAGCCCGCCAACGCACCTAAGAAGATCCCGATCAGGGTGGCAATCCCCACGGCCACGAATCCCACCAAGAGAGAGATACGAGAGCCCCAAATGACCCGCGAGAGGACATCCCGGCCCAGGCGGTCGGTCCCGAACCAATGATGGGGATCGGGACGGGAGAGGATGTGCTGGCCATCCAGATCCGTGGGATTACTGGGAGAGAGAATCGGGGCCGAAAGGGCTATTGCAAACAGGACAACCACGATCCCGGCCCCGATGAGGCCGAGCCGGTTCTTGCCCAATTGCCTCCAGAAGGCGCTCGCTGCCATCTTTGCTGATAAGCCTTGACCCATTCCCTCCCTTTCAGCGGCCAGTGGCCTATTGCCCCTTGGACAGCCGTATCCGCGGATCAACCAGAGCATAAGAGATGTCCGCTAGGAGATTGCCCAAGAGGGTCAGGGCTGCCCCAATGACCAGGATTCCCATGATCACCGGATAATCCCGGGACATCACGCTGTTATAGAAGAGCTGCCCCATGCCGGGAATGGCGAAGATAGTCTCGAAGATCACTCCTCCACCGATGAGGCTGGGGACCGAGAGGCCGAGAATCGTCACCACGGGCAACAGGGCGTTGCGCAGTGCGTGCTTGTAGATCACGGTTCTCTCCGCAAGCCCCTTGGCCCGGGCCGTCCGGATGTAGTCCTGGCGAATGACCTCCAGCATGTTGGATCGCATATAGCGGGAGAAACCGGCCAGCCCCCCGAAGGAGCCCACCAGGACGGGAAGGATCAGGTGCCGAAGGCGGTCGAGGATCTTCCCCCCCAGGCTGAGCCGGGCATAATCCAGTGACTGCAAACCAGAGATGGGCAGCCAACCCAAATGGATGCCAAAGAGGTTCATACAGAGCAAGGCCAGCCAGAAGGTAGGAATGGCGAAGCCGATGAAGACGAAGACGGTCGTGGCCTTGTCGAAGAGGGAGTACTGGCGAGTGGCGGAGAGGATGCCGATGGGGATGGCCACCAGCAAGATCACCAGCATCTCCAGCAGGCTCAGGAGTATGGTGATCGGGATCCGTTCCGCGATCTTCTCTGTCACCTTTCTCCCATCAGGGGAGAAGGACCTTCCGAAGTCCAGGCGAAAAGACCGCCCCACCCATTTCAGATATTGGAGGGGGAGGGGTTCATCCAGACCGTAAAGATGCCTCAACTGCGCCTTGGAGGCCGCACTCACCCGAGGATTCAAATCCGTCTGGAGGCTAACAGGCTCCCCGGGGGCCAGGTGAATGACCACAAAGGAGACGAAGGTGATGCCGATCAGCAGGGGAAGGGAAAGCAGGATTCTCTTAAGGATGTGGTATAATAGCATCGAGCCCTACTGGGTGTACCGTTGTTGGTCTTTTGGGACATACCACTGGATGAAATTATACGAGATCCCGGCTGGTGCCGGCGCGATTCCCTTGAAGCGGGCGTGGATGACCGGGAGGGCGAAGGGGGTATAGAGAAAGATGTAGGGCTGATCCTCCGCCAGGATCTCCTGGATCCGGTCGTAGCAGGCCTTGCGGTGTTTCTGGTCGAAGGTGTGCCGTCCCTCCTCGATCAGCCGATCCACTTCCTGGTTTTGATAGGAGACGAAATTGAATTCATCGGGCAGGGTCTTGCTCGAATGCCAGATGTCATAGAGGTCGGGGTCCTGTCCGGTGGCCCATCCGAGGAGCACGGTCTCAAACCGACGATTCTTGATGAAATAGTTGATGAAGGAGGCCCACTCGGCAACGCGAATCTCCACCTGGATGCCGATTCTCTCCAGCCGCTTCTGGATGATTTCTGCCGTCATCTTCCGCTCTTCATTCCCCTGATTGGTCAGAATGGCAAAGCGGAAGGGTCGCCCGTCCTTTTCCAGGACCCCGTCTCCATCCTCGTCCTTCCATCCCGCCTCCGCCAGCAGCTTCTTCGCTCGATCTGGGTCATAGGGGTATCTCTTGGTCCGAGGATTGTATACCCAGGTATCGGGCTTGTAGGGGCCGGTGGCCTCGATTCCCAGGCCGAGGAGCACCACCTTGATGATTTCCTGCTTATCAATGGCATAGGCAAGGGCCTGCCTTACCCTTCTATCCTGAAAGCGTGGATCCTTCAAGTTGAGCCCCAGGTAGGTGTAGCCGTTGGCCAGGTGACGGTATTTGCGAAAGCTTCGGCGGAATAGCTCGATATCCGTTTGCTTCTGGTATTGCAGCGGGGAGAGGCTGCTCCAATCCACGCCCCCAGCCTTCAGTTCCAGAAAAAGGGTAGCCGAGTCGGGAATGATGCGATAGATGAGGCGTTGAATGTAGGGCCGCCCCTCAAAATAGTTGGGATTGGCCTCCAGTTCGATCTTTTCGCCCGTCTTCCATTGCCGGAAGAGGTAGGAGCCGGTGCCCACAGGGTGATGATTTAACGGGCTTTGGCGGACGTCCTTCCCTTCCAGCAGATGTTTGGGGAGAACCCACATCCCCCAACTGATGAGGGCGGGGGCAAAGGGCTTGGCGTAATGGACCCTGAAGGTATACCGGTCTAGGACCTCTGCAGCCTTGACCAAAAGGAAATCCCCGGCGTAGGGGGTGGGGGTCCGGGGATCGGTCATGAATCGATAGGTGAACATGAGATCATCGGCCGTGAATTCTCTTCCATCGTGCCACTTCACTCCTTTGCGGAGATGAAAGGTGATCGAAAGCTCGTCGGGGGACACCTCCCAGGATTCGGCCAGATCCCCTACGATGTGGTAATCTTTGTCATATTTCACCAGGCCATTGTAGAGGAAGCTGCCGATCTCGTGAGAAGCGGAATCCCCGGTGACATTGGGGATCATGCTGCTGGCATCTCCGATGGAGCCCAGGATGATCGTGTCTCCCGCCGCTGGCTCCCCATCCCGGAGATAATCAACCGAACCTGCTGAGAGGGAAGGTTCCTTTTGGGCACAAGAGAGAAGAGAGAGGCCCACCAGGAGCAGGCAGGGCAACAGGCGACATCCTCGTAGCCGCCAATTCATGAAAGACACCCTGGATACCCCTTGCGGAAGCACGGGGAGGAAAGGGTTCCGCTTGCCGTAAGGGCTTTTGAAGTTTGCTTTGGTCTTTAATGCCCTGTGCGGAAGCACAGGGTTCTTTACGTCTTTGCCCATCTCCGATCAGTGTCGGGCCGGCGAGGCAGGAGCGGCGGGGGAAGTCGGGGACTTGTCCGGGGAAGTCATGGGTGCCGGGGCCTGGGAGGCCGGGCTGGTCTCCTCTCGGACGACAGAGGTGCCAAAGCGTTGGGAGGCAATGATGGCCAGAGAAAGGGAGGTCAGCATGAAGACGATCGCCGCCACCGTAGTCAGCTTGTTCAAGAAAGTAGCGGTCCCGCGGGTGCCGAAGATGGTTTGGCTCGCCCCGCTGCCAAAGGCGCTCCCCATCTGAGCGCCCTTTCCGGACTGCAGCAGGACGATGAGGATCAAGATGAAACACATCATCAAGTGGACGATCGAAAGTGCCAGATACATTCTTTCCTCCTCCTAAGATCCATGGGGCGATTTCATGGAAGATCTTACGATTTGCGCAAAGGATTCCGCATCGAGGCTTGCCCCTCCCACCAGCGCGCCATCCAGCTCGGGCTGGGCGGCCAGGGCCGAGATGTTCTTGGGGTTGACTGACCCGCCGTAGAGGATGTGCATGCGGGCGCTCGCCTCCTCTCCGAAGAGGTCGCGCAAGAGCTGCCGGATGAAGGTATGAGCCTCGTTGGCCTGGTCGGGGGTGGCATTCCTCCCGGTGCCGATTGCCCATACCGGCTCATAAGCGATGACCAGGGATTCCTTCTGAGAAGGAACCCAGGAGGAAAGGCAGCCTCGGACCTGTTCCTCGATCACGGAGAAGGTCCGGTTCTCCTCCCTCTCCCTAAGGGTCTCTCCCACGCAGACAATGGGGATCAGACCCTGGGATTGGGCAGCGGCGATTTTTCTACTCACCTCGAGATTGCCCTCGTGAAAGTACCCTCTCCTCTCCGAATGTCCCAAGATCACGAAGTCACATCCCACGTCCTTGATCATCTCGGCGGAAATCTCACCGGTAAAGGCCCCGCGGGCTTCCCAATAAAGATCTTGAGCCCCCAGGCGGATGGAGGAGGCAGAGAGGACTTGAGAGACCGGTTGCAGGGCAGTAAAGGGCGGACAAACCACAACCTGTACACCCTGAAGGCCTTTGCAGGCGTCCTTCAGCTTGCTCACCAGGTCAAGGGCCTGGATGACCGTCTTGTTCATCTTCCAATTGCCGGCGACGATGGGAATGCGCATCTTCCGGTTTGTCCTCACTGATGGATTCCGAAGCCCGCCCCTGCAAAAAGCAACCTAAGGGCGCGTCTTCGGACCCTCGACCAATGGCTAACGGACTATTTCTTGTCGGTCAGAGCGGCGATGCCCGGCAGTTCAATCCCCTCCAGGAATTCGAGAGAGGCCCCTCCCCCGGTGGAGATGTGAGAGATCTTGTCCACCACCTTGGCCTGGCTGACCGCAGCCACCGAATCTCCGCCTCCGATGACGGAGACGGCCGAGGATGAGGCAATCGCCTGGGCGATTGCCAATGTCCCGCGGCTGAAGGGCTCTACCTCAAAGACGCCCAATGGACCGTTCCACAAAATGGTCTTGGCCGTCTGGATCTCTCTCGAATAGGCCTCAATCGTACGGGGCCCGACATCCAGGCCCTTCCAGCCGGCGGGGATTTCCCCCCTCCCCACGGTCTGGGTTTTGGCCCCGGGCTCTGCCGCCTCCGCCACCACATGGTCGAGGGGCAACAGGAGCCTTACTTTGCGGCAGGCGGCCTGGTCCAAGAGCTCTTTCGCCAGGCCTACTTTCTCTTCCTCGACCAGAGAAGAGCCAGTGGATAGCCCCTGGGCCTTTTCGAAGGTGTAGGCCATCGCCCCGCCAATGAGCAGGGTGTCCACCTTGCCCATCAAGTTCTTGATCACCCCAATCTTATCCGAGACCTTCGCCCCCCCCAGGATGGCGATGAACGGCCGATCCGGGTTAGAGACCACCTTTCCCAGGTATTGGATCTCCTTCTGCATCAAGAATCCAGCGGCAGAGACCGGCAGGAAGCGCGTCACCCCGACGGTAGAGGCGTGAGCGCGGTGGGCGGTGCCAAAGGCGTCATTGACATAGAGATCGGCCAACCCCGCCAGGGCCCGGGAGAAGACCTCGTCGTTCTCCTCGTCCCCTTGGTGGAAGCGGCAGTTCTCTAAGAGGAGGACCTCTCCTTCCCGCATGCGCCCGATCTCAGCCTTCACCTCCTCGCCAATGCAGTCCTTGGCCATCTTGACGCCCTTTCCCAGGAGTTCTGCCAGGCGGGATGCCACCGGATTCAGGCTCATCTCCGGCACGACCTTCCCTTTGGGACGACCCAGATGGGAGAGCAGGATGACCTTGGCCCCCTGGCCAATGGCATAGGAGATGGTGGGGAGGGAGGCCCGGATGCGCGTATCATCCGTGATCTGCAGGGAGGCATTCAAAGGCACATTGAAGTCCACCCGGATCAGGACTCTCTTGGCCTTGAGGTCCAGTTGATCGATGCCGATCTTTTCCATTGCTGACCCCTTACTTGCCGGAAGAGATAAAGCGGATGAGGTCCCTCACCCGGCAGGAATAGCCCCACTCGTTGTCATACCAGGCCAGGACGGTGACCAATTTCTGGTCCACCACCTTGGTGGAGTCCCCATCCACGATGGCGGAGTGAGGGTTGCCGTTGAAGTCCACCGAAACCAGGGGCTCTTCAGTGTAGTCGAGATACCCCTTCAGATATCCCTGGGAGGCGGCTTTAAAGGCGGCATTCACCGCTTGCTGCGTTGCCTCCTTCTCCGTCTCGGCCACCAGGACCACTAAGGAGACATTGGGAGTGGGAACACGAATCGATGTCCCGTCCAATTTGCCCTTCAACTCCGGGATGACTAGGCCCAGGGCGGAAGCCGCACCGGTGGTGGTAGGGATTAGAGAGATGGCCGCGGCGCGTGCCCGACGCAGATCGTTGTGGGGCAGGTCCAGGATCTGTTGGTCGTTGGTGTAGGAGTGAACCGTGGTCATGAATCCATGGCGGATGCCGAAATTCTCCAAAAGGACCTTGGCGACTGGGGCCAGACAATTGGTGGTGCAGGAGGCATTGGAGATGATATGATGCTTCTGGGGATCGTAGTTCTTCTCGTTCACCCCCAGGACCAGGGTGAGGTCAGGGTCCTTGCCCGGGGCGGAGATGATCACCTTCCTGGCCCCGGCGGCGATGTGCTTGCTGCAGGTCGCCTGGTCGCGAAACTTGCCGGTAGATTCCACCACCACCTCCACTCCCAAGTCCTTCCAGGGGAGCTCAGCAGGGTCTTTCTTGGCAAAGACCTTGACCTCCTTGCCGGCCACCAGGATGGTATCTGCCCTGGCCTCGATCGGGGCCTTAAAGATGCCATGCACAGAATCGTATTTCAGCAGGTGTGCGAGGGTCTGTGCATCGGTGATATCGTTCACGGCCACGAATTCCAGATCGGGGCTGTCCCAGGAGGCCCGGAAGAGGTTCCTCCCGATGCGTCCAAAGCCATTGATGGCGACTTTGATTCCCATGGTCTCCTCCTCAAGAAAATCCATGCACTTGAAGCTTCCGCCAGCCGGGAGAAGCCTCGATACATAATTGCCCTTTTATATACCCATTCTTCCTATCTGTCAAGCCCTCCCGGGACAAAATCCCTTGACAAAAAGGGTGGCATGCCTTATTTTATCAAGGGATTTCATTCCTTAAAGGAGAGAGAGGAACATGAGGAAGGATCTTTCCTGGAGAGCCCTGCTCAGCGCGTTGTTGTGGCTTTCTTTGCTCCTATTGCAGGCTCCCGCCTCCTGGGCGGCGGACCTGATTGAGAATGTGGGGGAGGGAAGGATCAACTGGAGCTTGGGGCTCCTGACCGCCAACGGCATTGGGGCCCCTCCCAAAGATCTCAAGAACCCGGCCCAGGTCCGGGCCATGACCCAGAGGGCGGCGATAACGGTCGCCCGCCGCAACCTCTTGGAGGTTCTCAAGGGGGTCAGGATCGACTCAGCCACCACGGTGGAGAATTTCATTGTCTCGAGCGATGTCATCAAAACTCAAGTAAGCGGCATCCTTCAAGGTTCCCAGGTGATGCAAACCAAATACTTTTCCGATGGCTCCATCGAAGTGACGGTCGGGGTCTATGTGAGGGGGGAGCTGGCCTCGATCTTGATGCCCACCTCCCTCTTCTTGGCCACTCCGGCCTTGCCTTCCCCCCCCCGGGAAAAGCGGCCTCCAGAGAAGCCAGCCAGCCAGGCTCCCCCGGCGATGAGGGAGCAGACTGCTCCTCCGGCCAAGGAGGCGCTCAAAGAGCCGACTCCGATCGCAACAGCCCCCTCCGCCGTGCCCAAGGCGGCAAGAGAGGAGGGGAAGAAGGAGGAAGTCCGTCCCAAGATTGAGTCCTCGTCCCCCTCGCCGGCCGAAAAGCGGGAAGGGGAACCGTCCGCCAAGAAAACCGAAGTCGTCGGCCGCCCCGCTACGGAGAAGGCATCGCCGGCTCCCGAGGTTGCCCCTACTCAGCCTCCCGTACCTCTCCGGCCTGAGGTCTCCCCGACACAGCCTCCGTCAGTTGCAGGAAAGACAGAGGAGAAAAAGGTTCCTGCCCCGGAGGAGAAGAAGCCGGTCGAGGCAAAGCTGCCCCCCACCCCTGCCCCGGTGATGGCCACCGGCCTGGTGGTTGATGCGCGAGGCCTGGGCCTGAAACCCGCCTTGCTTCCCCGCATCTTCGATGAAGGGGGCAATGAGGTTTACAGCACCAGACAGGTTGGCCGACAGAGTGCCCTGGAGCAAGGACTGGTGGGTTACGCCAAGGATGTTTCCGCTGCCCAGCGGAATATCCGGGTTACCGACAAGCCGCTCCTGGTGAAGGGGATCAAGGCGGTGGGCAAAGAGAGGACCGATGTCGTCATTCCCGATCCGGATGCGGCCACCATCGTGGCCGCGGTCTCCGTCTCCAATTTCCTGGAGAAATCAAGGGTCATTGTTGTCTATGATTGAACGATCTGAGGGGCTGGTGGGCATCCCTCAGGTGTGGTGGAGGTGAAGTAAGAGATGCCGATTTATGAGTATCACTGCGGGAGCTGCGGGCACACCTTTGAGGTCCTGCAGAAGTTTTCGGATGAGCCAATCAAAGAGTGTCCCCGGTGTTCCTCGGTCGTGCAGAGGCTTCTTTCGGCTCCGGCCCTGGTCTTCAAGGGCGGGGGTTGGTATGTCAGTGAATTCCCCAGCCCGGACCGCAAAAGGGGGATGAAGGCGGAAAAGGGGAACGGGGATGGCGCTGGAAAGAAGGCCCCCGCGGAGGCCAAATCCACCCCCCAGGGAGAGACCAAGTCTGAATAGAGTTCATTCCAATTCATCTCGGGAGGGAATGAGGCCCATTTCCTCCTGTTTTTTGGTTGCCCAGCCCAAGGATTTTCCATATTCGCTCGCTAACCCCCCTGCCGGCCGGGGATGCCGTTACGATACCTCTTCATGGGCGATGCCATCCGTATCCGAGACACCGAAATCCTCCCCTTCGTGAGCCGGCCCTCCCGCTACCTGGGCGGGGAGCACAATGCGATCCATAAAGACCCATCTGCGGTGCGCTTAAAGGTGGCCCTCGCCTTTCCCGACGCCTACGAGATCGGGATGTCCCATCTCGGCCTGAAGATCCTCTATCAGATCCTGAATAGTCATCCCCAGATTCTGGCAGAACGGGTCTTTTCTCCCTGGATCGACGCCGAACTCCTGCTGCGGCGCAAGGGCCTTCCGCTCTCCAGCCACGAATCCGGCCTTCCGCTGTCCTCCTTCGACATCCTGGGCTTTACCCTGCAGTATGAGCTCTCCTATACTAATGTCTTGAACATGTTAGACCTAGCCGGGATCCCACCGGGCAGGGAGCAGAGGGATGAGAGATATCCTCTCCTCATCGCCGGGGGGCCCTGTGCCTTCAACCCTGAGCCGCTGGCGGACTTCATCGATCTCTTCGTGATCGGAGAGGCAGAGGAAGCCATCCTGGAGGTGGCCCAGGAATACCTGTCCTGGAAAGGATCAGGAAGGGGGAGGGAGGCGCTTCTCGAACGCCTGTGCCGCTACCCCGGGATCTACTGTCCGGCGGTGCATCAACCGGGCAGGGTCATCGAGAAACGGTTGATCGCCGACCTCGACGCGGCTCCCCATCCCACCGCCTTCGTAGTTCCCTTTATGGAGATCGTCCACGACCGAGCCAACATTGAAGTGGGCAGGGGATGCTCTCAGGGATGCCGGTTCTGTCAGGCCGGGATGGTCTTTCGCCCCATCCGGGAGCGTTCGGCCGAGTGCATCCAGGATCTGGTCCTTCGCTCCCTCAGGGAGACAGGGTATGAGGAGGTGTCTCTCTTTTCCCTCAACACCACCGATCACAGCTGTCTGGAGGCACTGCTCCCGCTCCTCATGGCACATCTGGAAGGGCAGAAAATCTCCCTCTCCCTCCCTTCCATCCGGGTGGATGGCCTGAGCCTGAAGATCCTGAACCAGATCAAGAGGGTCCGCAAAACCGGCCTGACCCTCGCTCCCGAGGCGGGAAGCCAACGGCTCAGAGATGTGATTAACAAGGGGCTCAGCGAAGAATCGGTGCTGGAGGCAGTACGGGCAGCAGCCTCTGCCGGATGGGAAGGGATGAAGCTCTACTTCATGATCGGCCTGCCGACGGAGAAGGAGGAAGACCTGCTGGAGATTGCCCGCCTAGCTCGGGAGGCAGTCCGGGCGGGAAAGAGAGAAAGGGGCAAGGGTAATTTTCGCCTGACCGTCAGCATCTCCTCCTTCATCCCCAAGCCCCATACCCCCTTTCAGTGGGCGGGCCAGGCCCCTATCGATGAGTTGAAAGAAAAACATCGGCTCCTCCGGGAACAGGTGCGAGGCCATTCCTTGGAGCTCAAATGGCAATTGCCGGAGATGAGCTTTCTGGAAGCCGTCTTCTCCCGGGGAGATCGGGCCTTGGGCCAGGCTCTCCTCCGGGCCCATTCCTTGGGCTGTCGTTTCGATGGCTGGACCGATCAGCTCCGTTATGGCCTGTGGCAGGCGGTCTTCTCGGATTCGGATATCGATCCTGGATCTTACAGCTATCGGCAATTTGACCCCCAGGCACCCTTGCCCTGGGATCACATCTCCGCTGGCCTGAGCAAGGATTTCCTGCTGAGGGAGTACCAGAAGGCCCTAGCGGGGGAGGGCAGTCCGGATTGCCAATTTGACCGGTGCCTCAACTGCGGGATCGGTTGTCCTCCCGGAAGGCGGCCCCCTGCCCCCGCGCCCCTATCCCTCGAGGACATTGGACCGAAAGGAGGGGTGCAGCCTCCTCGAGAAAAGACCAGGGTTCGCTTCAGCTTTCAGAAAGGGGAGGAAGTGCGTTACCTTTCCCACCTGGAGCTGCTGCGGGCTTTTGCCCGTGCCCTGCGTCGCGCCAGCATCCCCATCGCCTATTCTCAAGGCTTTCATCCTCAACCTCGCCTGACGATCGCATGGGCTTTGCCGGTAGGGGTGTCTGGGGAGGCGGAGCGGGGAGAGATGGAGCTGGAAGGGGTAGGTCCCCTGGCCGGGATGAGGGAGTGTCTCAACCGGCATCTGCCCCGGGGTCTCTCGGTCCTGGACATAGAGGAGGTTCCATCAACCAGCCGTCCCCTGGAGCTTGTTCTCTCTAAGGCTGGCTATGCCATCTGCCTGGAGGCAGGCCTGGCCGAAGAATGGAAGGCAAGACACCCTCTCCTGCTCTCGTCCGATGCGCCGCGGGCCTTTCTCAGCGAGGGGGCCCTCCCCACGCGCATTAAACGGAAGGAACGGGAGGTCATCACCGACATCAAGCCCTTGCTGGTGGAGTTCTTTCTACAGGAAGGTGTAACTCCCCCCTCTTGGGGGCTGACCCTGAGGATCAGCTCGGAAGGTGGCATTAGCCCCCGAAAGGTGATGGCCCGGTTCCTTTCAAATTATCTTGACGAGGATGAGGCCGATCAGTTAGTCTTGGGCCTGAAGATCACCAGAAAGGCCCTGTTATGACTTGTCACCGGGGAAGTCCACCCAGGTTTTCATACTGTCCATGAAACGCGAGATTATCATCAATGCCTCCTTGGTTGACACGAGGGTCGCCGTCCTGGAGGACGGCGCACCGGTGGAGTATCTCTTCGAGAACGCCAAGAGCCGGGGCATTGCCGGCAACATCTATAAGGGCCGAGTGTTGAAGATTCTTCCGGGGATGCAGGCCGCCTTCGTCGATATAGGCCTCAGCAAGGACGCCTTTCTCTATGTCCGGGATGTCTATGAGGATCTGGAAGAGTACGAAAGGCTCCTCTCCTTGATAGACCCGGAGGCCTCCCTGGCCGAAGAAGAGGAGGTCATCCCCCGCCGTCCCCCAGCCAAGAAGAGCTATCCCTCCATCGAGGAACTCCTGCAGGAGGGACAGGAGATCCTGGTGCAAGTGGCCCGGGAGCCTTTGGGGACCAAGGGGGCGCGGATCACTTCCCACATCACCCTTCCCGGTCGCTACCTGGTCTATATGCCCATGGATTACCAGATCGGGGTCTCCCGCAAGATCTCAGATGAGGAAGAGAGGACCAGGCTGCGCCACATCATCGAGAGGATCAACCCGGGGGGGGAAGGGCTCATTGTGCGCACGGTGGGCATCGGAAAAGGAGAGCCGGAATTCCAAGCGGACCTGGATTTCCTCCGCAACCTCTGGCAGCGCATCCGCTTGAAAGCGGAGAGGCTCTCCGCTCCTTCCTCGGTGCATCAGGACCTCGACCTCATCTTCCGGGTCATCCGGGATATCTTCAGCGAGGAGGTGTCCCACCTGATCATCGATTCGCCCGCCGAATACGAGAGGTGCCTGGAATATGTGGATTCCCTGCAGCCGGAGTTGAAATCCCGCCTGTTTCTTTACACGGAGGAGGTGCCCATCTTCAAATCCTTCGGGATCGAGAAGGAGATCGAGAAGGCCCTCCGACGCAGGGTCTGGCTCAAATCTGGCGGTTACATCATCATCGAGGAGACCGAAGCCCTGGTCTCCATCGATGTGAACACAGGCAAATATGTGGGAAAACAGGACTTCGAGGAGACGGTGCTGAAAACGAACCTAGAGGCCTCTCGGGAGATTGCACGCCAGGTGAGGCTCCGGGACCTGGGTGGAATTATCATCATCGATTTCATCGATATGGCGAAGCAGGAGAATCGAGAGAGGGTGGTGGAGGGGCTGAAGGATGTCCTCAGGTCAGATCGATCTCCCACTAATGTCCTTTTCCTCAACGAGTTGGGCCTGGTGGAGATGACCAGGAAAAGGGTACGCCCTGCCATGAGCATGCATATGGGCATCCCCTGTCCTACCTGTAATGGCACCGGATGGCTGAGGTCCCTGCAGAGCATCGCCGCCCATATTCTTCGCGAGGTGGAGTGGGAGATGTCGCGAAATCATGCCCGCAAGATTACCATTAAGGCCCACCCGGACATCGTCGAGTGGCTCAGGGCGGAGGAGGCCGAGCTCATTGCCAGCCTTCAGGCCAATTATGGGGGGGACATCGTCCTCTCCCCCCAGGAATCGATGGCCGACAGGATGTACCAGATGATCGAGTTAGAAAAAACCAAAGGTAAAGATTGACATGCTGGACTTATTGTGCTAATTTCCAACGCCAATCTATCTTTTACTACCTTGATTTGGAGGAAAAAAGGGTGTATGCCATCGTGGAATCAGGATCGAAGCAATACTATGTCTCTCCTGGCCAATTGCTGGAGGTAGAGAAGGTGGGCGGAGAGGTAGGAGAAGTGGTCCACCTGGACCGGGTGCTCCTCCTTTTCGATGGGAAGGAGACCAAGGTCGGTCATCCCACCATCCCCGGGGCCAGGGTGGTCTCGGAGATCACCGAACAGAGGAAGGCCAAAAAGATCATTGTCTTCAAGTTTCGCCGGAGGAAAAAATACCGCTGTCGGCAGGGACATCGCCAGTCGCTGACCTGCCTGCGGATCAGAGAGATCCTCCTGGGATAGGAAGCAAGGAGAGCAACCATGGCACACAAGAAGGGCGTAGGCAGCTCCCGCAATGGACGGGACAGTCATTCCCAAAGGCTGGGGATGAAAGCCTTCTCCGGCCAAACGGTCTCGGCGGGCAGCATCCTGGTGCGGCAGCGGGGGACCAAGCTCAAGCCAGGGAAGAATGTGGGCAGAGGGAAGGATGATACCCTCTTCGCCAAGACAGAGGGTTCCGTAGTGGTGGAGAGAAGAGGCAAATGGGGCCGTTTCGTGAGCATCGTCGCCGCCTGAAGAGGAACGACCTGTAGCTCCCATCTCCGCTCGATCGGCACAGGGATCTTTTGGTAGTTGTCTCACCGTAAGGAAGCGCTGGCCTTGCGGGATTTTTTTTTTGAAACTCCCCCCAGAGCTTGCTGGAGGGAACTTTCACTGTAAGGTTTCCATCGCTACCTGCGCCTACAATCCCGAAGGTTGGCGGGGGGATTGCGTTGGCGGTCCGTTTTCACCAGGCTCGCTCAACTTGGTTTATCCATGTTCGTCGATCGGGCTAAGATTTTCATCAAAGCAGGGGACGGGGGAAATGGCTGCATCAGTTTTCGCCGCGAGAGGGGAGTTCCCCGGGGAGGCCCAAACGGGGGCAACGGAGGCAGGGGTGGCTCCATCTATGTGGAGGCGAATTCCTCCTATAAAACCCTGATCGACCCCCGATATCGCCAGCGCTATCAAGCAGAAAGAGGAGGCCACGGGCAGGGAAAGCTCATGCAGGGAAAAGACGGTCAGGACCTTTTCATTAAAGTCCCTCGAGGCACGCTGGTCATAGACGAGGAGAGCGGTGAGGCCTTGGCAGATCTGACCGAGGCCGACCAAATGGTTCTGGTGGCCAGAGGAGGAAGGGGCGGACGTGGGAATGCCCACTTCGCTACCCCTGCCCGCCAGGCACCCCGGATGGCGGAGCCGGGGGGAAAAGGTGGAAGTCGGAGTATCCTGCTCGAATTGAGGCTGATCGCGGAGGTTGGACTCATCGGACTGCCCAATTCGGGCAAGTCCACTCTGTTGGCGGCCATCACCTCTGCCCATCCCAAGATCGCCTCGTATCCCTTCACCACCCTGGTCCCTAACCTGGGCGTGGCCTGGCTAAAAGATCTCCGGTTTTTTGTGCTCGCCGACATCCCCGGGCTCATTGAAGGGGCTGCATCGGGGGCCGGACTGGGAAACCAGTTTCTGCGCCATATCGAGCGCACGAAAGTTCTGTTGCAGGTGATTGATGTATCCGAGGAGGCCTCCCAGGATCCCCTGCGCGCATACCAGATCGTGCAAGGGGAGCTTGCCTCCTATAATCCCGCGCTGGGGCAACGGCCCCAGGTGATCGCGGGCAACAAGATCGACCTGCCCTGCGATCCCACATCCCGCGCTCACTTAGAGGATTTCTGCCGGAGGCAAGGAATCCCACTCTTCTTTATCTCGTCCAAGACCCGTGAGGGTCTGGAGCCCCTCGTCTCTTACCTGGATTCCACTCTCCAAAGTCAGGTTCAAGGTGGACCCATCCGCGATGCACGCCAACGCACCTGAAAAGACCCAGTCCAGATTGGACATCGCCCGGTCCACCGGGAGATTAGTGGTCAAGGTGGGCTCCAGCGTGCTCTCCTCCGGGCAATCCCGTTTAGATCCCTGCCGCATTCACCATCTGGCCTCCGAGCTATCCTCCCTGAGAGAGAAGGGTCTGGAGGTGATACTGGTCTCTTCCGGTGCGATTCTGGCGGGGTTGAGCCAGCTCAAGTGGAAGGAAAGGCCCAAGGATATTCCCTCCAAGCAAGCCGCCGCGGCCATCGGCCAGAGTCGTTTGATGTGGGCTTATCAGGAGGCCTTTCAGTTTCAAGGGCAGATGGTAGCCCAGGTGCTCCTCACCCAGGACGATGTGCGAGATCGCTCTCGTTATTTGAACGCCCGCAATACCCTCATCTCCCTGCTCCACCTGGGGGTAATCCCCATTGTCAACGAGAATGATACGGTGGCGGTAGAGGAGATCCGGTTTGGAGACAACGACCAGATCTCAGCCCTGGTGGCTAATCTGGTGGACGCCGATCTCCTCATCATCCTTACCGATATGGACGGCCTCTTTACCGCCGACCCCCGAAAGAGTCGACGCGCCCGTCTCATCTCCCTGGTCCCGGAGATCACATCGGATATTAAGCTGTGGGCGAAGGATTCGAGCAGCGGAATGGGGGTGGGTGGGATGAATTCCAAGCTCCTGGCCGCGAAGGTGGCCACCTCCTCCGGCATTCCAACCATTGTGGCCAACGGGAGGGTGGAGGGGATCCTGGGACAGATCATGACGGGCAAGGCTGTGGGCACCCTGTTTCTGCCGGAGCCGGACCGGATGGCAAGCCGGAAGCGTTGGTTGGCCTTCGCCACCCACTCCCAGGGGATGATCGCCGTGGACAACGGGGCCAAATCCGCCCTGATCCGGAAGGGGAAGAGCCTACTTCCCTCAGGCATCCTGGACGCCTGGGGGGATTTCCGAGCGGGTGATGTGGTGACCCTCCTGGACGAAGAGAGGCTGGAGTTTGCCAAAGGCCTGGTCAATTACGGGATTGAGGAGGTCAATCGCATCAAGGGCTGTCGCAGCGGCCAGATTGAGAAGGTCTTGGGGTATAAACATTCGGATGAGGTCATCCATCGCGACAATCTAGCGCTCATGGAGAGGAGAATTTGACCCTAGCCCAGGAGGTGAGAAAGAAGGCGGAGGGCGCTAAATCGGCCTCGAGGCGGCTGGCCAGATCTTCCTCTGACCAGAAGAATCGAGCCTTGAAGGGAATGGCCAGGGCCTTGCTGGCGGAAGAGGATGTCATCAAGAAGGCCAACCGTCAGGATCTGAAGGCAGCCGAGGGAGCTGGCTACACCGGTGCCTTCCTGGACCGGCTGACCTTAAATTCCGAACGGATCCGGGCGATGGCGAATACGTTGGAGCAGATCGCCGGATTGCCTGATCCAGTGGGAGAGGTGACGGGCATGGAGGTCCGTCCCAATGGCCTGAGGGTGGGACGCATGCGCGTGCCTTTGGGGGTCGTGGGGGTGATTTACGAATCCCGCCCCTCGGTGACCGCTGATGCCGCTGGGCTTTGCCTCAAGGCGGGCAACGCGGTCATCTTGCGGGGAGGGAAGGAGGCGCTCTCCTCGAACATGGCCATTGCCCAGACTCTGGTCAGGGAAGCCTCGCGGGCAGATCTCCCCGAACACTGCATCAGCTTGGTGGAAAACCCAAATCGAGCGGCCGTCTTAGAGCTGCTTCGACTTCCCCAGCTCATTGATGTCCTTATCCCCCGGGGGGGACCTGAACTGATTCGCTTCGTGGTGGAGAATTCTCAGATCCCGGTGATTCGGCACGAAAAGGGACTTTGCCATATCTATGTGGATGAGGATGCCAAACCGGCCATGGCGGAGGAGATTGCCTTCAACGCCAAGGTGGAGCGGCCCGGAGTCTGCAATGCTATGGAAACACTCCTTATTCACGAGAAGATTGCCCCCACTTTTCTTCCCGCCGTGGCCGCTCAACTGGAGCAAGCCGGTGTCGAGCTGCGCGGATGCCCCAAATCCCTCGCCCTCTGGCCCTCCATGAAGAAGGCCTCGGAGGAAGATTGGAATACGGAATACCTGGATCTCATCCTCTCGGTTCGGGTGGTGGCGGATATGGAGGAGGCACTGGATCATATTGCCCGCCATGGCTCTGGCCTGGCCGAGGCCATCATCACCGAGAATTATTCCCGGGCCATGAGGTTCCTGCAGGAGGTGGACGCGTCCTCGGTCTTTGTCAATGCCTCCACCCGGTTTGCCGATGGAGGAGAGTTCGGCATGGGGGCAGAGATCGGGATCAGCACCCAGAAGTTGCATGCCCGGGGGCCCATGGGACTGCGGGAATTGACTTGCACGAAGTTTGTCGTCTTGGGACAAGGGCAGGTTCGAAGGTCGCAGTAATGACCCTCTCCTCGCCCCGGGGGAAGAAGACTTCCCTTTGCTTCCTGGGGAGCCGGGAACGCTACGGGTAGGCTGGCAAACCCAGCGCCAGTTGCCTATTAGTCCTGTTGGTGCATTTCTGCCGCGTTTTGTGCTAATATAGCAGAATAGCTCGCGGAGGGACCTGCTCGGCCAGAAAAGGAGGTTGCATGCGCGTCGGCATCATGGGGGGAACTTTTGATCCCATTCACTTAGGTCATCTACGGGCGGCGGAGGAGATCTACTGGGCCTTCAATCTGGACAAGATCATCTTCATCCCTTCCTCCTGCCCGCCGCACAAGAATGAGAACGAGGTGGCCCCCGCCCTCCACCGGTACGAGATGGTCTCCCTAGCCACCATTTTTACCCCTTACTTCTCGGTCTCCTCGATTGAGATCGATCGCCCGGGCAGATCGTATTCGGTAGAGACGGTGCAGGAGCTCCTGAAGATGTATGGCAAGGATACGGTCCTCTATTTCATTGTGGGGGTGGATGCTTTCTTAGAGATCTCCACCTGGAGGGATGCCAAAGAGCTTCTCACCTCGGTCCAGTTCATTGTCACGGCCCGCCCCGGGTGGCGCCTCGACGACGTGGAGAAGTCTCTGAAGCCAAGACAATTGGAAAAGCTGGGGAATCCGCGTTTTCGCTACCTCAAGATCTCGGAAATCGATTCTGAAGAGGAGATCAAGACCCCTGGGAAAGGACTGGTCCTCCTGGTGGAGGTGGTCTCCCTGGATATCTCCTCCACTGAAATCCGTCAACTGGTCGAAGAGGGGCGCAGCGTTCGGTTTCTGGTGCCGGACACGGTGGCCGCCTATGTGGCCAAGAATCGACTTTATCGGGAGAATCATGGGGGAGGGGCCGGAGACCTCAGGGGCTATCCCGAGGTGGTTCCCCAGCCCCCCAAGGCGAATCAGAAGCCGGGGAGATTGCCTTCATTGGGGAGATGAACATCGAAAATGAAGAGGTGTTGAGCCTGGCGATCTCTGCCGCGCTGGAGATCAAGCCCGACAGCTTGGTCATGTTGGACCTGAAGGGCATCTCCTCTTATACGGACCGATTCCTCATCTGTAGTGCTGCCACTGCCCGCCAGGTGCATGCCTTGGCCGAGCGGATAGAAGAGCGGCTGGCCGCAACCAAGGTTAGGCCCCACCATCGAGAGGGCTACGAGGAGGCGAAATGGATCTTGTTGGATTACGGCGACCTCATTATCCATATCTTCGATGAGGAAACGAGGGATTATTATGACCTGGAACGTCTCTGGAGGGACGCTCCCCGTATGTGCATCATCCCCTCGGAGGATTTGCCTGCTGGTCAGGAAGCGCATTAGGAAGCAAGGGTTTCTCACCGGCCCCTATCTCATGGGAGGTCAAGTGCTATGAATACCGCTCAACTCGAACGATTTCGCAAGAAGTTGTTGGAGAAAAGAAAGGAGCTGATTAAAGAGGTCCAAAGCAGCAGCAGCTCCAGCATGGAGACCGGAAGCGATGGGATTCAAGACATCGCTGATCAGGCCTCTTCCGCCTACACCAAGGAGTTTCTCCTTTCGGTGGGCGATGAAGAGCGGAGGATATTGAAGCAGATCGATATCGCCCTGGACAAGATCAAGAAAGGCAGTTATGCCAAATGTGAGCACTGCAAGGGCCCCATTTTCCTGAAGCGCCTGGAGGCGCTCCCCTTTGCACAGTTGTGCATCGCCTGTAAGGAGAAGGAAGAAGAAGGAGCGACTCCCCGGTAAGGAACTGATCATGTTCCCGCGTCTCTTCCTCTTTACCATATTGGTCCTCTGCTCGCTGATCCTCTTCTTTGCTCACCACAACAGGGGCTTGGTGAGCATCGATCTCTCCTCCTTGGGCATTTATGAAATGCCCCTGACCGTCCTGGTGATCATTCCCCTCCTGGCCGGAATCCTGATCACCCTCCTCTTCGCGACCATTTACGATCTGCAACGCACCCTGTCCTCCTATCGCCTCTCGCGCGATCTGCGGCAGAATAAGAAGATCAGGGAGATCTACGACGAAGGGATGAGGTCTTTGCTGGGGAAGAGGTGGGCCCAGGCGAGGCAATTCTTCCGCAAGATCCTGTTGAGGGATCCCGGCAACATCCCGGCCTTCCTCCGGCTGGGGGAGATCTCGCTGCAGGAGGGAGATTATAACGAGGCCATTCGCCTGCACCTCAAGGCCAGGAACTTGGATCCCGACAATCTGGAGGTCTTGATGGACCTGGAGACGGATTATGAGAGGGCGGGGCAGACCGATGAGGCCATCACGATCCTGGAGAGGATCAGGGAGGCATTCAAGGAAAATCTCGCTGCCCGACAGAAGCTGCGGGGCTTATACATCAAACAGGGGAGGTGGGATAAGGCCCTGGAGGTGCAGCAGGATCTCTTGAAATCCTCGGAGGAGGCGACCAAGGCGGGGACGCAGAGGCGGATCCTGCTCGGGTGCCGCTACGAGATTGGAAACGCCAAGCTGGCTCAGGGGGAATTCAAGGAGGCGGCCAAGATCTATCGGGAGGTAGTGAAAGTGGACAAGGGGTTCCTTCCCGCCTATCTGCAATTGGGGGAGACCTATTATCAGAGTGGACACAAGGGGAAGGCGGCTCGCGTCTGGGAACGGGCCTTTGACATCACTCGCTCCGGCGTCTTCCTAGAGCGGATCGAGCGGCTTTACCTGGAATGGGAAGAGCCCCAGCGCCTGGTCTCCTTTTATCACCAACGGATCCTGCGCTATCCTCAAGACCTCTTGCTCCGCCTCCATCTGGGAAAGCTCTACTATCGCCTGGAGATGATCGACGAGGCAGTGGGGCAATTTCAGATATTGACCCGGGAGGTTCCCGGCTTCGCCCTTCCCCATTTCCTGCTCGCCCAGATTTACGAACGCCGGCGGCGGTGGGGTGAGGCGTTGGCGCAGCTCAAGGAAGCCCTCTCCCCCTCTCCCCCTCTGTTTCAATATCGCTGTTCCGAGTGCGGAACCAAGACCCTTCAATGGCAGGACCGGTGTTCCAGTTGTGGAGAGTGGAATAGCCTCTCCGACGAACTGCGCACCTTGGTCAGACCCTCAGAACCCTCAACTTTGCAGAGCCCCATTCGCTTTTGACCCCTATGTCTTCTTCCCTGTCTCCCATTCTGGTGATCGTACTCGATGGTTGGGGAATCAACCCGCGCCAGGAGGGCAATGCCATCGCCCTGGCGAAAACTCCCAACATGGATGAGCTCTGGGGACGCTACCCCCACACCCTGCTTCAAGCCTCTGGGGAAACGGTAGGGCTTCCCCATGGGCAGATGGGTAATTCGGAGGTGGGCCACCTCAACCTGGGCGCGGGTCGGGTCGTCTATCAGGAATTCACCCGTATCTCCAAGGCCATCCGGGAGGGAAGCTTCTTTCGTAACCCCGCCCTATTAGAGGGAATCCGCAAGGCGAAGGAGGCGGAGGGCGCCCTGCATCTATTGGGATTGGTCTCCGACGGCGGGGTTCACAGCCACATCAACCACCTGCTGGCCCTGCTGCAACTTGCCAAGCAGGAGGGTCTGCCCCGGATTTTCATCCATGCCTTTCTCGACGGCCGGGACACCCCCCCGAAAAGCGGGATCGATTATCTGCGCCAGTTGGAGGACGGGCTCTCCCGGATCGGGGTGGGCAAGATCGTCACCCTCATGGGCCGATATTACGCCATGGATCGGGATAATCGGTGGGAGAGGGTAGAAAAAGCCTATCTGGCCATGGTTCTGGGGAAGGGAAGGGTAGGGAAGGATGCCTGCTCCGCCCTGGAGTTCGCGTACGAACAGGGAGAGACGGATGAGTTCGTCCTCCCCACGGTGATCATGGAGGAGAAAGGGGTTCCCCTCGCCTCGATCGAGGACGGGGACAGCGTCATCTTCTTCAACTTCCGGGCAGATCGGGCGCGGGAAATCACGCGGGCCATCGCCCTGGCCGATTTCCAGGGATTTGCCCGGCCCACCCCCCCTCACCTGTCCAGCTATGTCTGCATGACCGAGTACGATGAGACCTTCCACCTCCCCATTGCCTATCCGCCCCAGCACTTGGAACATATCCTGGTCCAGGAGATCTCTTCGCGGGAGATGGCCCAGTTGCGGATTGCCGAGACCGAGAAGTACGCCCATGTCACCTTCTTTTTCAACGGGGGCATTGAGCATGTCTTTCCCGCCGAGGACCGGTGCCTAATCCCCTCGCCCAAGGTGGCGACCTACGACCTGCAGCCGGAGATGAGCGCCTACCTGGTCACCGAGGAAGTGGAGAAGAGGATTCAAAGCGGCGCCTATCGCTTCATCCTCCTCAACTATGCGAACCCCGATATGGTGGGGCACACCGGCATCCTTCCCGCGGCCATCCAGGCCATTGAGGTGGTAGATTCCTGTGTGGGTCGGGTGGTCTCCGCGATGCGCAGATCGGGCGGTATCATCATGATCACCGCCGATCATGGCAACGCCGAGCAGATGGTGGATTATGAGACCGGCCAACCCCACACGGCCCATACCACCAACCCGGTTCCTTTCCTCCTGATCAAAGATCAGTCCCCGGCCCCGTTTCGGCTGGGGGAGGGGATCCTGGCCGATTTTGCCCCTACTCTTTTGCAGATTTGGGGATTGGAAAAGCCTTCGGAGATGGAAGGAGAATCCCTGCTGGTCTGATAGCTCCCCGGACGCGAGGCAGGGGCGGGCCGCAGCACGGGGAGCGCGAAGAGGCACTATGGCGGAGAGGTTTGTATCCCGAGGGAAGCCGCTCTCTGGGCCAGGGTGGGGCGGCTGGGTGGATGCCTTCCTTTCCCTTTTCTTTCCTTCACCCTGCCGGGTCTGTGGAGGACCCTTGTGCTCCCATCGCTCCCTGATCTGCGGGAGCTGTTGGGACAGCATCCGCATGATCGATCCCCCCTATTGCCCTCGATGCGGCATCCCCTTTCCTTCGCCGCAGGCCCTGGCCGACGCCCCAGAATTCGTCTGTGGAACCTGCCGCCTGAAGGAGCCCCCCTTTGCCCAGGCCCGATCCGTGGGTTATTATGAGGGGACCCTGCGGGAGGCGATCCACCTCTTCAAGTTTGGCAAGCGTCAAGAGATGGGGAGACACCTGGGCCGCCTGATGGTCGATCGTTTTCCCTCGGAGTGGTACCCCTCGGGCCTGGACCTCCTCTTTCCGGTTCCCCTCCACCCTCGCCGCCTCCGGGAGAGGGGATTCAACCAATCCTTGATCCTGGCCCAGATCCTGGCCAATTCTCTGGGAATCAAGATGGAGGCCCGCCAATTGGTCCGCTCCCGTCCGACCTTGCCCCAGAGCGACCTTCCGTTGGGAAAAAAATTTGAGAATCTCAAGGGTGCATTTTCAGTGCGAAGGCCGGAAAGAGTGGAGGGGAAGAGCATCCTCGTGGTGGATGATATATGCACCTCGGGTGCGACGGCCCAGGAGGCGAGCAAGACCTTGATTAAGGCAGGAGCGGCCAAGGTGTTTGTCTATACCCTGGCCCGATCGGTTTTGCACTGAGGAATTGGAGCGGGGGGAAGGGACTTTCGCGAGCGGGAGATTGGAAGCCGGTCCGGCCGCCCCCTTCGCTCCCGCGTGCATTCGCTCGTGCGAGCTCGGCGGCCGAGAACTCGCCCTCCTCAAAAGCCTATCGGAGGGCTCAGACAGCTCGGCCTGACATCGCCGAGCTCTCCTCGCTCATAAACGCCCGAGGTCGCTCAGGAGCCGACCGGACCGGCGAGGAAGTTTACCTCTGACTTCTTTGGCGGCATCTATTGTGCCGTCAGTTGTTATGGCTTTTCTCTGTGTCTCTCAGCCGTCAAGGAAATATGAGGCACAATCCAGGATTGACGACTCTAAGGGGAGAGAGGAACGGGCCAGGAGGTCCAGGTGATGTTTGTATTCTTACTTGAATCCTTCGAACCCTTGAATCCTCGGCCCCTGATCTGATAGGCCGCTGCGGGCCGGCAGC
>JAZDMQ010000030.1:0-20822 GCA_043800755.1 bacterium | reverse complement strand
TGAAGGCGCACGGAGCCCCTTCATGTGGTCCCAGCGGGCCTCTGGCGAGCTGCCGAGCCGCTGAGCGCCTGCAAACGCAAAAGGCACCGGGATCTTGGGACAAACCATCTATCCGATGCCTTTTCTCTCTTCCGCCTCTGTCTCTGGGCCACTGGCCCCTGTTCAGTCTATCTTGTCAATTCCGCAAATGGCTCAATTCCTTCAGGCCAGGTTGTTCTGCCTCTTGCATGCCAGGACCGCGTTCTTGAGGAGCATGGCAATGGTCATGGGCCCCACTCCTCCGGGGACGGGCGTAATGTTAGAGGCAACCTGGGAGGCCTCTTCGTAGTCCACATCCCCCACCAGGCCGCCCTCCAGGCGGTTCACCCCCACATCGATGACCACTGCCCCCTTCTTGACCATGGAGCCCTTGATCATCTTGGCCTTGCCGATGGCCGCCACCAAGATGTCCGCCTGCCGGGTGTGGTAGGAGAGATCCTTCGTGCGGGAATGACAAATGGTGAGGGTAGCGTGGCGCTGCAGTAGCAGAAAGCTGACCGGCTTACCCACAATATTGGATCTGCCCACCACCACCGCATGCTGACCCTTGATCTCCAGTCCGATAGAGTCCAACAAGACCATGATGCCCGCCGGGGTGCAAGGCAGATAGCTCGGATTTCCTAAGATCAGATTGCCCACATTCTCGGGATGAAATCCATCCACATCCTTGATCGGGTTGATGCTCTTGATGATGGCCTCCTCATCGATGTGGTCGGGCAGGGGAAGCTGCACCAATATCCCATGGATGGGGGCATCCTGGTTCAGCCCTTGAATCAAATCAAGCAATTCCTTCTCCGAGCAAGTGGCGGCCAGGTTATATTGACGAGAAAGGATGCCCACCTCTTGACAGGACTTTCCCTTGTTACGGACATAAACCGTGGAGGCCGGGTCTTCTCCCACCAGGACCACTGCCAGCCCCGGGGTGAGCCCGTGTCGCTCCTTGAGCTCTTGGACCTCTCCTTTCAGCTCCGCCTTAATCTGTTGAGATACCTTCTTGCCATCGATGATCTGGGCCGCCATTGCGCTTATTCCTCCTCAACGATTGATTCTCATGATCTGGGTGGCTTGCCCCTTTTGGTCGATGTCCACCACCACGCCATTGAACAGGGGGGAACCCTTGGCCATAGTGAACCTCTGGGGCATCTGGGTCAGAAACCGAGCAATGGCCTCTTCCTTGACGATGCCGATTACCGATTCTGCCGATCCCGTCATCCCCACATCTGTGATGTAGGCCGTCCCGCCGGGCAGGATCTGTTCATCCGCAGTCTGCACATGGGTATGGGTGCCAATGACCGCAGAGACCCTTCCGGCCATGTACCAGCCGAAGGCCCTCTTCTCGGAGGTCGCCTCCGCGTGAAAGTCAATTAGGGTAGCCTTGGCCTCCTCCTTGAGGCGCGAGACCCCTTTGTCCGCCACCCGAAAGGGGCAATCGAGGGGGGGCATGAAGGTGCGCCCAGAGAGGTTGAGGACCCCCAGGGAATGCTGATTCTTCTTCAAAATGTGGAGGCCATGGCCGGGGACCTCTGGCGGGTAATTCGCCGGCCGGAGCAAGCGGGGCTCCCCCTTGATGTATTCCTCGACCTCCTTCTTGTCCCACACATGGTTTCCCGAGGTCAGGAGGTCGATCCCCAGGGAGAAGAGCTCGGATGCCACGGCAGGGGTGATGCCAAAGCCCCCGGCCGCGTTCTCCCCGTTGGCCAGGCAGATATCGATCTCCAGCTCCGAAAGCAGCTCGGGAAGCAGGGAGGCCACAATCTCCCTGCCCGGCGCCCCGATGATATCCCCGATGAAAAGGACACGCATCCCTATCCCCTGACCTTAGCGGGCGTATTCAATGACCCTCGTCTCCCGGATGACCGTCACCTTGATCTGGCCCGGATACTCCAACTCCTGCTCGATCCTCTTGGCAATATCCCGGGCCATTTGTCCCACCTGGGCCTCTGACATCTCCACATTCTCTAAGATGATCCGTATCTCCCTTCCTGCCTGGATCGCATAGGACTTGGTGACCCCGGCAAAAGAGTTGGCAATCTCCTCCAACTTCTCCAGGCGCTTCACATAGGTCTCCAGGACCTCCCGCCGGGCCCCGGGTCGGGTGGCCGAGAGCGTATCCGCCGCCTGCACGATGATCGCCTCAATGCAATTGGGCTCCACCTCCCCGTGGTGAGCGGCGATGGCGTTAACCACCTTCGGGTGCTCGTGGTAGCGCCGAGCATCATCGGCAGAGATCTTGGCATGGGAGCCTTCATTCCTGAAATCGGCCGCCTTGCCGATATCGTGAAGCAGGCCCGCCCGCTTGGCAAAGCGGAAATCGATCCCCAGTTCCGAGGCGATCACCCCGGCCAGGTGTGCCACCTCTTTGGAGTGCTGAAGGCAGTTCTGGGCGTAACTGGTGCGGAAGTGAAGGCGCCCCACCAGCTTCACCAGCTCGGGGTTCAGGTTGGGCACCCTCACCTCGAAACAGGCCTGCTCTCCCGCCTCCCGGATGGTCGTCTCCACCTCTTTCTTTACCTTCTCCACGGTCTCTTCGATTCGGGCAGGGTGAATCCGGCCATCAGCGATCAGCCGTCGCAGTGACAACTTGGCTATTTCCCTTCTCACCGAATCAAATCCCGAGAGGATAATCGCCTCCGGGGTGTCATCTACGATGATATCGATGCCGGTGGCCTTTTCCAGTGCCCTGATATTCCTCCCCTCGCGGCCGATGATCCGCCCCTTCATCTCGTCGTTGGGCAGATCAACCACCGAGACGGTGGCCTCCATGACATACTCCGAGGCACACTTGGCGATGGAGGTCGAAATAATCTCCTTGGCCTTCTTCTCGCCTGTCTCTTTTGCCTCTTCTTCGATCCTTTTGATCTTGGAAAATGCCTCCAACCGGGCCTCGTTCTCCAAGCTCTGGATGAGCATCCGCTTCGCCTCCTCCGAGGTAAAACCGGAAATCCTTTCCAATTGCTGTCTCTGCTCCTCCAACAGCCTCTTATATTTGACCTCGTTCTCCGCCACTCCCCTCTCGCGGGAAGCGAGTTCGTTATCCCGGCTCAGGATCTCCTTCTCTTTCTGATCGAGCAGGCCCAGCTTGCGATCTAAGCCCTCTTCTCTCTGGTTGAGTCGCCTCTCCAGGTTTTGAAGCTCAGCCCTCTGGTCTTTCGTCTCCTTTTCGAAGTCTGCCTTGGCTTGATAGATCCAGTCCTTGGCCTCCAGCGCTGCTTCGCGACGATTGGCCTCCGCCTCTTTCTCTGCCTCCTTCAAGATTCGCTTGGCCAAGGACTCGGCATCGACGATCTTGCTCTCCACAAAGTACTTGCGGAGCAAATACCCCAATCCGATGCATATCAAACCAATGACCAATACTGCGATATGAAAAGGGGTTACCAGATGCAACCGTCCTCACCTCCCTCGATGGGGGAAATGCACCCCTGTTTGAACTGGGAATTCTCTCAAGTAGATATCATCGCTTTCGCTCCAAAAATGATCCTCTGATCAGTGATAATGAAGTCCAAAGGAAAGTCCCCGGATGAAACCGGCAAGGCTTCCACTATCTGAAGGTCATAGGCCAACCCCACGGAGGGAACCCTCAGCGAGAGGCCGGCGAGAAAGCGGTCATAATAGCCCTTCCCGTAACCCAGGCGATAACCCCGCTCATCGAAGGCCAGGCCCGGGGCGACGATCAGGCGCAACTCCTCTCCTTTCACGGGCCGGGTCCCCTCGGCCTGGGGCTCACGAATCCCTCGATAGCCTGGCTGGAGGTCGCGATCCAGGTCCTTAACTTCAAAGGCCATCATGCCTAAAGAGGTCTCCTCCACCCGCGGCAGGGCAATCCTCTTGCCGGATCTCAGGGAATGGTCCATCATCTCCCAGGTGTCCACCTCGCTGCCAAAGGAGGCATAATAGAGCACCAGGCCCGCCTCCCGGTACAGGGGAAGCGATTCCAACCCGCTGAAGATCCTCCGACTCCTCTCCCTCCTCTCTTCCGGGGAGAGGGCATCCCGCAACGGGCGCATCTTCTGGCGCAAAAGGCGCTTGGCCTGAAAGATGGAAAGACTAATCGACATGGGACGAACGAACAGTCAGGGGACAGAACGCGGGGACTTAGAGGATCCGCGATGGAGGAAAGGGAGGGTAAGGCGATAAAGATCGGAAGTCACGAGAAAAGAAAAACCCCCTACGAATGCCGTGTGAGAGCTATCTTTTTGAACCTGATGAACCAGGTGGGCACCCCGAAAGCACTTTAGGCTTCCCTTCTCGAGGGCCTGCGCACCATGCTTGGAAAGGGGTTCCCCTTTTGGATGTGTTGGCTCAAAAATAATCGCCCCATCACGAACACGGTAGGGGATTCCGGCGATCTGACACCATAACCAGAGACAAATTACCATATTTATTTCTATGCGGCAAGCCTTTTTCTTTTCTGTGAGACTCCTGAACCTGAACCACCTCTCCTCATCAAGGGATCGCTTTGATCTCCTCCTCCACCAAGGATATCAATTCCCCGATCTTTGCCAGAATAAAACTCTCTACACCCGTCTTCTCCTCTTCAAAACGGACGAGCTCATCCGCAATGTTCAAGGAGGTTAAGATCGCCATCTTGCTGGGTGAAAGGGTTGGCGAGGACTTCGCGACCTCTGAGAACTTGCCATCTACGTACTGGGCCACTTTCTGGATGTGCTCGACATCCGCCTCGCCACGCAGTGTGTACTTCTCACCAAAGATCTCTACCTTGGCGATGCCCATCCTCAATCTCCTCAGGCCGGCTCACTGAGACTCGATTCCATACGAGACACCTCCGCCAGCATCCCCTCAACCTTCGACCGAATCTCCTCTTTCTCTTCCGCCACTTGCTTTAATTCCAAACCCAGTTGTTCCTTCTCTGCCCTTTCCACATCGAGCTGCTCGGCCAGCGCAGTCACTTTCGCCTCTAACTCTTTCATGGCGGCCATCAGGTCTTTCTTCTCCTGCCGCGATCGAGAAACCTCGCTGAGGAGTATCCTGATCTTGGCCTCCAATTCCTTCAACTTCTCCGCTAACGCCCCCTGTGCCTTCACGGTTTCTGGATCCCCCTTTTCTTACCTGATTTCCGCCCCCAAGTCCCTCCTAAGGACCTCCAGAAGGGCACCGTGGACCTGATTTACCTCTTCATCGGTCAGTGTCCGATCCTCGGCCCGATAGTAAATGGAAAAAGCCAGGCTCTTATAACCGGCAGGAATCTTCTGCCCTTGGTAGACATCGAAGAGCCTTACTTCATCTACCAGATCCCCTCCCGCCTTCCGGATCAATTCGTAGGGCCTGAGGCAGGGAAGGTCCCCGGGAACCATCAGCGCCACATCCCTCACCACTGCTGGAAATCTGGGAAGAGATGAATATCTCCTCTGGGGATGGAAAAGGGTGGCAATCAACTCCAAATCGGCCAATCCGAAGACAAAGGGAGTTGACGATAGGCCAAATCCCTCAGCGACCTCTGGATGAATCTCACCAATCCATCCGAGCGTATGTCCGCCCGCCTCAATCCCGGCTGCCCTCCCCGGGTGCAGGAAGGGAAAAGCAATGGGGCCCAATTCCATCTTTAGGCCCAACATCTTCCCCAGGGCGTCCAAGACCCCCTTCAGGAAGAAGAAGTCCACCTCCCCCTTTCCTCCATCCCAATGGAGTGCCCCGCGAGCGCCAATGGCCACCGCCGCCATTTCCTTTCGCTCTCGAGGCAGGTCCGAAGAATCCCACGCATGGAAGGTCTTGGCGATCTCAAAGATCTTCACATCCCGCAGATTCCGGTTCTCGTTCCAGCGCAGATTCTCCAACAGGCTTGGCAGGAGACTGGTCCTGAGGACACAGGCCTCCTCGCTCAGGGGGTTCCTCAAGGCCACTGTCTTGCGCAGGGGATCATCCCCTGCCAGGCGCAATCTATCAAAGACCTCCCGCCTTGTAAAGCTGAAATTTATCACCTCGAAAAAGCCGGAGGCACTCATCAGACGCTTGATCAGCTTCTCCACGGAGGGCGCCCAAGAGGCTTCCTGCGGCCGAATGGCTCCCTGGGGCAGGGACCTGGGGATCCGCTCGTACCCGTAGATGCGGGCAATCTCCTCAATGAGGTCGATCTCCCGGTTGATATCTCCCCGAAAGCTGGGAACCTCAACCTCGATTGTGCCGTCACCCTGGGAGGGAATCGGGAATTGCAGTCGATTCAGGATCGAGGCGATTTGTCTCCGGCTCAATCCAACCCCCAAGATGCGATTGACCCTCTTCGTCCGGAGAGGAATGGTCTGGGCGGCGTAGCGACGAGGATAGGCATCGAAGACCCCAGCCGCCAATTCCCCTCCTGCCACTTCCAACATGAGCTGGCTCGCCCAGTCGATGGCGCGGACGGTGCCCTCCGGGTCCACCCCCCTTTCAAAACGGTAAGAGGCCTCCGATTGCAGACCAAGGGCCTTGGAGGTCCGACGAATGCTCACCGGGTTGAACCATGCGCTCTCCAGGAGAATGGCCCGGGTTTGGGGTCCGACCTCCGAGGTAGAGCCTCCCATGACCCCGGCAACCGCAACAGCATCCTCCGCGTCCGCGATAACCAGCATTTGCCGGGTGAGCGCCCTGTTCATCCCATCCAGAGTAACGATGGTCTCTCCCTCCCTCGCCCGGCGCACCACAATCCTCTTACCCTTCAGCCGGTCAAAATCAAAGGCATGGAGGGGCTGGCCCCGGTCGATCATCACATAATTGGTGACATCGACCACATTGCTGATGGGCCGGACACCTACCGTCTGCAGCCTCCAGCGCATCCACAGGGGGGAGGGGCCAATCTTTGCCCCCTGAATCACCCGCGCCGCATAGCGGCCGCACAGGTCTTCGTCTTCGATCCGCACCGAGGTCAAGCGTTCAATGGGAATTCCCCCCTCTTGCAGCTTCGCCTCCCACTGACGGAGGGGAGCGCCCAGGATCGCGGCCACCTCCCGGGCAATCCCCAGAACGGACAGGCAATCGCCCCGGTTGGGGGTAACGCTCATATCCAGGACCCAATCCTCCAATTTCAGGGCGGAGGAGATCGGCTCCCCCGGGGGGCTATCCTCCGGGAGGATCAGGATGCCCGTCGCATCCTCCCCCAGGCCCAGCTCGAATTCTGAGCACATCATGCCAAAGGAGATCTCCCCTCGGATCTCTGCCTTCTCGATGCGGGTGCCGTTGGGAAGGACCGACCCGGGGAGCGCCACCGGCACATGATGAGAGGGCCGAATGTTGGTCGCCCCGCAGACAATGGGAACCACTTCCGACTTGACTTCCACCTGGCACAGGCTCAACCAATCGGCCTGGGGATGGGGACTGACGGAGCGGACCCTTCCCACCACGATTCCGCCATATTCCCCCCCCCCGCGAGCACATTCCTCCACCTCGAGGCCCGCCATGGTCAATCGATCGGCCAACTCTTCCGGCGGGAGGTCGACCTTCACAAAATCGGAAAGCCAGTTGATGCTCACTTTCATCGTTGAATCCCTGATCTACCTTCTATATCCCTTGCAGCTGCTGCAGAAATCGCAGATCGTTCTCGAAGAAGAGCCGGATGTCGTCAATGCCGTATTTTAGCATCGCGATTCTCTCCACCCCCATCCCGAAGGCAAAACCGCTCCATCTCTCCGGGTCATAGCCCACCCTCTCCAAAAGGGCGGGATGAATCATCCCCGATCCTAAGATCTCTAGCCATCCAGTTTGGGAACAGAGCCGGCACCCCGATCCTTTGCAGATGATGCAGGCAATGTCCACTTCCGCGCTCGGCTCGGTAAACGGGAAAAAGCTGGGGCGAAAGCGAACCTTGGTCTCCTGGTCGAAGGCCTGCTGGGCGAAGACCTCCAGGACCCCCTTGAGATCTGCGAAGCTAACCCCCTCGTCCACCAAGAATCCCTCCACCTGATGAAACATCGGGGTGTGAGAGATATCGTCATCCCGCCGATACACCCTGCCGGGAGCGATGATGCGGAGGGGAGGCTGGTACTTCTCCATGACGCGGATCTGCACCGGGGAGGTATGGGTCCGCAGAAGCAGGTCATCCGAAATGTAGAAGGTATCCTGCATGTCCCGGGCCGGATGATCCTTGGGTATGTTGAGGGCCTCGAAGTTGTAATAGTCCAGCTCCACCTCCGGCCCTTCCGCGATCTCAAAGCCCAAATGGGAAAAGATCTCGATAATCTCTTGAAAGACGGCTGTCAAGGGATGTACGGACCCCAAGGTCAGCGGCCTTCCTGGAAGGGTGATATCGATCTTCCTCTCCCTCTCCATCTGCTCCCGATCTTGAGCCTTGATCTCCTCCATGCGCCGCTGAAGCTGATCATCCAGCTCCGCCTTCAGGAGATTGGCCTGCTTGCCCACCTCAGGGCGTAAATCCATGGACAGGGCGCCCACTCCTCGGAGGAGAGAAGTGAGGAATCCCTTCCTCCCCAAGTACTGGATGCGCACCCTGTCCAGATCGTCCATGCTGCGGGTAGCCCGTATGGCAGAGAGCGCCTCTTCCCTCAACTGGGCCAGCTTTCCCCACATCCCCTTTTCCTTCCCTCTTGCCCTACGATAAAAATACCGCCAGGAATATCCTGGCGGTATTCCCGCGATGCTGAGCCTTCAAGCAGCACGCTGCGACCGGACAATATCGACGAGGCGGCTGAAGGCAGCCGCATCCCTAATTGCCAGATCCGCCAAGACCTTACGATCCAGAATGATCCCGGCCCTTTTCAGTCCAGAGATGAAGAGCTGATAGGAGAGCCCATGCTGCCGAGAGGCAGCGTTAATCCTGACGATCCAGAGGCGTCGAAAGTCCCTTTTCCGAGCCTTGCGATCGCGATAGGAATACTGGAGGGCCTTGTCGACCGCTTCCTGAGCGGTACGGAATAACTTTCTCCTCCCTCCCCAATAGCCTTTGGCCATCGCGAGGACTTTGTTTCTCCTTCGCCTGGTCTTAAAACCGCCTCTTGCCCTTGGCATTCTAATCCTCCAAAGATCTTACCCTTGCTGAAATCATATTATTCAAATCCCGGGTCTCATCCCCAGGACTCCTCTCGCTACCAGCCCCGATGCTCAGGCATAAGGCAGCAAGCGCCGGATGCGATCGTAATCCGCATCGGAAACTAACGCCGGTTTCCTCAGGTTCCTTTTTCTGCCCTGAGACTTCTTGGTCAAAATGTGGTTGGCGAATGACTTCTCTCGTTTAATCTTGCCGTGGGCGGTCATGCGAAAACGCTTGGACGCCCCTTTCATCGTCTTCATTTTGGGCATAATACCCTCCTTCGAGTCTTCATCTCCCAATTCAGGCGCGGGATGACCTCTCCAATCCCAGGTGGGCGGCCGAAAGAAATGCGGCGCGGGACAGGGGCAACTTAATGCTTCGGGGCCAGGATCATCACCATGCTCTTACCTGCGAGGCAGGGCATCTGCTCGATGATGGCACACTCCTTAAGCTCCTCGGCCAGCTGATCCAGCATCTTCCTTCCGAGGTTGGTGTGCATCACCTCACGACCCCTGAAGATCATGGTAACCTTCGCCTTGTTTCCCTCCTTCAAGAACTTCTCGATGTTCCTGGTTTTAAACTGCAGATCATGTTCATCCGTCTTGGGTCGCATCTTGATCTCTTTGATCTGGATGACGGTCTGCTTCTTCCTCGCCTCTTTTGCCTTCTTGCTTTGCTCGTACCGATATTTCCCGTAGTCCATGATCCGGCACACCGGAGGATTCGCGTCTGGTGCGACTTCCACCAGATCCAGACCCAAGCTCATGGCTGTTTGTAGCGCCTCCTGCGGGCTCATCACTCCCAGTTGAACCCCATTGGGATTGATGACCCTTACTTCGTTGCACCTGATCTTCTCGTTAACCCTTCCCGCTCTCCCGATAGTCCACTCACCTCCTCAGTTTCGCCTAAAGGGAACGGCCCTCTGGCAATCGAGCCTCCTTCTTCGCCAAGCGGAGGAATTCCTCCAGGGAGATCCGTCCCAAATCCTTTCCACTCCGCTCCCGCAAAGAGACGGATTCTTCCTTCTCCTCCTTATCACCCACTACCAGCATGTAGGGAATCTTCAACATCTCAGCCTCCCGCACTTTCAGGCCGATCTTCTCATTGCGCAGATCCATCTCCACTCGCAGACCCTCTCGCATGAGTCGCTCAAAAAGGCGGGCGGCATAAGGCTGCTGTCGCTCGGTCAGGGCCAAGATCCGCACCTGAATCGGGGCCAGCCAAACCGGGAATGCCCCGGCATAGTGCTCGATGAGGATCCCCAGGAAGCGCTCCATGCTTCCCAAGACCGTGCGGTGCACCATGACCGGACGATGTCTCTTTCCATCCGAGCCAACATAGGAGAGGTCGAAGCGCTCGGGCAAGGCAAAATCCACCTGGATGGTGGGACCATCCCAGGCCCTGCCGATGGCGTCTTTTAAGGCGATGTCCACCTTGGGACCATAGAAGGCCCCATCTCCCTCCGCCACCCGATATTCCAACCCCTTATCGACCAGGGCTTCCACCAGGGAGGAGGTCGCCCGATCCCAGTGTGCCTCATCGCCGATGAACTTCTCGGGTCGAGTCCCCAGGGTGATATGATAGTTGAAGCTAAAGGTCTCCATCATGAAGAGGGCAAAGTCGAGGACTCCCTTGATCTCCTCCTTGAGCTGCTCGGGGAGGCAGAAGATATGGGCGTCATCCTGGGTAAAGCCCCGCACGCGCAACAGACCGTGGAGCACCCCGGACTTCTCATGGCGATACACGGTGCCCAACTCGAAAAACCGGATGGGCAGATCTCGATAACTGCGAATCCCGTTCTGATAGATAAGCATATGGGCCGGGCAGTTCATCGGCTTTATACCATACTCCACCCCGTCGATCTCGGTGAAGTACATGTTCTCCCGGTAATTCTCATAGTGGCCGGAGACCACCCAGATATCCGCCTTCAGCAGATGGGGTGTAGAAACGATTTGGTAGCCTCGCTTCAGGTGTTCGTCCTTCTCAAAATCCTCCACGATGCGCCTCAGTGCCGCCCCACGGGGGTGCCACAGCACCAGGCCAGGTCCGGAGATTTCATGGATGCTGAAGAGATCCAGTTCCTTCCCCAGGCGACGGTGATCCCTCCGCTTCGCCTCCTCCTGGCGCTGGAGGAATTCGGCCAGTGACCTTTCATCTGCAAAGGCCGCCCCGTAAATCCGCTGCAGCATCTTATTCCGTTCATTGCCCTTCCAATAAGCCCCGGCGACGCTCAGCAACTTGAAGGCCTTGATCCTTCCAGTCGAAGGAATATGGGGGCCGCGGCACAGGTCGGAGAACCCCCCAATCTCGTAAATGGTGGGGGCCCCTTCCAGTTCTTCCAAGAGTTCCACCTTCCATTCCTGGTTTCGCTCGGAAAAGAAGGCCTTCGCCTCCTCTTTGGTCATGGTACGGCGGTGAAAGATCTGATCTTGTTGGATGATCTCCCGCATCCTGGCCTCGATTCTCTCCATGTGCTCCTCCGACAAGGTCTCAGGGAGATCAAAATCATAATAGAAGCCATCCTCAATCGCGGGGCCGATGCCATACTTGACCGAGGGATACAACTGTCCCACCGCCTCTGCCATCACATGGGAGGTGCTATGGCGCACGATGGAGAGTCCCTCTTGACTCTCCGGAAAGACCAGCTCGATCTCCGAATCCTCGTATAAAGGAACGCTCAAATCGAGCAGGGTTCTATCGACCCTGGCTGCCAACGCCTCGGCAGCGGGCTGGACCGCAAGCTCCTGAACCGCCTGAGAGATCATGATGCCGGGGACAAATTCCTCTTCTTTTCCACCCCTTACCGCAATATGAATTGAATTCCCCATAAATCGCCTCTTCCAAATAAAAGGCACCACCAGCAACTTCTCGCCGATGATGCCCCGCCCTTTGAGATCTAACCGTTTGTTGAGCTCATCCAGTATGCGGCAAAGGAATGAGTGGTAGGCACGGGCGGTCTTGAACCGCCGACCTCTTGCGTGTCAAGCAAGCGCTCTCCCCCTGAGCTACGTGCCTTCGCGATCGTCCCCTCTTTTGGTGCCGAGGACCGGAATCGAACCGGTACGGGCTGGAAAGCCCGAGGGATTTTAAGTCCCTTGCGTCTACCAATTCCGCCACCCCGGCAGCCACCCCAAGTTAGCAAAAGCAGACATCCTGTCCAAATTGGAGGCGGCGAGCGGATTCGAACCGCTGAATAAAGGTTTTGCAGACCTCTGCCTTAGCCACTTGGCTACGCCGCCGATCCTGGAGGGTTCATCTCCTCGGACATTTTCCGGAGAAATAACACCCCAAAAAATCTCTTCCCGGTGATCAGGCGCAAATGCTTGAGGAGGAATTTGGGCGATTCCCCCTCCGCCTTTCCCTTTGCGGGCTGAGCTTGCTCGCTCAAAATGATAAATGAATCACTACTGGTTCCAACTTAAATCGAGTGGAGCGGGAAACGGGACTTGAACCCGCGACCCTCGCCTTGGCAAGGCGATGCTCTACCACTGAGCTATTCCCGCCCAGAGAATCCTTCGTCAGGGAATCGAAAACCGGATATCTTGCGATTCCTCAGGGCCGTTTCTGGCCCAGCGGACAATCGTCCTTTTTCACCCCGGATTTTCTAATTACCAAATTTCGCTTGATTTGTAAAGGGATTTTTTTTCTCGCGGGCCAGCGGATTTCCCTTAAGGAGGCATCTTGAGCCGCCCGGGCCCAATGGCTTGGAAGGCGTAAGGAAGAAACCTCCCGCAGGCAGGAAAAGAGGTTTAGCGGAAGGCAGGAATTTCCTCAGGGTGGGGCGCCAGTCTTCCCATCTCCTCGCCAATCACCGCGATTCCCTTTTCGATCTTGTCTTCCGCCGCCGAGGTGAAGTTGAGGCGAAGGTAGTGGTGGTGCCGTGGCTGCTGGATGAAGAAGTCGTTACCCAGGACAAACGCCACCCCTTTGTTCAGACAGGCCTCCAGAAGCTGCATGGCTTCCAGGCTCGCAGGGATCCGTACCCAGAAGAACATGCCTCCCCTTGGGGTCTCATAATGCGCGAAGGGGGGGAAATGCGCCCTGATGGCCGCAGCCATGATATCCCGTTTCCTCCGATAGCACTGTTGGATCCGCTCGATGTGGCCTGGGAGCAATCCCTCCTCCAGAAAGGCATTGACGATCCATTGTCCCAGGGAATTGGTGTGAAGGTCCGAGGACTGCTTGATCAGGGCCAGACGCTGAATGAGCTCGGGGTCAGAGACCAGGTAAGCCACCCGCAGGCCAGGTACGATGGTCTTGGAGAAAGTGCCCAAATGGACCTTGCACGGCCCGGGGTAGAAGCTCCAGAGGGAGGGCTGGGGTAAGCCATCATAGATGAGCTCCCCGTAGGGATCATCCTCCACTAGCACCACTCCCTGATCGAGAAGCACTTCGGCCACCGCCTTACGGGATTCCAGGGAATACTGAATGCCAGTGGGATTCTGAAAATTGGGCATCAGATAGACCAGGCGGGGCCCTTTCTTCAGGACCTCCACCAGATCTGTCAGAACCATTCCCTCTCCATTCACGGGCACGGACAAGAGATCTGCCTCGAAAAATCGAAAAGCTTGAAGGGCCCCTAGATAGCTCGGATCCTCTGTCAGCAGGCGGGTTCCCGGGTCCAGGAAGAGCTTGGAGAGGAGGTCGATGCCCTGTTGCGAGCCCTGGGTGATCAGGATGTGGTCAGCGCCCACTTCAATGCCCTTAGCCCTCAGGAACGCCGCGACCTTCTCCCTTAAGGGAAGCAGCCCCTCGGTGGGGGCGTACTGGAGCGCTGTCTGCCCATGTTCTCTGACCACTCTCTCTGCCAGGACCGCTAGGGTCTGGGTGGGAAACAGGCGGGCGTCGGGCAACCCTCCCCCGAAGGAAATGATCTCCCGATCCGTGGTCATCTTGAGCATCTCGCGAATGGCCGAGCCTTTCAGGTGTTGGATGCGGCAAGCGTATTCCATTTAGTTCACCTCATCGGAAAAGATATCCCGCCACTTCTCGTATCCCTCCCCGTAAGTCTTCCGGAGCAATTTGTCGAAACGACTAATCACTTTCATCACATAGATATCGTGCTTGAGATAATCCTCGGCCACGGTGACGAAGGCCGGGTTTCGGCTCCAGGCACCCTGCCCCTGGAGCTCTGGACCGACGATGCTCTCCAACACGGTCTGGGCATCCACGCATATCGTGAGCCCCCGGCCCCCCTTCTCGTTGTAGATAGTGTCTTTAATGGGATGGGGAAAGACCATGGCGAATCTGGGTCGCAGAGAGCCGAAGTTCACAATGGCGATGCGCACCTTGCGCTTTGCCGCCTTTTCCAAGGCGTCCAGCAGTGGCTCCAGATCTTCGTCCCAGGCGGAGAGGAGCACGGTCTTCTTCGCCTGTTGGATCAGGTTCTCCCCTTTGGCCAGGACGGCGTCCCGCCCGGAGATGGCCCAGACATAAGAGGACTCCTTGGGCGGCTCGTTATTGGCCAGAGCCGCAGCAACCTGATCCAGGTTTCTCTTGATCTTGCGGGAAAGTAGGCTGCAGAGCTCCTGGGGGTCGATGGGGATATATTTCTTGGCCTGGTCCGGCTTATCCTCCGTGCTGAAGATGAGGCCTTTATTCTTCAGGCGCTGCAAATTCTCATAGATCTTTGAAGTAGGAACCCCTGAGGCTTTACTGATCTCATAGCCGGTAGAGGGACTCTGGCGCAGCAGAACCAGGTAGACCTTGGCTTCGTATCCGCTGAACCCCAACTCCGCCAATTTCCCGATCAGGTCATTCATGGGTCCTTAACTCACTACCAGAGGGAATAGTCACTACTTTAGTAGTTATCTCATTTGCCCACCCATGTCAAGACAAAAATCTACTTAACAAAGCAATACGAGTATGCTAAACTTCTTCTATCTGAAGGTACTGGTGATTGAGGGGAAGGAGGGGACCCTTCATGATGAAATGGGCCGCGAAAAAACCCTTGATCGCAGGCTTGGGCCTAACGCTTCTTGCGCTCATCCCCCCTGGTCAAGCCAGCAGTGGCGAACCGACCTTTACGGAAGGAGGGCAAATGTCGAAGGGGAAAGTGGTTCATACCTCAAAGATCTCCATCACCCGGGCGAAGGGAACGGTGAGAAAGGCTCTAATCGAGGGCTTCTCTGAACCGATCTACTTTGGCGTCCATGGTGGAATCAAGAAGTTCTACGGGGTGGAGCCGGAGGAGGAACATCCCGCCACCCTCGATTACATCGTGGCGGCAACCGGCGGCTGAATGATGGGGACACTGGCCCGGGTACTGGCCAAACAACAGATCGATACCCCGGAAGATCGCTATCGGGCCGAGATAGAGGGCGATATCGAGAATGTGGGAGGGCTCCTTAAGATCACCAAGATCCGGGTGCACTATTTCCTGAAGCTGCCCAAGGGCAAGGAGGAGGCCGCCCAGCAATCTTTCCACGCCTACCTGCCCTATTGCCCTGCCGCCCAGAGCGTCTCCGGGTGCATCGAGATCAGCCACCAGCTTACCCTGCAAGGGGAATAGAGTGACAGAAAAAGCGTCTGGGTTCTCCTCCAGACGCTTTTTCTGTCACTCCGCCAGCGCCGCCGACTTAGCCGCCGTCGAACATGTGACGCTCCTCCTTGCCAAACCACTCCAGAGGGGCCTCGAGTAAAACCAAGGTGTTGTGCAAGAGTTCCCGATGTTCTTTCTCTTGCCCCACCAGGTATAGAAAAATCCCCTTCACCATGGAATCGACCGCCTCCGCGGCCGTCTTTTCATAGAAGGCATAACCCTTATTCTCCATATCCAGGGCCACCTTCACCGCATCCAATTCGGTGAAATCCCCCTTCATCTTGGGAATCATCTCCCCGTTGGCTCTGGCGAAGAAGGACTCCCGATTACGAGGCTGATCCTCCTTCTCGAATGAGGCCGGATCGACGCAGGTCCCGCCCTTGAGCGAATCGACCTCCGCCTGCAGCTTCTCAATATGGGATTGTTCGTCCTTCGCTAGGAACTCGAACATAGACTTCCCCTGGGGATTTTGGGTTCGGTTCGCCAAGTTCTGATAAAAGCTCTGCCCCTCCTTCTCGATGGCGATCGCCTTCTGTAAGACACCGATTGCCTTTTCCTGCTGCCAAGGTTCCATGAGGTCACCTCCTTCACTTACCCTATATACCAGCAAATCTAGGCCAATATAAGAATCCCCCTCCTCTTTGTCAAGAGGAAATGCCCCTCCTACTCCCGCTCCCGCTGCCGGATACCAATGGGGAAGGCCGGCCTCCTCTGCCCTTTCAAACAAAAGGGCAGAGGGCGATAGAAAGGTGAACAGGGGCCCTGAGGCGTAGCGGGCGCTACAGGAGCTTCATCTCCTTCAGCACCTTCCGCAACTCTTCTTTCTTCTCCTTGGCCAATCCCTTCACCGGAGCGCGCGATGGCCCGGCTGCGATGCCGATCATCTCCAATGCCTCTTTGATGACGACGGGGAAGGAACCCAGATCAAAGGCGACCCGTAGGGGAGCCAACTGATATTGAGCCTCCAGGGATTTCTTGTGGTCCCCCCGCTTAAAGGCCTCGTAGATCTCAGTCACCAGCTGGGGGCAGACGTTCCCGGTGGCGGTAATGGAGCCCGTCCCCCCATAGCAGAGGGTGCAATAGATCATGGTGTCGCGCCCGGCGAGTACGGAGAATTTCTTATCCGTGCGCCGGATGTACTCCGCGGTAACGGTCATATCTCCACTCGAGTCCTTGACCCCCACGATGTTCTTGACCTGGGAAAGCTTCACCACTAGATCAGGCGACAGCTTCACTCCGCCGGTTCGGCCGGGATTATTGTAGAGTAGGATAGGCAGCTTGGTCGCCTTGGCGATTGCCGCATAGTGATCGTAAAGCTCGTCCTGGGTGGGGGCCAGGAAGAAGGGGGTGATGATGGAGACCGCGTCGATCCCCATGGACTCCGCGGCCTGGGTGAGGCGGATCGCCTCCCGGGTGGTGATAGCCCCCGTTCCGGCGTAAACGGGCACCCTCCCTCGGGCCTCTTCGGCCACGATCTCCATAATCCTGACCTTCTCCTCATATTCCAGGGCAAAGAACTCTCCCTGACTGCCCACCGGAAAGAGCCCGTGAACTCCACCCTGGATGAGGTAGTTCGTCAACTGCCGCAATGCCTTCTCATTCAGCTTCTCTTTCTTGTCCAGGGGGGTGACCATGGCGGGTATAATGCCCTTGGGGGTAAAAGCCATTTTCTTGTCCTCCTTTGCGGGTTGTTACTCCTGATTGCCCTCGACAATTCTCAGTTCGGCTTGACCAGTATCTTGACTCCCTTGCCCATCTTGAGGCTATCGATGGCCAGCAAGGTGTCTTCCAGGCCAAATTCCATTTTAACCAGTGGCTCCAAATCCAATTGCGAAAGCCAGGTGATCGCACGAGGATAGGTGTAAGGCCGCATGTAGGAGCCCTTGATGGTCAATTCTTTGGCGAAGATCTGATAGGGCTTCGCCTTGAATTCCACCTCCGGATCCGCCACCCCCACGATGACCACCGTCCCTCCTCTTTGGGTGAGGCCGATGGCTTCCTCTACCTGCGCAGGCCTCCCGATCGCCTCAAAGGTCACCTCTGGCCCCAGACCTGCCGTCTCCTCCAGAACTCGGGCCTTCAGATCCTCGGAGGCGGGATCGACGGCGATGGCCCCAAACCGCCGCGCCAAATCCCGACGGTGGGGCTGGAGCTCGCTCACCAGGACCTTGGCCGCCCCGGACCGAAGGGAAAGCTGGGCCAGCATCAGCCCGACGGCCCCCCCGCCTAGGACCAGCACCCTCGCCCCGGAGGGGATTTGGGCCAAATCCACCGCGTGCAGGCAGCAGGCCAGGGGCTCGGTCAAAGAGGCCACCTCAAAGGATATTGCCTCCGGGATGGGATAGACCAGGTGTTGAGGCATGACCGTATATTCGGTAAAGGCCCCCTGGTGTAGGACGCGGTTCAAGCAGAGATTTTCTTGTCCGCTGCGGCAGAAATGGCAATAGCCGCAGACCTTCCCCGGCTCTGCCACCACCCGATCCCCCACCTTGACCTTCGTTACCTTTTCCCCGGCGGCTACCACCCTGCCCGCATACTCGTGGCCAATGATCCGAGGGGGCTGGAAGAGGGGAAACTTCCCCTCCAGGATGTGGACATCGGTCCCGCAGACCCCACAGCAGGCCACCTCAATCAAGACCTCCTCCGGCCCGGGAGTGGGGATCGGCCTCTCCTCCGTCCGGATATCCCTCCCCCCATACCAGACTGCACACCTCATTGTCGCATCGTCGGTTTTATTCATCGAACTCCCTCGCTCTTCTGCCGCCCTTCACGATCCCAATTCCTTCAGGAGACTCTTAGCTTCTTTTACCTCGGAATTATCCTCATCGGCCCCTTTCCACAGCTCAAGAAACTTCTGGAGGGCCTCCCGGGCACCTTTCTTGTCCCCCCGCGCAAGAAAGGCCACGCCCAAATCCCGATAGGCAAGAGCAAACTGGGGATTCATGTCGATGGCCTTCTGGGAGGCCGCAATCGCCTCAGCCGGGGAGCCCTTCTGCAAATAGGCCAGGGCTTCCCCCCTCAGGTACTCCGCCGACATCGTGGGAAACAGTTCTCTGGCCTTGCGAAAGGCCTCCATGGCCTTCTCGTTCTCCCCTCTTTGCAGCGCAATCTGGCCCAACAGGTAAGGGGAAAGATGGGGCGCCTCCTTGGCCTGGGAGAGGGTTTCTGACTCTGCCTGCGCCTTATCGAATTCCCCCTTCCTCGCAAAGATCAGGCCCAGGGTCAAATGGGAATCCAGGCCCTGGGAATTCAGTTTCAAGGACTGCTCGGCCGCGGCCTGCGCCTCCTCCAGCTTCCCCTTCTTAAGCAAGGCATGGGCCATACCCGAGTGCAGCTCGGGAACCTCTGGCCGGATGGCAATCCCTTTCTGAAACTGTTCGATCGCCTGCGAGAACTGACCCTTCTCCATCAAGACATGGCCCAGGTTGCTGTAGCCATTGATGATTTGAGGGTTTCTGGTGATCATCTCCCGGGCCTCAGCCTCCGCCGAATCGTAGTCTCCCTTGAAGAAATAGGCCCAGGAGAGGGCGTTGCGGGCCTGGAGGTCATCGGGATTGAAGCCGACCTGCCTCTTGAGATATTTCTCCGCCAGGGATAGCTTGTTTCGCTCCAGGTAGATGTATCCAAACATGCCATACATGTCCTGCAGCTGTGGGGCGTAACGAAGGGCGGCCTCTACCTCCTCCTCCACCTTTTCGTCATTGCCCAAATCCAGGTGAATCCGGGCCAGGTAATAGTGGACTATGGCATTCTCAGGATTGACCGCCAGGGATTTCTGATAATAGCGGATTGCCTCTTCTTTCTTGCCCGCATCCAGAAAGGCATTTCCCATGTAGGCCAAAAGATCGCCATTCTTCGGCTCCAGCCGTTCTGCCTCTTGAAAGTGGGCCTTGGCCTCCTCCCCCATGTCCCTCTTCAGCAGGACATCGCCCAACGAGGCATGGCCAAAGGGATAGTCCGGAAAGGCCTCCAGGGCCTTCTGGAATTCTGCCATGGCCCCCACCAGATTCCCTTGGGCCTGGGAGATCCGGCCTAACACATTATGAGCCAAGTAGAATTTCGGATCGGACTGGAGCGCCTGCTGACAGGCCTCGATGCCGGAGGTGTACTGCTTCAAGCCCAGGTAGACCAAGGCCGCATAAGCTGGGGCCTTGGCATCGGAGGGATCTCGCTTGACGATGGCCTCATATCGGTCCAGGGCCTCGTTCCGCTTGCCTTTCATCTCGGCCTTGATGCCCTCCAGATAATCCTGGTCGGACTCGGTGCAACCCTGCAGAGAGGAAGAGTGGCCCATGAGTTCGTGGAGGTTCTTCAGGTCCTCTGTCAAAAGGTAGAGGTGAAATAAGCCCATGAAACTCGGGCAATGGGTGGGTTCCTTCTCTAAGGCCTTCTTGAACAGGGCCTCGGCTTCCTGGAAATGATAGACCTTTAATTGCTCTTGACCTTGTTGGTGTAATGAAGAGACCTCGCCCTGGTCGGTTGCCTGCTCCGCACCAACAGCGGTACTCCAAAGCATCACCATACAAAGCATCCAGAGTGCGGCCAATGTTTTTTTGATGCTCATGATCTTCTTCTTCCTCCCCAGGGACAATAAAAAAACCTCCCACCCGGATCCGGGTGGGAGGTTCGCCAGCCTTGGCTAGTTTTAGTTGATCAGGATCGGGTCGATGTTGGAGCCCGAGGTGCCTCGGATCTTCAGCGGCAGAGCGATATAGACGCCCTCATAGACGCCATCCGCAGCGGGCCCCTCCAGGTTCAGGAGCTCGTTCATCAGCCATCCATTCAGGCACATATACCGGTGGACCGGATGGGTGATATTGGGCATCCACTCATAGGAAACGCTGTCCGCACCAGTGACCACCCCACCGATGGAGTTCATGTACTTCTGCGCCTCCAGGTTGGGTCCACCCTCGCCATCAATCGGTTTTCCCTTCAGCCAGGGCTTGATCCATCCGGTGCGAAGTAGAAAAGCGGTGGGCTGATCCGGCATCACCTTGATCCCCTGAGCCTTCATGCAGCCCTGGATGTCCGCCGCGGTCAGCTCTCTCATCATCGGATCCTCGCCGAAGTATTTGCAGAAGTCGAGGACCACTCCCCGGAGAACCATGGGGACCATATCCGCGCCGGACATCCAGTTCATCCCCCACCACTCCTTGATCTGGTCGGCGGTCTTGCCGCCATAAATGGCGATTTTACCGTCCGCACGCAGTTCGCCGATGTGGTTCAGGGCATCTATGTGAGTCCCGGCATGGTTGCACATGATCACGA